>NZ_VKJP01000302.1 GCF_007280575.1 Streptomyces benahoarensis
GGTCGGGGGTGGTGGGTCGCAGGGGGTTCTCCTTCTCCGCGGTGGACGGGTGGCCGGCCGGTGGGCCGCGCCCGAGGCTACTCGCGGCCACTGACATCCCGGCCCCGGCCGGAGACGGCCCGGTCGTCCACAGCCCGTCGCATTCGTATGACCGCGCGGCGCGGGCCTGTGGACAACTCGGGGGGGCGTTCCGGCCGTCGGCGCATGCTGTGTTCACACACCGCGGAGGACCGCGGACGGACCGGTGAACGGGGGCGGATGCGATGCGTCCGATGATCAAACCGGCGCTGCGGCGCGGTTGGCTGGACAGGGCGACGGTGCGGTACGGCGTGGCACCGGCGCACGCGGTGGTGGTGGGTCCCGTCGACATCGCGACGGGCTACTTCCTCGACATGATCGACGGCACCCGCACCATGGACGAGCTGATCGCCCAGGCCCATGCGCTGGACCTGTCGCCCGCCCGTGCGCGGGGTGTGGTGGAGCGGCTGGGCGCCGCGGGGCTGCTGGAGGTGGCGTCCGGGGGCGGTCCCGGGGCCGACGCGGTCCGGGCGGACGGCGCGGCCTGTGCCCGGCTCCGGCCGGACCTGGCGTCGCTGTCGGTGCGGTATCCGGAGGCCACCGGCGCGTGGGGACGTATAGGGGCGCGACGGGCGGTCCGCGCGCGGGTGCGGGGCGCGGGCCGGGTGGGGGCGGCCGTCGCCGCGTTGCTGTCCGCGTCGGGCATCGGCCGGGTGGAGGTGCTGGACGGCGGGAAGGTCGAGCCGTGGGACGTACTGCCCGGCGGGTATCGCGCGGATCAGGTCGGTGAGCGGCGGGACGTGGCCGCGCGGCGGCTGGTGCGGGAGGCATCGCCGTGGGGACGTGTCCCGCGTCCGGTGGTCCCGGTGAGCGAGTCGGGCGAGCCGGGTCTGTCCCTGGTAATCCTCACCCCGCGGGATGACCTGGGGGCGTACACCCCCGATCCGCTGCTGTCCGAGCCGCTGTTGACGGCCGGTATCCCGCATCTGTACGCGGGCGTGATGGAGGGGACGGGTGTGGTGGGGCCGCTGGTGGTGCCGGGCCTCTCCGCGTGCGCCGGCTGCGATGAGCTGCGGCGTACGGAGGCGGAACCGGCGTGGCCGAGGCTGCTGGCACAGTGGCGGTCGGGCCGGGGATCCCCCGCGGTCCCGGCGTGTGATGCGTCGCTGGCGACGACGGTCGCGGGACAGGCGGCGGCGCAGGCGTTGACGTTCCTCGACGGGACGTTGCCGCCGTGCACGGGCGCCCGGCTGGAGTTCGCGCTGCCCGGTGCGGGCATACGCACCTCATCGATCGTGCCGCACCCGGAGTGCGGGTGTGGTGCCGCGCGGTCGGCGGCGTCCGACGGCGCCTCGGATCCGGAGCGGCGGCACGCCACAATGACGGAGTAACCCCGATTGGGGGCAGTGTGAGTTGGAGGGGCGCATGTCTGATCTTCCCCGCAAGGCGGTCACCCGCACCGCCAAGCTGGCCGCGCTGCCCCTGGGGTTCGCCGGTCGCGCCACCTGGGGCCTGGGCAAGCGGATCGGCGGCAGGTCGGCCGAGATCGTCGGCCGCGAACTGCAGCAACGCACCGCCGAACAGCTCTTCAAGGTATTGGGTGAGTTGAAGGGCGGGGCGATGAAATTCGGGCAGGCGCTGTCCGTCTTCGAGTCGGCGCTGCCGGAGGAGGTGGCCGGCCCCTACCGCGCGGCGCTGACCAAGCTTCAGGAGGCGGCACCGCCGATGCCGACGAGCACCGTGCACACGGTCCTCGCCGAACGGCTGGGCGAGGAGTGGCGGGAGCTGTTCCAGGAGTTCGCGGACAGGCCGTCGGCCGCCGCGTCGATCGGCCAGGTACACCGGGCGGTGTGGCACGACGGCCGTCCCGTCGCGGTGAAGGTGCAGTACCCGGGCGCCGGTGAGGCACTGCTGTCGGACCTCACCCAACTGAGCCGCTTCGCCCGCCTGCTGGGCCCGCTGATCCCCGGCATGGACGTCAAACCGCTGATCACCGAGTTGCGGAACCGGGTGTCGGAGGAGCTGGACTACGCGCTGGAGGCCGAGGCGCAGCGGGCACACGCCGCGGAGTTCGACGGCGACGGGGACGTCCGGGTCCCCGCCGTGGTGCACCAGAGCGATCAGATCCTGGTCACCGAGTGGCTGGACGGCATACCGCTGGCGGAGGTCATCGCCGACGGCACCCCGGAGCAGCGGAACCGCGCGGGGCAGTTGCTGGCCCGGTTCCTGTTCTCCGGCCCGGCACGTACGGGACTGCTGCACGCCGACCCGCATCCGGGCAACTTCCGGCTGCTGGCCGACGACGGGCCGGTGAGCGCCTGGCAACTCGGCGTCCTGGACTTCGGGACGGTGGACCGGCTGCCCGAGGGCCTTCCGCCGACGATCGGCACCGCGCTGCGGATGACGCTGGATGGGCAGGCCGAGGTGGTCTACCAGCAGCTGTGCGACGAAGGGTTCGTGAAGGAGTCCATCGAGCTGGACCCGGAGGCGGTACTGGAGTACCTGCTGCCGATCATCGAACCGGCGCAGGCCGAGGAGTTCACCTTCACCCGGGATTGGATGCGGCGTCAGGCCACCCGCATCGGCGACCCCCGCTCCCCCGCCCACCAGCTGGGCAAGCAGCTCAACCTCCCCCCGGCCTACCTGCTGATACACCGGGTGACGCTGAGCACCATCGGAGTCCTGTGCCAACTGGGGGCGGAGGTCCGGCTACGCGACGAACTCATCGACTGGCTACCGGGCTTCGTCCCCCTGGACGAGCCCGCCGACGAGGAGGAGACGACGGAGCTGGAAGGCCGAGTGGCGGCGGAGGAACCCACCGGCTGACACCGGGGCGCCGCGGCACCACCGCACGGTGGAGGTCACCAGTCGACGGAGTCCAGGCGCCCTTCGATGGCACGGAGGTTCTCCCGCGCACAGCCGTCGCAGAAGTAGCGGCGGACGCCGTTCTCCACCGAGCAGGTCCACAGCAGCGGGCTTCCCTCGGCGACGGCGCCGCAGCGGGCGCAGGAGGTGCCGGGGGCAGCGCCGTCCCGGCTGCCCGGGCTCGTGCCCGGGCCGTCCCCGGCTTCGATATCGGTCTCGGCCGTCGGCTGCTGCGCCGTGCCGTGCGTCGTGCGGTCCACCGTACGACGGTATCCCCGCAGGCCCCGCCACGACGGAGACACGCGCCCGGGGCCCGCCCAGCCGGACGGGCCCCGGGCCCACAACACACGGAGCGTGCCCGCCGCATCGCCTCCGCCGTGGCCAACCGGCCAGGGACTCCGCGGACACGCCCTCGTGATTCTGCTACCGCGTCACTGCATCACGGCCATGGCCAGGGCGCGGCGGGCGCGGAGCGACGCGCGTTCCGCACGCCGCTGCATACGCCGCGCGGCGGCGAGCCGGTGGCCCCTGTGTTCGGACTCGGCTTGTTGCAGGCGTTCGTGCACATGGGCACGCGCCAGGGCTTCTGGGATGAGTTGCATTTCGAGGTTCCTGTTCTGACGCGACTCGATCGCACCGGAGTTCACGGGTGCGGGCATTTCGGTGACGGTGGGGTTCATCGCTGGGTCCTGCTTCCGGGGGTCCCGCGTACCGGGACGGTCGATCGTTCCTGTGCCGCGGGTGTTCATGCCGCGACCGGGTTCTTGCGCGGACGGCCGCGCGGTCGCTTCCGCGCCACGACGACACCCTGGACGAACAGCTCACCGCCCCAGACACCCCACGGCTCACGGCGGTCCTTGGCGCCCGCCAGACACGCCTCGCGTACGGGGCAGGTACGGCACAGCGACTTGGCGTACTCGACGTCCGCCGGGGACTCGGCGAAGAAGACCTCGGGGTCGTAGGTCCGGCACGGCACGGCGGCGCCGAGACGGTCGATTTCGTTGTCCAGCTCGGTGAGGGGCAGCAAGGAGTTCTCCTGGGGATCGGGCGGAGGGATCAGGTCGGTCGCTACGGACGGGGTGTGCGTCTGCAGTTGCACGGTGTGTGTTCCTCGTCTGTGTGGCCCGGCGGTGGCCGGGCGCTGGGCAAACAAAAGGGCCGCGGATCCCGGTGGGGGTTCCGCGGCCCTGGAAGGCGCCGACCTGATCATGCCGATCAGGCTGGATCTCTCCAGGGTTCAAGGCCGCGGTAGGCCCACGTTTCATGCTGGCGGTACTGCTGCTGGGATCCGGCACCATTGGCTGCCGCGGAGACAAAGGCATTCGCCACTGCCGCCACTGCCGCTACCGCAGGTGCCTGCGCCGGTCGCGCACTGCGCTCCTCCGCCACGAGGGACAGGAGGGCCTCGGGACGCTTGACCTCGACACCGGAGAGGCGACCGAAGTCGGACATACCGGTACCCAGGAGCGAGGAGCCGAGAGAGCAGGTGGCGACGACCGAACGATCGGTCATTTTGTTCATCTCGATGAAGCTGATCATTGGGCTCGCCTCCTCTCGGCGTCTCGGTGGACCGGGAATCCCGTTCCAAACATGTTCAAGTACAACACGGATACTTCCGGACCCGGAAGCCCGTCATCACCGTGCTTACGAAGGCTATGGGGATGCCGTCCGCGCGCGCAAACTATTTTTCCGACGAGTTTTCCGCGGCTACCCCACCGCCCTCGTCGCCGCCTTCCCCAAGGCCCTCCACCACACCGTCGCCGAGCTCCTCACCTGCGCAGAGCGCCAGCACGTCCGCCCCGAAACGGTCCAGCTTCCGCCGTCCCACACCGGAGATCTGCGCCAGCTCCCCCGCCGACCCCGGCACCGCCTCCGCGATCGCCATCAACGTCTTGTCGGTGAACACGCAAAATGTCGGTTGCGACAGTCGCTCCGCCTGCTCCGCCCGCCAGTCACGCAGCCGCTCGTACAGCCCCTCGTCCAGCTCCGACGGGCAGCCCTCGCACCGCATCAGCTTCATCTCGCCCGCGTCCGTCAGCGTCCGCCCGCACACCCGGCACCGGGCCGGCTTACGGTCCCGGCGCCGGAAACCACCGGACACCCCGCCCGCGCCGCGCTCCACACCGCCCACGGCCGCACCCGCAGCGCGGCGCGGCGCGCCACCGCCGCCGGGCCGCAGACCGTTCAGGAACCGGCTGGGACGACGCGACGCCCGGCCCCCCGGCGAACGCGCCAGCGACCACGACAGCGCCAGATGCTCCCGCGCCCGTGTCACCCCCACATACAGCAGCCGCCGCTCCTCCTCGATCTCCGCGTCGGACGTCGCATGCGAGATCGGCATCATGCCGTCGGTCAGCCCCACCAGGAACGCCGCGTCCCACTCCAGGCCCTTCGCGGCATGCAGCGACGCCAACGTCACGCCCTCGACCGTCGGCGCGTGCTGCGCCCTCGCCCGCTCGTCCAGCTCCGCCACCAGATCCGCCAACGACGCCTCCGGGCGCGCCCGCGCGAAATCCTCCGCCAGCCGCATCAACGCCGCCAACGACTCCCACCGGTCCCGCACCGCGCCCGAACCCGCCGGTGGCTGCCCCGTCCAGCCCTTCGTGCTCAGCACCGCCCGCACCTGCGACGGCATATCCACCGCATCGTCCAGCAGCGCGTCATTCCCCCCGAAGCGCGCGGCGCTGCGCAACGCCACGCCCGCCTCCCGCACCTCCGGTCGCTCGAAGAACCGCTCCGCGCCCCGCAGCAGATACGGCACGCCCGCATCCGCCAGCGCCTGCTCGTACACCTCGGACTGCGCGTTGATGCGGAACAACACCGCTATCTCACCCGCCGACACCCCCGACGCGATCAGCTCCCGGACCCGCCGGGCCACGCCCTCCGCCTCCGCCGGCTCATCGGTGTACTCGACGAACACCGGCTCCGGGCCCGGCGCACGCTGCGACACCAGCTCCAGACGCTGCTCCGCCGCCCGCCCACTCGCCTGCGCCAGCACACCGTTCGCGAGATGCACCACCTGCGGCGTCGAACGGTAATCCCGCACCAGCTTCACCACCGTCGCCCCCGGATGACGCGTCCGGAAATTCAGCAGATGATCGGGGGTCGCGCCGGTGAAGCTGTAGATCGTCTGCCCCGGGTCGCCCACCACGCACAGCGAGTCCCGCTCCCCCAGCCACAGCTCCAAAAGGCGCTGCTGCAACGGGCTGACGTCCTGGTACTCGTCGACGACGAAATGCTGATACTGCGCCCTGACCTGCTCCGCGATGTCATGCCGGTCCTGCAGCACCCCCACCGTCAGCAGCAGCACGTCCTCGAAATCGATGACGCCGCGCTCCCGCTTCAGCTGCTCGTACATCGTGTAGATCTGCCCGACCTCGGCCGCATCACGAGGCGCCGCGCGGCCCGCCTTCACCAGCGCCGCCGGATAATCCGCCGGAACCGTCTGCGTCACCTTCGACCACTCGATCTCCCCCGTCACCTCCCGCAGCTCCGCGCGGTCCAACCGCACCCGGCACCGCGCCGCCGCCTCCGCGACCACCTGCACCTTCCGCTCCAGCAGCCGCGGGACCTCCCCGCCCACCGCTTTCGGCCAGAAGAACTGCAACTGCCGCAACGCCGCCGAATGGAACGTCCGCGCCTGCACCCCACCCGCGCCGAGCTGCCGCAACCGGCCCCGCATCTCCCCCGCCGCCCGCGCCGTGAACGTCACCGCCAGCACACTCGCCGGCTGCACCACCCCCAACCGCACGCCGTACGCAATCCGATGCGTGATCGCCCGGGTCTTGCCCGTGCCCGCACCCGCCAGCACACACACCGGACCACGCAGCGCCGTCGCCACCTCGCGCTGCTCCGGGTCGAGCCCGTCGAGCACCGCATCGGCCGAATCCGGGACCTGCGGGAAAAGAGAGGAATCCGATGCTGCAGTCACCCCGCCATGCTGCCAGGTCCGTCACCGAACCCCCCAAAACTGTCCACAGGGGACCCGGCACCGGTACTACCGCAAGAGCCCGCTGTGGACAGCCGACGACGCTCCGAGCCGAAATCTGCTGGAGTGGGGGTACGACAGCAGCCGGACGCTTGGAGCCAGAGCGGCCAGACGCTGCCGACGACTTAATAGGTGTAGATCTCGGAGGGACTCCGAT
>NZ_VKJP01000303.1 GCF_007280575.1 Streptomyces benahoarensis
TGAGCGTTTCGTGGGCTCGGAGATGTATATAAGAGACAGGCTCAGTCCAGCGCCCACCCGTGTGCGCGCAGCGTCAGCAGGGCCCGCAGGGTGACGACCGGGCGGCTCTCCGCCGCGGTGCCCGGCGCCCGGACGTACGCGTCGGCGGGCCAGCCGCCGTCGTCGCGCTGCAGCGAGGCGAGGTGGTCCAGCGACCGCGCCAGCTCCGCGTCCGTGAACCAGCCGCGGGCGAGCGCCCCGGGCGCGGTCGCGTAGTCGTACGCGAAGTGATGCTCCCCGGGGGCGTACCCCGGGGCGACCGGGGTGTCCGCGGCCCGCGCCGGATCGAGGACGACCAGGCCCCGGTCGCGTACCAGGGCGCCCAGGCGGTGCGCGGCGGCCGCGGCGCGGGGGCGGTCCGGGACGCCCTCCAGGAAGGCGAACGCCGCCCGGACCTCGTAGGGGTGGGTGTCCGTCAGGGAGTCCACGGCGGCCCAGCAGTACTCCGTGGCCCGGAACAGCCACGCGTGCCAGGCGTCGTTGCGGTGCAGCACACCCACCACGGGCCCGGTGGCCAGCAGGGAACTGGGCGGATCGCCGGCGACCGGCAACCACGGGGCCACCGGGTACCCACGCGCCGACGGGTGCAGCGCGGGCAGCGCCCCGTCCCGGGTCGAGATCCGCGTCAGATAGCGGCAGACGTGCTCGATGTGGCGGCTGTCGCAACGCCCGATGCGGTCCAGCACCCCCAGGGCGTGCGTGGTGTGCAGCGGCTGGCTGGCCGGTCCGCGCAGCTCCGGCTCCAGCGCGGGGCCGTACCCGCCGTCGTCGTTGCGGTACGCGGCGAGCGCCCGCTCCACCGGGGTGTCACCGCCGCCCAGGAAGTGGTACGCGAAGAGCCGCTGTTCGAGCACCCGGGCGGTGAGCCACACGAAGCGCTCGGCACGGGCCGGCGGGGACGGCGACGGGCTTGCGGTTTCGGCCATGCCCCGCACCGTAGGGCCGGATCACGCCCCGGCGCACCGCACCGGGGCCCACGCCCTCCCAGGGCGGGACACCGGGGGCGCCGGATTGACGGCGGCGCCCCCCTGGTGAGGAGGGCATACGCTGCGGGGACCACGGTGCCGCTCCGGCCGCGGGCCGGCGGACGGGCGGGGCCGGGGCCATGAGGAAACGGGATTCATGAGGCTGACGGATTTCTGGCAGCGGATGGCGGACCACTTCGGACCGGCGTACGCCGACTCGTTCGCCCGCGACCATGTGATGTCCGGCCTCGGGGGCCGCACCGTCCACGAGGCGCTGGCGGCGGGCTGGAGCGCCAAGGAGGTGTGGCGGGTGGTCTGCGTCACCATGGACGTACCGGACGAGCGGCGCTGACCGGCCGATCCCGGGGGACGGCCAGGAGTGTCGTACGGGTGCGCGACACTGGGCCGGTGCCCGCGATTGATGACACGCCCAGCGACGACGCCCGACGACCTTCCGAGCCGCCGGACGCGCGGATGCCGCGCTGGCTGCCGCGCGCCATGGTGCTGGCGCTCGCGCTGGTGGCCTGTTTCCAGCTCGCCAGCTGGGGATTCCACCAGCTCATCGGCCTGCTGCTGAACATCCTGATCGCCTTCTTCCTCGCGCTGGCCGTCGAGCCCGCGGTGGACTGGATGGCGGCGCGCGGCGTGCGGCGCGGCCTCGCCACCGGCACCGTCTTCCTTGGCCTCCTCGTCGCCGCGGCGGGTTTTTTCGCCCTCCTCGGGTCGATGGTCGCGGGCCAGATCGCGACCATGGTCGAGGAGTTCCCGCAGTATCTGGACTCCGTCATCAGCTGGGCGAACAGCACCTTCCACACCCACCTGTCCCGGCTGGAGGTGCAGAACAACCTCCTCAACTCCGACTGGCTGCAGAAGTACGTCCAGGACAGCGCCAACAACGTCCTCGCCGTCTCCGCGACGGTGCTGGGCAGCCTGTTCAACCTGCTGACGGTGGCGCTGTTCTCGTTCTACTTCGCGGCCGACGGCCCCCGGCTGCGCCGCGCGCTCTGCTCCGTGCTGCCGCCGAGCCGCCAGGCGGAGGTGCTGCGCGCCTGGGAGATCGCGGTCGCCAAGACGGGCGGCTACCTCTACTCGCGCGGCCTGATGGCGCTGATCTCCGGGGCCGCCCACTACGTCCTGCTGGAGGCCCTCGGGGTGCCCTACGCCCCCGCGCTGGGCGTCTGGGTCGGCCTGGTCTCGCAGTTCATCCCGACCATCGGTACGTATCTCGCAGGGGCCCTGCCCATTCTGATCGCCTTCACCGTGGACCCCTGGTACGCGCTGTGGGTGTTCGCGTTCGTCGTGGTCTACCAGCAGTTTGAGAACTACCTGCTGCAACCCCGGATCACCGCGCGCACGGTCGACATCCACCCCGCCGTCGCCTTCGGCTCCGTCATCGCGGGCACGGCGCTGATGGGCGCGGTCGGCGCACTGATCGCGATCCCCGCCACGGCGACCCTCCAGGCGTTCCTGAGCGCGTACGTCAAGCGGTACGAGGTGACCGACCCGAGGGCCGACGGCGGCCGCCGGTTCCGGCGCGGCTCCGAGGTGCTGGCACGGGTCCGGCGGGGGCTGCACGGGGAGGCACCCGAGGGGGCGCGCCCCGGGGCGGCCACCGGGGGACCGGAAGCGCCTTCGGAGGAGACGGAGCAGTCGGGCACCGCCTAGGGACGCGCGGGGCTCCGGCCGTCAGTCCTCCAGTGCCGTCGCGATGCGTTCGAGGTCGGTCAGGAGTGCCGTGACGCGCCGGGGCGGGAGCGCGTCGGCCATGCGCTGTTCGACGGCGTGGACGGTGGCCTGGACCGTGGCCAGGCGGGTGTGGCCCTCCTCGGTGAGGCGGGCGGGCCGGGCGCGGCCGTGATCGGCGGTGGCGGGGCGGGTGATCAGCCCGGCCTCCTGGAGGCCCCGGAGGACGACGTTGCCGGACTGCCGGGTGACGAAGGTCGCGCGGGCGAGGTCGGCGTTGGACATCCCGGGGTGCAGCGCCAGCAGTTCCAGCGTGGCGTACTGCGGCACGGTCAGCCCGTGCTCGCGCAGCACCTTGTCCATGGCGGCGCGCAGGGCCGCCTGGGCGCGTTTGAGCAGGTATCCGACGTGCTGGGTGACATCGTTCGCGGGGCGGGACGGCTCCGGCGGCACACTCTCGTTCATGTCAGCATTTTGACATGCTCGTGGGCCGCCCCCTAGCCTCCCCTGTGTCAAAGTCCTGACATAAGAGTGAGGGAAGCCCATGTCTGTTGCCGTCGACGGTCCCGACTTCGTCGCCCTGCAGGTCCGTGACGTGGAGGCCGCCGCGGCCTTCTGCGAGCGGCACCTGGGGCTGCGCCGGTCCCCGGCCTCGCCGCCCCATGCGGTCGTGTTCGACACCGCGCCGATTCCGTTCGCCGTCCGCGAGATGTTCCCGGACACCGACCTCGCCGACGCCGCACGGCCGGGCCTCGGCGTGGTGCTCTGGTTCCGGACCCCCGACGCCCAACAGCTCCACGACCGGCTCGTCGCCGCCGGGATCACGATCCTCACGCCGATGGCGGAGAGCCCCTTCGGGCCGATGTTCTCGTTCGAAGGCCCGGAGGGCTACCGGCTCACCGCCCACGGGGGCTGACCGGCCGCCGGGCGCGGGCCGGGATTCGCCCGCCCGGCCGAGTTCCGCGCGGTGCGCCCCGGCCCGGGGCCGTCGGGTGGCGAGGATGGCCGCCATGAGTGCTGAGACGACCCGCCATGTGGTGCTCCTGCGCCACGCCAAGGCCGAACGGACCGACGGGGACGACCACGAGCGCCCGCTCGCGGCGCGCGGCCGCGAGGACGCACCCGCCGCCGGCCGCTGGCTCGCCGGGTCCGGTGTCCTCCCGGACCTGGCGCTGTGCTCGACCGCCGCACGCTGCCGGGAGACATGGCGGCTCGCCCTGTCCGAGCTGCCGGAGCAGCCCAGGACGGTGTACGAGGAGCGCGTCTACAGGGCGTCGCCGGGCGAGCTGATCGCGCTCCTCAACGAGGTGGGTGACGAGGTCAGGAGCCTGGTGGTCATCGGGCACAACCCCGGTATCCACGAGCTCGCCGACGCGCTCACCGGCGAGGCGGACGGCGATCCGCTGGCACGGATGCACCGCAGCGGCCTCCCGACGTCCGCGATCGCCGTTCTCGCCTTCACCGGCTCCTGGCGGGACATCGAGCCCGGCGCCGGGAGACTGACCGCCTTCTGGGCCCCGCATGCCTGACCGGCCGCCGTCGTGACCTGCACGGACCGGGCCCCGGGGCCTCGTGCCCGGGGCTCCGGCGGGTGCGCTTGACAGTAAAATCGAACATCTATTCTTATGGGGGTCCGACCTGTACGCCGGAGCGAAAGTTCCGGGGCTTCATCGCCGAGTTGTCCACAGGCCGGAGCCGGGTCCGGGCGCATTGTCAGTGGCAGGCGTTAGCGTCGTGGACGTGAAGCGATCGACTCAAGCAAATCGGGTGGAACCCATGGCAGGCACTGACCGCGAGAAGGCGCTCGACGCCGCGCTCGCACAGATTGAACGGCAATTCGGCAAGGGCGCCGTGATGCGCATGGGGGAGCGGCCGAACGAACCCATCGAGGTCATCCCCACCGGGTCGACCGCGCTCGACGTGGCGCTGGGTGTCGGCGGCATCCCCCGCGGCCGCGTCGTGGAGGTCTACGGACCGGAGTCCTCCGGTAAGACGACCCTGACCCTGCACGCGGTGGCCAACGCCCAGAAGGCCGGCGGCTCCGTGGCGTTCATCGACGCCGAGCACGCGCTCGACCCCGAGTACGCCAAGAAGCTCGGCGTGGACACGGACGCGCTGATCCTGTCCCAGCCGGACAACGGTGAGCAGGCCCTGGAGATCACGGACATGCTGATCCGCTCCGGCGCCCTCGACCTCATCGTCATCGACTCCGTCGCGGCCCTGGTGCCGAAGGCGGAGATCGAGGGTGAGATGGGCGACTCGCACGTCGGTCTCCAGGCCCGGCTGATGAGCCAGGCGCTGCGCAAGATCACCAGCGCGCTCAACCAGTCCAAGACCACCGCGATCTTCATCAACCAGCTCCGCGAGAAGATCGGCGTGATGTTCGGCTCGCCGGAGACCACGACGGGTGGCCGCGCCCTGAAGTTCTACGCCTCGGTGCGTATCGACATCCGCCGTATCGAGACCCTCAAGGACGGCACGGATGCGGTCGGTAACCGCACCCGCTGCAAGGTGGTCAAGAACAAGGTGGCCCCGCCCTTCAAGCAGGCCGAGTTCGACATCCTCTACGGCCAGGGCATCAGCCGTGAGGGCGGCCTGATCGACATGGGCGTGGAGCACGGCTTCATCCGCAAGTCGGGCGCCTGGTACACATACGAGGGCGATCAGCTCGGCCAGGGCAAGGAGAACGCCCGCAACTTCCTCAAGGACAACCCGGACCTCGCCAACGAGGTCGAGAAGAAGATCAAGGAGAAGCTGGGCATCGGCGTCAAGCCGCAGGACCCGATGGCGGAGCCCGGCCCGGACGCCGCGGGCCCGGCCGAGCCCGCCAAGTCGCTCCCGGCGCCCGCGGCCAAGGGTGCCAAGGGTGCCAAGGCCGCCGCGGCCAAGAGCTAGTCCGTCATGACGCGGCGAACGGAATGGCCCGACGGCGGCGGTCACGCCATGGGCGGTGCCGAACACCGTAAGGGCCGTGGTGGCCGTGACGACAGCGATGACCCCTCCCCGTCGAGGGCCGGGCAGGGGTCCCCGCGCACGCCCGAGGAGCAGGCGCGGGCGATATGTCTGCGCCTGCTCACCGGGTCCCCGCGCACCCGAAGCCAGCTCGCGGACGCCCTGCGCAAGCGAGACATCCCCGAGGAGGCCGCGGAGGAGGTCCTCTCCCGCTTCGTGGGGGTCGGGCTCATCGACGACACGGCGTTCGCCGATGCGTGGGTGGAGTCCCGGCACCACGGGCGGGGCCTGGCCCGGCGGGCGCTCGCCCGCGAGCTGCGGACCAAGGGCGTGGAGTCCGAGGTCATCGACCAGGCGGTCGGCCGCCTCGATCCCGAGCAGGAGGAGGCCACCGCCCGGGAGCTGGTCGAGCGCAAGCTCCGCAGTACCAGGGGCCTGGACCGCGACAAGCGGCTGCGTCGCCTCGCCGGAATGCTGGCCCGCAAGGGCTACTCCGAGGGCCTGGCCCTCCGGGTGGTCCGCCAGGCGCTGGAGGAGGAGGGCGAGGACCCCGAACTGCTGGAGCAATGGGCGCAGGAGTAGTGGTGCCGGGCCGGGGTGCCGCCGAGTGTGCTGGTGCCGCCCCCACCGGTCGTCCCGTCACGCCCGCCCCGGCGCGGTGACCCGGCGACCGGGGCACGGCAGCAGGGGCATGACCGGGGGCGCGGCCGGGCCGTACCGGTCAGCCGGTGGCGGGCGCCGTGCCGGGGCTGACGGGACGCCCCGCAGCGCGCCATGCCTGGAAGCCGCCGGTCAGGTCGGTGGCGCGGTGCAGCCCCAGTTGGTGGAGGGAGACGGCGGCGAGGCTCGATGCGTATCCCTCGTTGCAGATGACGACGATGTGCAGGCCATGGCCGGTCGCCTCGGGGGCGCGGTGGTCGCCCGTCGGGTCGAGGCGCCACTCCAGCTCGTTGCGTTCCACGATCAGCGCGCCGGGGATGGTGCCGTCGCGTGCACGCAGCGCCGCGTAGCGGATGTCGACGAGGAGTCCGCCCGCCCGCTGCACCGCTGCCGCCTGCCCGGGATCCACCCGGTGCAGTCGGGTCCGGGCCTGCTCCAGCAGGGTGTCGATGGCGCTCAACTTCCCACCTCCGCCTCTCTGTTGGTGCCGCTCGGCAGGCGCTGCGGCACCTCCGCGACGACGCCCGCCCCGACGTGTACCCGGATACGGGGCCCGGCGCCGCACCCGGACCGCGGGCCGCCACGGTGCCGGGCCCGGCACCCGGCCCATCGGGCGATACGGCTCTCCGCGCCGCACCCGTCCCGCCGCCCGGCACAGAGGCTGCCTCTTATACACATCTGACGCTGCCGACG
>NZ_VKJP01000304.1 GCF_007280575.1 Streptomyces benahoarensis
GGGCCGGAGGGCGGGGTGACCCCGTCCGTTCTGGGGTGGCCGCCGGGGTCCTGGTCGGCGGTGTCGGTCCAGTCGGGCGCCGGTTGCCCCGGTTCGAAGGAGGAGCTGAACTCCCCTGCTGCGGACGGTGGTGGGGGCGGTGTGGCCTGGGCCGCCGGGCCGAAGGCGGTGACGGTGAGCAGCGCGGCCGCCACCAGCGCGGTGGGGCGGGCGAGCGTCCGTGGCGGGGTGTTCCGGTGTCCGATCCGCACGCGAGCCCTCTCAACGGGGTTGACATCGTTGTCAGTTGGTGTGTGCAGAGACAAGTAAGGAGGGCGGTTCGGTGGGTGTCAAGGGTGGGGGAGACGGCATACGGGCCGGGGTGCGCGCCGTGGTGCGGAACGGTGCGCGCCGGGGTGCGCTCATCCGGTCGGACCAGGTCTCAACTCGGGAAAGAGAGTGAGGAACACCGCATTCGATCTTGCCCCGTCACCCGAAAGTGGACTATACCTGTCGGCGTCCGAACGGTCCGTCAACGACCGTGGATCCGGGGGGAAATGCGGATGGCCGAATGCGTCCGCGGTTCCCTGGCACGCCCGGCGTACATCCCGTACCACTCAGCTTCATCTGACGACCTGCGGTGCCGGGGAATGTCGGGCACCGCCTGAGTCCTGAAGAAGGCGAGGACTTGAGCATGGGATCCACCTCGGAATTCAACCGGCGCGATCTGGTCAAGCGGGCAGCGGCCATGGGAATCGTCGCGCTCCCCGCCATGAGTTTCCTTTCCGCCTGCGCCAGCTCCGGCGGTGGCGGCGGCGACAAGGCCGCGAAGGGCACCAAGTCGGCGAAGAATCCGCTCGCCGTCAACGACAGCGCCGGTCTGGACGTCGTCATCTTCGACGGCGGCTTCGGAGACGCCTACGCCAAGAGTGCGCTTGCGGAATACGCCAAGGCATTTCCGAAGGCCGCCGGAAAGGCCAAGCTGACCTCCACACAGAAGATCCAGTCGACGCTGCAGCCGCGTTTCAACGGCGGCAACCCGCCGGACCTCGTCGACAACTCCGGCGCCGAACAGATGGATTTCGGCACCCTCGTCAGCAAGGACCAGCTGACCGATCTCAACGCCCTCCTCGATGCCCCGTCGATCGACGACCCGGCCAAGAAGGTGCGCGAGACCCTGCGTCGTGGCGTCGTCGAAATGGGGCAGTTCGGCGGCAAGGAGACCTGGATTCTCTACTACGCGTACACCGTCTACGGCGTGTGGTATTCGAGAGGGAATCTCGCGAAACTCGACGCGGAATATCCCGAGACCTGGGACGATATGCTCGCGCTCTGCGCGAAGGCCAAGAAGCGGGGCATAGCCGGATGGACCTACCCGGGTAAGTACCCGTACTACTTCCCGTTCTCCCTCTACCCCTTCATCGGCAAGATCGGTGGCCCGGAGGTGCTGCGGCGGATCGACAACCTGGAGCCGAACGCCTGGCACGACCCGGCGGTCAAGGCGGCATTCGAGGCGTACTACGAGCTGTACCGCAAGGGCTACCTCCTCAAGGGCTCGCCCGGTCTCGACCACCTCCAGTCGCAGAACGCCTGGGCCGAGGGGAAGGCGCTGTTCATCCCCAACGGCTCCTGGGTGGAGAACGAATCCGCCAAGCAGATCGCCCAGGACCCGCACTTCCAGCTCGCGGTCGGCGCCCCGTCCAGCCTCTCCGCCGCGGACAAGATGCCCTACGGCACCCTCTGGGCGTCCGGCGGCGAGCCGTACATCGTCCCCAAGCAGGCGCACAACGCCGAGGGCGGCATGGAGCTGCTGCGCGTCATGCTCGGCAAGAAGGCGGCGCAGAACTTCATCAAGCAGGTCTCCTCACTGACCTCGCTCGACGGCGGAACGGACGGCGTCGATCTGCCGCCGGGGCTGGCCTCCGCGCAGACCGTACTGGAAAAGGCGGGAGAGAACGTCCTCAATCCCCGGCTCCAGGACTGGTATGTCGCGCTGGAGAAGGAAAAGATCGGCGTCGGCGCCATCGGCGAGATGATGGCCGGCCGGATGACGCCCGACGAGGCGATCAAGAAGATCCAGAAGTACGCGGACGACACCCGCGCGGACTCCAGCGTCACCAAGTACAAGCGCTGACCCATGGAGGGAACGAGCCACCGGCACCATCCGCAGCGTAAGAACGGGACCGGCAGTCATGCAGCACGGTAAATACCGTTTCATCGCGGGATTCCTGATCATTCCGCTGGCGATTTACGCGGTCTTCGTGATCTCGCCCTTCGTGCAGGCCATCTACTACTCCCTCACGGACTGGACGGGCCTGAGCCCGGACCTGCGGATGGTCGGCTTCGACAACTACGTACGCCTCTTCCAGGACTCCGTGTTCTGGGCGGCGGTGGGAAACAGCGTGACGCTGTTGCTGCTGCTCCCGGTGATCACGCTCAGCCTCGGGCTGTTCTTCGCGTTCATGCTGAACGTCGGTGGCCGCCGCCGGAAGAAGGCGGTCATCGGCGGCGTGCGCGGATCCGGCGTCTACAAGATCATTTACTTCTTCCCGCAGGTGCTGTCCGTCCCGATCGTCGCGCTGCTCTTCCAATTCGCGTACAACCCGGAAAGCGGCGCCCTGAACGCCTTTCTCGGCGCCCTCGGCCTCGACGGGGTGCAGCCGAACTGGCTGGGCGATCCGCAGCTCGCGCTGTGGTGCGTCATGGGCGCGATGGTGTGGGCCAATGTCGGCTTCTATGTCGTGCTGTTCTCGGCCGGGATGAGTTCGATTCCCAAGGACTTCTACGAGGCCGCGCTGCTGGACGGCGCGAACCGCGTGAACACGTTCTTCCGGATCACCCTGCCGCTGCTGTGGGACACCGTGCAGACCGGCTGGATCTACATGGGAATTCTCGCCCTGGACGTCTCCGCCTTCGCGTTCGTGCAGATCATGAGCGTCGGCCCGGGCGGCCCCGACTACTCGACCGAGGTCCTGCCGCTCTACGTCTACCAGCGGACCTTCCGCGACGGTCAGGCCGGATACGCGACCGCCATCGGCGTCTCCCTGCTGATCGTGACCCTCGTCTTCTCGGCCGTCGTGATGCGGCTGGGGCGACGCGAGCGACTGGAGTTCTGAATGAGTACGCAGACCGAACCCGCCGCCCGCCACGCCGCGCCGAAGGACGGACCGGGCCGCGCGGGGCGCCGCGGCGGCGAGGGCGGCGTGCTGAACGTCTTCTCCCACGGCGTCCTGGTGATCTGGGGCCTGCTGGTCACCATGCCGCTGCTGTGGGCGGTGGTCTCCTCCTTCAAGGACGACGCGGAGATCTTCGGCTCGCCCTGGAGTCTGCCCTCGGTGCTGCACCCCGACAACTGGGTGCGCGCCTGGGAGAAGGCGAACATGGGCGAGTACTTCCTCAACTCGCTGATCGTGGTGGGTGGTTCGCTGATCGGCACGATGGTGCTCGGCTCGATGGCGGCCTATGTGCTGGCCCGCTTCGACTTCCCCGGCAATCGCGTCCTCTACTTCCTCTTCGTCGGCGGCATGGGCTTCCCGGTCATCCTGGCGCTGGTGCCGCTCTTCTTCGTCATGAAGAACATGGCGCTGCTGGACACGTACCACGGGCTGATATGCGTCTACATCGCGTACTCGCTGCCGTTCACCGTCTTCTTCCTCAGCGGGTTCTTCAAGACGCTGCCGACCTCGGTGGCGGAGGCGGCGCTCATCGACGGCGCCTCCCACACCCGCACGTTCTTCCAGGTCATGCTCCCGATGGCGAAGCCGGGCCTGATCAGCGTCGGCATCTTCAACTTCCTGGGGCAGTGGAACCAGTACCTGCTGCCGACGGTGCTCAACGTCGGTGATCCGCACAAGAAGATGCTCACCCAGGGGCTGGTGGCGCTCGCGGTCAGCCAGGGGTACAAGGGCGACTGGTCCGGGCTCTTCGCCGGGCTGACCATCGCGATGCTGCCGGTGCTCGCGGCGTACATCATCTTCCAGCGGCAGGTGGTCGCCGGTCTCACCGCCGGCGCGCTCAAGTAGCCGCCAGGGCTCCGAAGGTCCCGCGCCGCCTCCACGGGGCGCGGGGCCTTCGCCTGTCGCGGAGGCCCCGGGGCCCGTCCGCTCCGGCGCGGGCGCCCGTCCGCCGCGGTGCGCCGACCGTCCCCGCGCGCCCGCCCCGCCCCTCGTGGCCGTGGTCGAGGACTTGACGGGAGGTGATCCGTACGGCTCAGCTTAGATTCACATGTTGGAGACAAGCCGGGCCCTGTTGGTGTGGTCCGGCCCGGCTGGCGGTCGTCGTGCCGCACGCCTCAGGCGGGAGTGGATGAGCCGATGGAGACTCCGGGGTCGCAGTCCTCGCTGCACCGGGCCAATCTGGAGCGGGTCGTGCGCGCGGTGCGCATGGCGGGCTCGCTCACCCAGGCGGAGATCGCCCGGAGCACGGGGCTGTCCGCGGCCACCGTCTCGAATATCGTTCGTGAGTTGAAGGACGGCGGCACCGTCGAGGTGACGCCCACCTCCGCCGGGGGCCGCCGGGCCCGCAGTGTGTCCCTCTCCGGCGACGCGGGCATCGTCGTCGGCATCGATTTCGGCCACTCCCATCTGCGGGTCGCGGTCGGCAACCTCGCCCACCAGGTGCTCGCCGAGGACGCCGAGCCGATCGACGTGGACGCCTCCGCCGCCGAGGGCCTCGGCCGCGCCGAACGGCTGGTCGCCCGGCTCGTCGAGGCGACCGGCATCGCCCCCGACAAGGTCATCGGCGTCGGTCTCGGCGTGCCCGGCCCCATCGACGTCGAATCGGGCACCCTCGGCTCCACTGCGATCCTGCCGGGCTGGACCGGCACCAACCCGGGCGCGGAGCTGTCCGGGCGCCTCGGCGTCCCCGTCCACGTCGACAACGACGCCAACCTCGGCGCCCTGGGCGAGCTGGTGTGGGGCAGCGGACGGGGCGCCGCCGACCTGGCGTACATCAAGGTCGCCAGCGGGGTCGGCGCCGGGCTGGTCATCGGCGGGCGGATCTACCGCGGTCCGGGCGGCACGGCGGGCGAGATCGGCCACATCACGCTGGACGAGTCCGGGCCGGTCTGCCGCTGCGGCAACCGCGGCTGCCTGGAGACGTTCACCGCCGCCCGCTACGTCCTCCCGCTGCTCCAGCCCAGCCATGGCCCGGATCTGACCATGGCGCGCGTGGTGGAGCTGGCCCGCGAGGGCGACCCCGGGTGCCGCCGGGTCATCGCGGATGTGGGCCGCCACGTCGGCAGCGGCGTCGCCAACCTCTGCAATCTGCTCAACCCGAGCCGGGTGGTGCTCGGCGGCGATCTCGCGGAGGCGGGGGAGCTGGTGCTCGGGCCGATCCGCGAGTCGGTGTCGCGGTACGCGATCCCCAGCGCGGCACGGCAGTTGGGCGTGGTGCCCGGCATGCTGGGCGGCCGCGCCGAGGTGCTCGGGGCGCTCGCGCTGGTGCTCAGCGAGATGGGCGACGCCACCCTGCTGGACGGCGCGCAGGCCGTGCACGGCGCCGCGTCCGCCTGAGAACCCCCGGTGTACGAACGGTGGCTGACGTGCGGCTGACTTCAGGCACCTAACGTATGGCACCGTTGTCATCTCGTTAAGGATTTACTCCTTGACGGCGTCCTTGTGGCCGAGTTGACTTCCAGCCACCTCGGCCGCAAGGACGCGGCCTCGTCAGGGAGGCAAGCTCACATGAATGTCTGGACGCGTCGCGCCGTCATAGGCACCGCCGCCGTTTCGATGGCCCTCTCGGTGGCCGCCTGCGGCAAGGCGGGCGACGGCGACAAGGCCGCGGGCGGGGACGGCAAGACCATCGGCCTGCTGCTGCCGGAGAACAAGACCACCCGCTACGAGACCTTCGACCGGCCGCTCATGGAGGCGAAGATCCATGCGCTGTGCGCCGACTGCGAGGTCAAGTACAACAACGCGGCGCAGGAGACCGAGACCCAGAAGAAGCAGTTCGACGCGCTGATCACCCAGGGCGTCAAGGTGATCATCCTGGACCCGGTCGACTACAAGGCCACCAAGTCGTGGGTCGACCAGGCGGCCAAGAAGGGCGTCAAGGTCGTCGCGTACGACCGGCTGGCCGAGGGCGAGATCTCCGCGTACGTCTCCTACGACAACGAGAAGATCGGCCGCCTCCAGGGCGAGGCGCTGGTCAAGGCGCTCGGCAGCGACGCGAAGAAGAGCAACGTCGTGATGATCAACGGCTCGCCGACCGACGCCAACGCGCCGTTCTTCAAGAAGGGCGCGCACACCGTCCTCGACAAGCAGGTCAAGAAGATCGTCTACGAGCAGGACATCCCCGACTGGTCCTCGGACGAGGCCAACAAGAAGATGAGCGCGGCCATCGACTCGCTCGGCAAGGACGGCTTCCAGGGCGTCTACGCCGCCAACGACGGCGAGGCGGGCGGCGCGATCACCGCCCTCAAGCAGCAGGGCGTCAAGGTCCCGGTCGGCGGCCAGGACTCCGAGCTGGCGGGCCTCCAGCGCGTCCTCAAGGGCGACCAGGCGTTCACCATCTACAAGCAGATCAAGCCGCAGGCGGACGCCACCGCCGAGATCGCGGTGAAGCTCCTCAAGGGCGAGAAGATCGGCGCGCTGGCGCCCACGAAGGTCGACAGCCTCAGCGGCGACGTCAAGGGCATCCCGGCGAAGCTCTACGACGCCCAGGTCGTGACCAAGGACAACGTCAAGGACACGATCATCAAGGACAAGGTCTACAAGGCGAGCCAGATCTGCACCGCCGATGTGAAGGCGGCGTGCGAGGCGGCCGGTATCAAGTAGCCCGCCCGGTCAGCCCGGTCAGCCCGGTCAGCCCGGTCAGCCCGGTCAGCCCGGTCAGCCCGGTCAGCCCGGGGCGCGGGCGGCGGCACCGGCCGCCGGATCCGGGCCCCGGGCGGACCGCCGCTCCGGCCCCGTGCCGTCGGCCCCGGTGCCGCCGCACCGGCCCCGCCCGCGCGGCGCGGCCGTGCCTCCGCCGGTACCCCGGTGTCCCGCCGCACCCCACCCC
>NZ_VKJP01000305.1 GCF_007280575.1 Streptomyces benahoarensis
CGGCAGCGTCAGATGTGTATAAGGGACAGCCCCAGGACCTCTCCCGCCTCGCCCCCAACCAGCGGGCCCGTGCCGAGGGCCGGTCGCCGATCATCGCGCCCGGGCTCCAGCCCGCCGCGCTGACCGCCGTCCTCGCGCTGCTGCTGGCGCTGACCGCGCCGCTGCCGGAGGCGGTGCGGTGCGTGCCGGTGGTGCTGTTGCAGGCGGTGACCGCGGCCGGGTGGTTCCGGCTGAACGGGATGTGGCCGGCCCGGCAGGGCATCGCGCTGGCGTTCCTGGCGGGTGTGACGACGGACGTGGCGCTGCTCGCGACGGACCGGAAGGACGCGCCGCTGGTGGTGCTCGGCACGCTCGGCGTGTGGTGTCTGTTCGTTCTCGTCCTCCAGCTGCGCAACCGCAGCAGCGCCGACGAGCGGATGTACGCGCTGACCGCGGGGCTGACCTCCACGGCGCTGGCCGTGCTCGCCGCCGGGCAGCTCTCCGCCACCTCGGACGCGGTGGTGGTGGGCGCCGCCGCCGTCGCACCGGCCGTCCTGGTCCGCGCGCTGCCGCTGCCGGGTCCGGTCTCGGCGGTCCTGGCGCTGCTCGCCGCCGCCGGTGCGGGCGCCGCCGCCGGACAGCTCAACGCGTTCGGCACCGCGGGCGCCCTGCTGGGCCTGGCGGCCGGATGCTGTGCGCTGATCGGCCTGCGGGTGGCGAGCTACGACTACCCGTCCCGCTTCGTCCACCTCACCGCGGGTGTCGCCCTCCCGCTGGCGCTCGCCGCCCCGGCCGTCCATCTGCTGGGGCCGGTCCTGAGCTGACCCGCCCGTTTCCCGACCGGCCGCCGCCGGGCGCCCCGCGCGCCCCCGGCGGCCGTTCGCGTTCCGGGAGCCGTCGCGCTCCGGGGCCGTCGTGGTCCGGGGCCGTCGTGGTCCGGGGCCGTCGTGGTCCGGGAGCCGATCGCCCCCGTCGTTGCCCGCGGCCGGTCGTCTAGGCTCGCCGGTGCGCGGGCAGGGGGCCCGTGACGTACGGAGAACGAAGCGATGGGCCGGGCGGACCGGCCGGGTGGGGGAAGGGTTCGATGCGCGCACTGAAGGTGCTGCTGATGCTGGTCGTGGTGGTCGGCGGGTTGTTCGTCGCCGCCGACCGGGTCGCGGTCAATCTCGCCGAGGACAAGGCGGCGGAGAAGATCCGCGGCAGTCTGGGACTGTCGGCGACCCCGGAGGTCTCGATCAAGGGCTTCCCGTTCCTGACCCAGGTCGCCGGGCGCAATCTCGACGAGGTCGACACCGAGCTGGGCGATCTCAAGGCCCGCGCCGACGGCCGCACGCTCCGTGTCGAGAAGCTGAAGGCGACCTTCCACGACGTCCGGCTCTCCGGCGACTACAGCGCGATCGAGAACGCCGCGTCGGCCACCGCCACCGCCACGCTCTCCTATCCGGACCTGACCCAGGCGTCCGGCGAGAACGTCCAGGTGGCGTACGGCGGGCAGAAGGACGGCCAGGGCCAGGTGAAGATCTCGCCGAGCATTCCGCTGCTCAGCTCGCTGGAGGTGACCGGCTCCGTCACCGCGCACGGCGACACCCTGCGGCTGCGCGCCGACTCCATCCCGACCATGTGCCGCCTGATCCCCGGCTGCGCCGACAAGGTCCGCGAGCAGACCGACCACGAGTGGAAGCTGGACCAGCTGCCCTCCCACCTCAAGCTCGACCAGGTCACCGCAGGACCCGGCGGCGTGAAGATCACCGCGACCGGTACGGACGTCAAGCTCCCCGGCTGACCGGCGCCGCCGCCCGCCGGACCCCCACCGTCCAGCCGTTGAGACGGCACATCCCGTACGACAGACCCCCCACCGTCCCACCGCCGCCCGGCACCCGCGAGGGAGCGCCGGGCGGCGGCGCACGTTCCGTATCGCGGACAATCACGTCTCGCCATATGACACACCGGTGACAGGGCCCGGTGTCCGTCCCTACGATCGACGGCATGCAGAGCGCATCGAGCGGTCTCCGTTTCCGGGGACAGGCGAACCTCACGAAGCGGCGGGCAGTCGACCTGTGCCGCGTCGCCACCATGCTCTGTCGCCCTGTCTGACGGGTCCGTCCCCGTCGTCGGCCGGATCGCCCCCGGCCGCTCCGCCTGATCGCCGTTCCCGTTGTGCCACGCCGCGCCGCGCGCCGTCCTACGCCGCCGCGCTTCCCCGGCGTATCCGCGTGCCCGTCCGCAAGCACCCCCGCAACTGCCCCGGAGGAGAAGAACATGAGCCGCAGTGACGTTCTGGTGGACGCCGAGTGGGTCGAGGCCCACATCGACGACCCGAAGGTCGTTCTCGTCGAGGTCGACGAGGACACCGCCGCCTACGACAAGAACCACATCAAGAACGCCGTCCGGATCGACTGGCAGCGCGACCTCCAGGACCCGGTCCGCCGCGACTTCGTCGACCAGGAGGGCTTCGAGAAGCTGCTCTCCGCCAAGGGCATCGCCAACGACGACACCGTCGTCCTCTACGGGGGCAACAACAACTGGTTCGCCTCGTACGCCTACTGGTACTTCAAGCTCTACGGCCACGACAGCGTGAAGCTGCTCGACGGCGGCCGCAAGAAGTGGGAGCTGGACTCCCGCGACCTGGTCGACGGCGCGCAGGTCCCCAGCCGCCCGGCCACCGCGTACAAGGCCCAGGCGCAGGACACCTCCCTCCGTGCCTTCCGGGACGACGTCATCGCCGCGATCGGCGCCGAGAACCTCGTCGACGTGCGCTCCCCCGACGAGTTCAGCGGCAAGCTGCTCGCCCCGGCGCACCTCCCGCAGGAGCAGTCGCAGCGCCCCGGCCACGTGCCGAGCGCCCGCAACATCCCGTGGTCGAAGAACGCCAACGACGACGGCACCTTCAAGTCGGACGACGAGCTGAAGGCCCTCTACGAGGACGAGCAGGTCGACCTCGCCAAGGACACCATCGCCTACTGCCGTATCGGTGAGCGTTCCGCCCTGACCTGGTTCGTGCTGCACGAGCTGCTGGGCCAGGAGAACGTCAGGAACTACGACGGTTCCTGGACCGAGTACGGCTCGCTGGTCGGCGTGCCGATCGAGCTCGGCGCCAACAAGTAAAGGCCCCAGCAAGTAACTCCGCCCCACCCCAACCCTCAAGGAATCCCCATGTGTGGAGCACAGGCCGGCGGCCCCGACGCCTCGACCATCAAGCCCGGTGAGACCACGATCCAGGGCAGCGTGACCCGCGACGGCGAGCCCGTCACCGGCTACGTCCGTCTGCTGGACAGCACCGGCGAGTTCACCGCCGAGGTCCCCACCTCCGCGACCGGACAGTTCCGCTTCTACGCGGCCGAGGGCACCTGGACGCTGCGCGCCCTCGTCCCCGGCGCCACCGCCGACCGCACCGTGGTCGCGCAGCAGGGCGGCCTGGCGGAGGTCGCCATCGCCGTCTGACGACAGCGTGCGGTGGGTGTGCGGCGGCGGTCGCGCACCCACCGGCCGAAGGGCCGCACCCCGGGGTTTGGACGCCTTGCGGGGGGTGCGGCCCTTCGTGCTGCGTACGGGCGGCGGGACGCGCCGAGAACGGGCCGCCGGGGCTTCTTTCCGGGGCCGCGCGGACTTACCGTGGAGGTATGCCTGGTTGGCCGCCTCCCCGACGCCGTCATCGTTGGTACTTCGTGATGATGGGGGTGTGCCTCACCCTCTTCGTCCTGGCCTGGAGCGTGGTGCGGCTGTGGTCGGTGACGGCAGCGGTGGTGATGTGCGTGATCGCGATGGTCATCCCGCCGGTCGCGGCGATCGTCGCCAACCGCCGGGGCCCCGACGAACGCTGGTGGGACGAGTCCGGCGACCCGGAGTCGGACCGCTGGTGGCGTGAGCTGGACGACCGCGACGACCACCACTCGCGCTGAGGGGACGCGGTGCCCCCGGCCCGCCGCCGTGCTCACCGGCCCCGCAGTTGCCGTGCCCGCCGCCCCGGTCCCCGGGCGGGGAACCTCACAGCGCCGCCGCGAACGGCGCCGACTAGACTCGTCCACGGTCCGTTCCACCCCACTCCGTCCAAGGAGCACGACGTGCTTGAGGCAGTCTTCACCACCCTGCTCGTCCTGGTCGGCGTCGGCGTCATCGCCTTCGCCGGTCTGACCTACAAGAAGCTCTACCAGGGTCAGCGCTGACGACCGCCTCCCGCCGTGCCGCCCTGTCCCTCCCCACAGATCGCCTGAGCTGATGATCGAGATCCCCTCCGACCTGAACCCGGCCCTCGTTCCCCTGGCCTTCCTCCTCGGCAACTGGGAAGGCGCGGGCGTCGCAGACTTCCCGGGCGCCGAGAAGTGCAACTTCGGGCAGGAGGTCACGTTCACCCACGACGGCCGTGACTTCCTGGAGTACACGTCGCACAGCTGGGTCCTGGACGGCGAGGGCAAGAAGGTCCGCCCGCTGGAGACCGAGAGCGGCTACTGGCGCATCGACAAGGACCGCAAGGTCGAGGTCGTCATGATCCGCGACCAGGGCATCGTCGAGGTCTGGTACGGCGAGCTGGCCGACCGGAAGCCGCAGATCGACCTGGCCACCGACGCCGTCGCCCGCACCGCGGCCGCCGGTCCGTACACCGGTGGCAAGCGGCTCTACGGCTACGTCAAGAGCGATCTGATGTGGGTCGGCGAGAAGGCCACCCCCGAGGTGCCGCTGCGGCCGTACATGTCGGCGCATCTGAAGAAGGTCGCCGGCCTCAAGGAGTGGGCGGAGAGCCTGCCGGCCGACACCCCGGACGGCGTCTCGTTCTTCAACGCCGACGGCACCCCGTACGAGGGCTGAACCACCGCTCGACGGCGTACGGGGCCCAGGACGTCCGCAAAGCCCCATGCGTCCCACCACCGCATACGTATGACGCGCCCCGCGGGGGAAGTCCGGTGAGAGTCCGGCGCTGACCCGCAACGGTAAGCGGAGCCCCGCCCTGGGGACCGTCCGCAAGCCCGATCGCCCGCGGCGGCGCACGTTCCTGTAGAACTCGCCGTGGACTGCGAGGGGACGCCCGCCGCGCCACCCGCGCCGGGCCGTTTCCTCACCGTAGGACGGCCCGAGCCGAAGGCGGACCGTCCGTGGAACCGACGCCCTCCCAGGCCACCGCGCCCCGTGCCCCGCGCCCGTACGACGCGCCCGCGCGCCGCCTTCCCGTACCGCCGCTGGCCGCGGCCCTGGCCGCGCTGCTGCTCGGCTCCGTGGTGTGCGGCGTCGGCCTCGGCTCCGCCGGGGTGAGCTGGGGCGAGACGGTGCGCTACCTCGCCGCCGGGGTGACCGGCGGGACCCTCCCGGCCGACGAGTTCGCGGGCTACACCGTCGTCTGGGAGCTGCGCTTCCCCCGGGCGCTGCTGGCCGCCGTCGTCGGCGCGGGGCTGTCCGCCATCGGCGTCGCCGTGCAGGCGCTGGTCCGCAACGCGCTGGCCGATCCGTTCGTCCTCGGCATCTCCTCCGGCGCCGCCGTCGGCGCCAACGCCGTCCTCCTCTTCGGCGCAGCCGGGGCGCTGGGCGTCTGGGCGCTCTCCACCTCCGCGTTCGTCTGCGCGCTGCTCGCCATGGCCCTGGTGTACGCCGCCGCCCGCACCCCGCACGGCCTCACCCCGCTGCGGCTGGTCCTCACCGGCACCGCGATGTACTACGGCTTCTCGGCCGTGACGACCCTGATGGTGTTCTCCGCCGACCGCGGGGAGGCGGCCCGTTCGGCGGTGATGTGGCTGCTCGGCAGCCTGAGCGGCGCGGGCTGGCCGTCGGTGCCGCT
Source organism: Streptomyces benahoarensis (assembly GCF_007280575.1). GTDB lineage: Bacteria > Actinomycetota > Actinomycetes > Streptomycetales > Streptomycetaceae > Streptomyces > Streptomyces benahoarensis. Next base: position 5,744 of record NZ_VKJP01000305.1, read on the forward strand.
CGCCGCCGCCGCGGTGGCGGTGGCGGTGGTCCATCTGTGGCTGGCCGCGGGCCGGCTGAACGCGCTGGCGATGGGCGACGAGACGGCCGCGGCCCTCGGCGTGGACGCCGGGCGACTGCGGCGGGAGCTGTTCCTGGTGGTGGCGGCGGTGGCCGGGGCGGTGGTCGCGGTCAGCGGCGCGATCGGCTTCGTCGGGCTGTTGGTGCCGCATGTGACGCGGATGCTGGTGGGCGCCGACCACCGCCGGGTGATGGCGGTGGCGCCGCTGCTCGGTGCGGTGCTGCTGGTCTGGGCGGATGTCCTGTCGCGGGTGCTGATCGCGCCCGTCGAACTGCCCGTCGGGGCGATCACCGCGGTGCTCGGTGTCCCCGGCTTCGTGCTGCTGATGCGGCGGAACGGCTACAGCTTCGGAGGGGGCGTCTGATGCGCGTCGACATCGAGGACCTGGCCGTGGAGGTCGCCGGGCGGCGGCTGCTCCACGACGTGACGCTGCGGGCGGCGGACGGGCAGCTGATCGGGCTGGTCGGCCCGAACGGCAGCGGCAAGTCCACGCTGCTGCGCTGCGTCTACCGGGCGCTGCGCCCGGCGGGCGGCACCGTCCGGCTGGACGGCGCCGATCTGCACGCCATGGACGCCCGCGAGGGCGCCCGGCTGCTGGCCGCGCTGCCGCAGGAGGCGCAGGCCACCTTCGATTTCGCCGTCGCGGAGATCGTGGCGATGGGACGGCTGCCGCACCAGCGCGGCAGCGGCCGGGCGTCCGCCGCCGACGCGGAGATCTGCGCGCGGGCGCTGGCCCGGGTCGGCGCCGGGCATCTGGCGCACCGTGGCTTCCCCGGGCTGTCCGGCGGCGAGAAGCAGCGGGTGCTGATCGCCCGCGCGCTCGCCCAGGAACCGCGGGTGCTGGTGCTGGACGAGCCCACCAACCACCTCGACATCGCCCAGCAGCTGGAGGTCCTGGCGCTGGTCCGCGACAGCCGTCTGACGGTGCTGGCGGCGCTGCACGACCTCAATCTGGCGGCGCGGCACTGCGATGCGCTGTACGTCCTCGACGGCGGCCGGATCGTCGCCGCCGGGGAGCCGCACGAGGTGCTCACCGCCGGTCTGCTCGCGGACGTCTTCGGCGTCCGCGCCCACCGCGTCCGCCACCCGGAGACCGGCGCCGTCCAACTCCTCTTCGACCGGCTACCGGAGGGGGCGGGGAGGCGGGACGGGGCGGACGC
>NZ_VKJP01000306.1 GCF_007280575.1 Streptomyces benahoarensis
GGTGCGGACCGGCGTCGAGGCGCGAGCGACGCGGTCGAGGCTGTCGCGGACCTCGTCGTTGGCGAGCGGGACGGGGGCGCCCAGCTGGAGGGTGAGGACGTCGCGGTAGAAGCCGGTGAGGTCGAGCTGGGGCCTGGTGCGGTAGCGGCCGGTGCGGTGCGTGGGCCGGTGACCGGGGCCGGGGTGATGCGGTCCTGGCGGGGCCAGTCCTGTGCGGTGAGACAACGGCCGGGGCCAGTCCTGTGCGGTGAGCCAACGGGCCGTGGCCGCTTCGGTACGGGGGCTGACATGGGGTCGGGCGGACCGATCGCCACGGCCACTCCCCCCGACGTACAGCACACACAGCCCTCGCCCCGCTACCCTCCGTTCATAAGATTTCGGGCACCGCGCCCATACCCCGCACCGGCCACCGACCCCGCACCACCGGCCACCGGCCACCGGCCACCGACCGACGACCGCGGCGCCCCGCACCGCCAAGCCTCCGTGCCCCGATGGGGCTCGCCACCGCCGTGCGCCCACAGGGCCCACAGGGACAAGGGACCGCCCATGGCCACCAGCCGTCTGTTCCGTACCTCCGCCGCCTTCTTCGCGGCCACCGCGCTGTTGATCTCCGGCTGTTCCTCGGGACCGTCGTCCACGCCCTCCGCGGCCGGTCAGGGACGGGCCGAGGATGCCGATGCCTCCGGGATGTCCAGCGGCGCCCCGAAGTCCGTCCTCGCCCCGCTGCCCACCGCCGTCCCCGCCGGCCTCCGGCCGTACTACGACCAGAAGCTCAGCTGGCACGCGTGCGGCGTCAGCGGCTTCGAGTGCGCCACGATGAAGGCGCCGCTGGACTACGCGCGGCCCGGCGCGGGCGACGACCTCAAGCTCGCCGTCGCCCGGAAGAAGGCCACCGGCCCCGGGAAACACATCGGTTCCCTGATGGTTAATCCCGGCGGCCCGGGCGGCTCCGCGATCGACTACCTCCAGCAGTACGCCCCGGAGCCCGCCGCCGTCCGTGCGCGCTACGACATGGTGGCGATGGACCCGCGCGGCGTGGCCCGCAGCGTCCCGGTGGAGTGCCTCTCCGGCAAGGAGATGGACCGCTACACCCAGATCGATCAGACCCCCGACGACGCCGCCGAGGTCACCGAGCTCACCACCGCCTACCGGAAGTTCGCCAAGGGCTGCGAGGCCCGTTCCGGCAAGCTCCTGCCGCACGTCTCCACCGTCGAGGCGGCCCGCGACATGGACGTCCTGCGCGCCGTGCTCGGCGACCGGAAGCTGTACTACGTCGGCGCCTCGTACGGCACCTTCCTCGGCGCGACCTACGCCGGGCTGTACCCGTCCCGCGTCGGCCGGGTGGTCCTGGACGGCGCGATGGACCCCTCGCTCGGCCCCCGCCAGGTCAACATCGAGCAGACCGCCGGCTTCAACACCGCCTTCACCGCCTTCGCCGAGGACTGCGTCAAACGCCGCGACTGCCCGCTCGGCACCAAGAGCGCCGCGGACGCCGGCAAACGGCTGTCCGCCCTGTTCGAGAAGATCGATGCGCATCCGCTCGAAACCGGCGAGGACCGCCGCCTCACCGAATCGCTCGCCAGGACCGGCGTGATCGCCGCGATGTACGACGAGAAGGCATGGCCGGCCCTGCGCGAGTACCTCGCCCAGGCCGAGAAGGGCGACGGCCGCGGCCTGCTGACCCTCTCCGACAGCTACTACGAGCGCGACCCGGACGGCCACTACGCCAACCAGATGTACGCCAACCCCGCCGTGAACTGCCTCGACCTGCCCCCCGCGTACACCTCGCCCGCCCAGGTCCGCGCCGACCTGCCGCGCTTTCGCAAGGCGTCCCCGGTCTTCGGCGACGAGTTCGCCTGGGCCTCCCTGAACTGCGCGTACTGGCCGGTCAAGCCCACCGGCGCCCCCGAACGCATCGAGGCCAAGGGCGCCGCCCCCATCGTCGTCGTCGGCACCACCCGCGACCCCGCCACCCCGTACGCCTGGGCCAAGGGCCTCGCCGCCCAGCTCTCCAGCGCCACCCTGCTGACGTACGAGGGCGACGGCCACACCGCCTACGGCCGCGGCAGCACCTGCATCGACAAGGCCGTCAACACCTACCTCCTGGACGGCACCGTCCCCCCGAAGAACAAGCGCTGCACCTGACCCCACCCACCCTCTGACCAGCCCGTCAACCGCGTACGAACCACCCCTCCGGCATGTGTAGACTGGGCCGCGCACCACGCCGCCTTAGCTCAGTCGGCCAGAGCGACGCACTCGTAATGCGTAGGTCAGGGGTTCGACTCCCCTAGGCGGCTCCGGAAAAACCCCAGGACTCACTCGCCGTGACCTGGGGTTTTTTCATGTTCGGGGCACGCCGAGCCGCACGACGGGGATGCCGTGGAGGGGCTTGCGTGAGCGATGCGTGAGCGGAGCCGCCCGGCGAACTCCCCCTTGGGCTCCTTCCGCTTGAGCTTTTTCGTGGCTTTGGCCTCGGCCTCCGCCGCGTCCTTCGGTTTGCCTTTGCCCTTGCGGGACTTCCCGGCCTTGGCCTTCTTGGCAGCCTTCGCTGCCTTACGCGCGGCCTTCTCCGCCTCGGCCTTGCGCTGAAGCGGGACCAGCTTCGCGGCGGCCTCGGCGGCGCTCTTGCCGACGTGGGGCAGGACGCTGGTAGATGTCCCGCGTGATCCGGGTGTCGCTGTGCCCGGGGGTGTCCGACACGATCTTGACGTCGATGCCGGCGGCGAGCATGAGGGTGGCCGCACCGTGGCGGAGGTCGTGCAGCCGGATCGGCGGGAGGCCGGAGGCGGTGACGAGGCGCTCGAAGAGATCGGTGACCTTGCCGGGGTGGAGCCAGGAGCCGTCCTCCTGGGTGAAAACGAGGCCCGTCTCGACCCAGGCCGTTCCCCACTGCTCGCGCTCGGCCTCCTGCTGCTTGCGGTGGCGTTCCAGAACGCCGACGGTCTCGTCGTCCAGTGCCACGACGCGGAAGCCGCTGTCCGTCTTCGGTTCGGACGACTCGACCTCCCAGCCGTCCTGGACGAGTTGACCAGTGACGGTGAGGGAGTGCAGGACGAGGTTGGTTTCCGACCAGGGCTGGCCGCATGCCACGCCGCGACGCAGGCCACGGAAGGCGATCAGGTGCCACATGGCATACAGCCGGTCCTCGGCGACGAAGTCGAGGAAGGCGCCGGTCTGTTCCGGCGTCCAGACCATGACAGGTGAGGGCTGCTCACCGGTCTGCTGCCACCGGGCGACCCTCTCGTCCGTCCACACCAGAGCCTTCGGCTTGCGGACCGGGTCGATCTCGACGTGGGTCGCCGGAATGAAGGTGATGATCTGCTGCCCGATCGCGTCGTTCAGGGCCGCGCGGAGTGTGGCCCTGATGTGCTGTCGCGTGGACGGTCCGGTGACGCGGCGGAAGGGCGGCATCGCGTCGATCGCTGCCTTCATCGTCTTAAGGTCGGCCTGGGCGGCCTTGAGGCTGCTGTACCCGCCTCGGGCGAACGACCGTCGGCTGCCGTCCTCGCACGCCGACACCCGCCCGATCGTCCTGGTCGGGTGCCCCCTTCCCGGCAACCGCAACGACTGCAAAGCATGGGAAGAATCCGGAGCCAAGGCCGCCGTCGGCAACACCATGACGATCGCTGACGGCGGCTACCCGGGCACCGGCCTTGCGATGCCCCACAGGCGCCGCAAAGGCGAGGAGTTGCCCAGCTGGAAGCAGGTGCACAACAAGTCCCACAAGCAGGTCCGCGCCCGCGTCGAGCGCGTCTTCGCCCGCATGAAGACCTGGAAGATCCTCCGCGACTGCCGCCTCAAAGGCGACGGCGTCCACCACGCCATGCTCGGTATCGCACGACTGCACAATCTCGCCCTCGCCGGATAGACAAACGGGCGGATCAACAACCGACCTCGCCCGCACCGGTTCGAAGATCAGTTACGGGACAACCCACAGCTGCGGTGTCGCCCGGGCTGGGCACGGGGAACGCGCTGGTGGTGACGCTCCTGGTGCAGCTCGGGGTGGTGGCGGTGACGGGGCTGCTGAATCTGCGGCTGCCCCGGGTGGTCGGCCGAGAGCTGATCGGGACCGGCCGCGTCCGGTACGGCAGCAGGGCCCGGACCGCGCGTCGCGGTCCGGGCCCTGCCCGTGCGGTGCCGCCCTGCTGCGGCGGTGCGTCAGCTCTGTGCGGTGTCGTCGCCCGCCTGCCCGGAGCCCTCAGCTGCGCCTGCCTTCTCGCGCATCTTGCGCACCAGCTCCGCCTTCCGGTCGGCTGCACCCTGGCGGTCGAGGTTGCGGTGCGGACCGTTGTTCTGCCGTTCGGCGCGGGACAGCTTCTTGCGCTGGCCGCCGCCCATGCCCACGGGGTTGTTGATGTTCTTGCTCACGGTCACGGGTTCTCCCGGTAATGATGTGAAGTGATCTACGGATTCATCGGTGGGGGACGGGCGGCGACGTCGAAGGACGTCAGCAGGGGCCCGTCACGCTCTCACTCGTAAATCGGCGTTTGGAAGAACATGACAAAGACGTTACCCGGTTCCGCCGGCCCCGCACACCAACTTTTTCGCCGCCCCGGCGTCGGCCGGGCCTTCGGCGAGCGCCCGGGGTCAGCCGTTTCCTTCCGGGAATCTCAGCACAGCCAGCACCCGCCGGTGGTCGCCGCCCGCCCGGGGCAGGTCCAGATGGGCGTTACTGGGCCGCCGCGGGCGTTGTCAGTGGTCGCGAGCATACTGACGGCATGAGAGATCATCTCACTTGCGCCCCGCCGTTACGGGACAACCTTTAGGCGAAGTCAGGCGGCTGAATTGAGTTCCGCGTCGCAGTGAATCGAGCGGCGAATGCGTGAGCGATGCGTGAGCGGACCGCGTAGCACCCATTGGATCGGGCGTCACGCCCGCAAGGCCGACAAGCCCCTGGCCAGGCAAAACAGGACCTGACGTGATCACCCGGCAGCGCCCATCACGATCTTGCAGGCCCTCGTCATGCGTAGGTCAGGGGTTCGACTCCCCTAGGCGGCTCCAGAAGGAAACCCCAGGTCACACACCTTGTGACCTGGGTTTTTTTTGCATCAGCGGATGCGGCGACGGCGGCGCATCCGGGCCGCGCGGGTGTCCGTGGTCTCAGTTGCGGGTCTGGCGGCCGGAGCGGTGCGTGGAGCCGTTGTGGTGTGAAGGTGGTCGGCGGTGCGTTGCCTCCTCGGTGGAGCTTGGGGATGCCACGAGTTCCGGCACGGTCAGCGCCGCCCCTCCAAGGTCTTCGTGCCGTCCTTGGTCACCGTGATGCCCTTGGGGACCTCGACCTTGAACTTGGCGTCGCAGAAGGCGATGCCGTTGCACCCGGAGTCGATGTCGAGGGTGTCGCCCGTCAGGCGCCACACCAGGTGTTCGGTTCCGGCGGCCGCGTCGAACCAGCGGGTGACCTTGATGTCCTTGCGGTCGGTGGCGACGACCTTGGTGGCGACCTCGTGTGTCGTCAGCTTCAGGGCGCTGCCGGTGTAAGGGAAGGTCTTCGACGTGGGCTTCGCCTTCGAGGCGTCCACGGAGCAGCCGGACAGGCCGAGGGCGGCGGTGACGGTTACCGCTGCGGTGGCGATGAGTGCGGCGGGGCGTTTCGTGGGGGTGGCTGAGAACATCGGTTCCTCCTGGGAGACGAGTGGTGCGCTCCCGGCAGGGAGGCGAGGTGGTGCGCTCCCAAGACGGTCCCGGATGCAGGGGATCGGCACATCTGCCGATCGGTAGATATCGCTCAGCCGAGGGCGGGCACCGGCAGCCGGCAATGGACCCGCCAGCCCGGGCCGTGCGGGCCTGCCTCCAGCGTGCCGCCCAGGGCGCCGATCCGTTCGGCCAGGCCCGCCAGGCCGGTGCCGCCGCCGCGCCGGGCGATCGCGGGCACTGCGGGGGACGCGTCGTTCACCACGGTTACCGTCACGGCCGGGGCGGCGGTCCGGATCACGGATATCTCGATCCGGCCGGTTCGCGGTGCGTGCCGCCGTACGTTCGTCAGTGCCTCCAACACCACCCGGTACGCGGTGTCCTCGGTCTCCCGGGAGAGGGCGCCCACCGCGTCGTCGGGGAGCGACAGTGCCACCTCGGCGGTGGACATGGCGGAGAAGCGGCCGATGAGTTCGGGCAGGTCGGCCAGGCCGTGGAACCGGGTGGGCGGTGGCTCCGACGGGCGGTGATCGGCGCCGCGCAGGGCGGTCACCGTGTGGTCCATGGAGTCCAGCGCCCGCAGTCCGGCCTGCTCCACGCGTGCCAGCAGGGACCGGTGCTCCTCGGGGCCGGGGTCCGTGCCGAGCTGCGCCGCCTGGGCCTCCAGAACGATGCCGGTGATCTCGTGGGCGACGAAGTCGTGCAGGTCGCGGGCGACTTCGAGGCGCTGCTCGCGCCGGGCCAGTTCCACGGCGTGCGCCCGACGGCGATCAAGCGTCCGCAGGTACAGTCCGACGCCTGCCGCGACGGCCGCCGGGAAGAGGGCGAGCGCGGCGGCGACCACCGATTCCTTCAGGCCCGTGGTGGGCGCGTGCAGGGTGAAGCGCAGCGGCAGCAGGACCGCGGCGGCGCCGGTCAGCGGGGCGACGAGGGCCACCCGGGGGCCGGGCACCCCGCGGACCACCCGCTCCAGCAGGACCAGCAGGGAGACCGTCTCGAACGGGTACCACAGGAGCATCAGGCCCGGGGTGCCGAAGGTGCAGGCGTCCGTGACGAGGGAGAGTGCCGCCACGGTCCCGGCGGCCTGCGCCAGGGAGACCCGCCTGCACGGCCAGGTCGCGAGCGCCGCTGCCAGCGCCAGCGCGGCCATGACCGCCAAGAGGGCCGCGCTCGGCGGAGCCAGGGCGGCGGGGACGAGCATCAGCGCCGCGGCCGCCCCCGCCCACCGCCACCGGCGCCGCCGCTGCCGGGGAGGGATGCCGTGGTCCATGGGGGGCTGTCTTTTATACACATCTGACGCTGCCGACGACTTAATAGGTGTAGATCTCGGGG
>NZ_VKJP01000307.1 GCF_007280575.1 Streptomyces benahoarensis
TTAAGTCGTCGGCAGCGTCAGATGTGTAATAAGAGACAGGCGCGTTAGAGGGGGTGGGGCCGGGTGCGGCGTGGCCGTGAGGTGCCCCGGTGGGTGCGTGTCGCGCGCCCGTTCCGCTCTCTCCTCTGGAGCCGAGATGCCGTATCTCAGGAAGTCCCTGCTGACCGTCGTCGCCCCGGTGGTGGCCGCCGCAGCCGCGCTGGCGCTGGCCGCGCCCGCCGCCTCGGGTGCGCCGATCCCGCTGCCGCTGCCCGGGGAGCGCGCCGCGGCGCCGAACCCCACCGGTCCGGCCGGGGTCCTCGACCGTACGGGCCTGCGGCCGCCCACCGGGCACCGTCACCACCGGGGCGTCTCCGGGCTGCCGGGGCCCGACGCGCGAACGGATGGCGAGGGCGGGGCCGGGCCGCTGCGGCCCGCGGATCATCTGACGGTGACGGTGACGCGGTCCGGGGCGGCGGGGATCGACGGGCGGTACGAGCTGTTCTGCCACCCCGACGGCGGGAACCACTTCGACGCGGCGGGGGCGTGCGACCGGCTGGACCGGATGACGCGGTGGGGGCAGGACACGTTCGCGGCGGTTCCGCAGGCCGCGAAGTGCACGATGATGTACGGCGGTCCGATCACCGCGCATGTCTCGGGCTACTGGGCCGGGCGGCCGGTGGATGCCGAGTTCCGGCGGACCGACGGCTGTGAGATCGCCCGCTGGGACCGGTTCGAGCCGCTGCTCCCGACGACCGGTTCATGACGCGATGCCCGAGCCATTTCGTGGCGGAGTGGGTGGGCAGGTCAGGACGCGGGGCACATGTCGGGCGTGCGGTGAGTCGCACCCGGCCGGGGCACCACCTGCCCCTCATCCGCCTCGGCGTCCACGGCAACTGCCCGTAGACTCCCTTCCAGCGGCCCGCCCAGCCGGGCCGGCACTGTGCGGTAACAGGGAGGAAGCGTCGTCGTGAGCAGCAGGCCATCCCGAGGCGCTGCTCGCCTCGCAGCCATACTGGACGCCCTTCCTGACGCGTTGTTGCTCGTCAACTGCAATGGCACGGTCGTCAACGCCAACACCATCGCCCTGGAGACGTTCGAGGCGCCCGGTACCGCCCTGGTGGGGCGTGGGCTCCTCGACCTCCTGCCGTCGTTCGACTCCAAGCGCATCCCCGGCTCCATGCGGCGGCACGACACCGATGCCGAGGGCGGGCGGACGAAGCCGACACGGATGGTGGCGCGCCGTACCGACGGCACCGAGCTGCTCGTCGAGGTGACCAGCGCCAATCTGGAGGACGGCCGTACCCCGTACGAGTCGGCCTTCGAGGCGGCGTACGCGGATCACCGCAACGGCTACACCGGCAACGAACTGCTGATGCTGGTGGTGCGGGACCTGACAGGGACGCTGGACACCGAGACGGAGCTGGCGCGTCAGCAGCGGCAGACGGAGATGATTCTGCGGGCCGCGGCCGAGGGGGTCGTGGGCGTCGACGCGGACGGCAAGGTCGTCCTCGTCAATCCGTCGGCGGCGCAGATCCTCGGCTACCGGGCGAGCGAGCTGGGCGGCAAGGAGCTGCATCCGCTGATGCATCACTCCCGGGCGGACGGTTCGCCGTTGCCGTGGGAGGAGACGCCGCTGGCGGACACGTTGCGGTCCGGGCGCAAGCACCGGGTGCGCGGGCAGGCGCTGTGGGCGAAGGACGGCCGGTCGGTCTCCGTCGATCTGACGACGGCTCCGGTGCGCGACGGCGATCAGCTGGTCGGTGCGGTGATGACGTTCACCGACCGGCGGCCGTACGACGCGCTGGCGGCGCGCCACACGCAGCTGCTGGCGGTGCTGGAGCAGGCGCTGCGCGGGCCGTTGGAGGAGCTGACCGGGGAGCTGCGGACGCTGGCGTCCGACCCGGCGGGGCAGCTGTGGCCGGAGGCCAACCAGATCCTGCACCACCTCGCGGCCGGGCACGCGCGGATGACGACGCTGGTCGACAACGTTCTCAGCTATCAGCGGCTGGACGCCGGGGCGGAGAAGCTGCGGCGCGAGAAGGTGTCGCTGGACGGTGTGGTGGCGGCCGGTGTGGAGGGCGCGATCGATCTGATCGGGCCGGGCCGGGCGCAGTTCGCGGTGCACGCGCCGCCGATCGAGGCGATGGTCGACGCGGAGCGGGTGGCGCAGGCGCTGTCGCATCTGATCGCGGATGTGGCGGGCGTCGACTCGACGGGCCGGATGCCGGCCGCGGACGCGGCGGCGGGTCAGGGCGCGGGCGGCCGCGGCGCGGTGGGCCAGGACTCGACGATCGTGGTGGCCGCGGCGCGGCGCGGCGATGTCGTCCGTATCGAGGTGCGTGGCCCGTACCGCGGCGGCGACCCGGTGCACGCGCCGATCGCGCGGGGCATCGTGCGGCAGCACGGCGGGCTGATGCAGACCCACAAGGTGCCGGGCGGCCAGAGCGCGGGCGGCAGCGCGTGGGTGCTGGAGTTGCCGGTGTCGGCGGACGCCACGGTGCCCGCGGGCGGCGGCCCGGCGCGGGAGGCGCAGGGCGACGGGACGACGGTGATGCCGTTCCCGGCGCAGCGGGCGCGCGGGACGGAGCCGTCGGCCGCGGCGGGTTCGGAGGAGTCCGGCGGGTCGGACGGTGCCGGGCGCGCGGTCGGCGACAGCGCGGGCGGTCATCGGCGGGCGCGGCAGGACGGCGAGGCGACGGACGGCGGGTCCGGTGGGACCGGGGCCGGGCGCCAGGGTGGCGACGGTGCGCCCGAGTGTGACGGTTCCGGGCGGCGGCGGGCGCCGCAGTCGGACGGTGCGGCGGGCGCGCTGCCGGCGTTGCCCGGTGGTGCGGGCACGGGCGCGGCGCAGTTGACGCCGGTCGGGCATCCGGCGCAGGCGCAGCAGGCGCCGCCGCAGGGGATCGCACAGCAGGTCGGCGGTCGGCGGGCGCGCCGGGCGCTGGCGGAGGCGCCGGAGCGCGCCGGTCAGCAGGGGCCGGGCCGGGCGGACGCGGCGGGCGGCGGGCGGTCGCCGTTCGCGCTGCCCCCGGCGGCGGCCGATCAGGTGCCGGGCACGGCCTCCGCTGCGTCCGCTACGTCTTCGGGGTCCGCGCTTCCGGCGCTGCCCGCGGTCACCGGGCAGTCGTCCGCGCAGGCCGAGGGGACCGGGCGGCGCCGGGCGCGGCGTCCGGTGGCGAACGGTCCGGCGCAGCCCGCCGGGGCTCCGGCGGGTCCGCCCGGGCTGGAGCCCGCGGTCAACCCCGGTGTGCCGCAGGGTGAGTGGCAGGACGAGCCGACCGGTCGGCGGCGGGCGCGGCGGGCCGCGGCCGAGGAGCGGGCGGCGGCCGCGATGGCGGATTCCGAGGCGTCCGGGATGTTCGTGGCGGGCCCTGAGGGGCTGGTGGCGCAGTCCAGCGACGAGGACGCGGCGGGCGCCGGCGCGGCGCCGGGCGCGCAGCCGCAGGGCGCCCCGGGCCGGCAGTCGGAGCCGGGCGCCCCGGGCCGGCAGGCTCCGCAACAGGGGCAGCAGCCGGTGCACCAGGGCAAGCACGGCCAGCACGGGCGTCCCGAGGAGCACGGGCCGCAGCAGGCCCGCCCGGATGTGTCGCAGCAGCGCCCGGCCCACGGCGGCGGGCCCGTACCGCCGCAGGGTGCGGGGCAGCCGATGCCGTCTCAGGGGCCGGGTCAGCCCGTACCGCCGCAGGGTGCGGCGCAGCCCGTACCGCCCCAGGGTGCGCCGGTGCCGCCCGCCGAGCCGACGCGGGCCGCGCACGGCAGTGCGCCCGGGGCCGTTCCGGCCGAGGGGGAGGCGCCCGCGCCGACCGGGCGGCGGCGAGGGCGGCCCAGTCCTGCCGAGACGGAGGCGGAGCAGCGGCCGGAGGAGGACGGCGGGCCGGGGCCCGGGCAGTCGCACGGCCGGGAGTTCAGCGTCCGCACCCTTGGGCAGGGCGTGCCGTTCGCGCAGCAGCTCGTCGATCCGCAGGCAGCGCAGGGGACCCCTGCCGGGGGCACGCCGCCCGCCGGTACCCCGGCCGCCGGGTCGGGTCGTCGCCGTAGGCTCGCCGCGCCGCAGGAGAGCGGGCGCGGGGAGGCGGGCGCCGGGCGTCGGCAGGTGTCGGCGCCGTCCGGGCAGGGTGCGCCGCAGCCGCATCTGCTGGACGCGAGCGAGGGCCGGGCGTTCGCGGTCTCCGCGCCGGACGAGGGCAGCGAGGGACCGGAGCCGCTGGACGGGCCGAACGGTGCCGTGGAGGTGCTGGGTCCGCAGCAGCCGCCGATGGACGACGAGTTGCCGCCGGAGCCGCTGGACAATCCGCGGCGGCTGCTGGTGTGGCCGGCGCCGGACGTCTCCACGCAGCAGGCGCTCAGCGACCGCGGCTACCGCCCGGTGATCGTCAACTCCCGCGAGGAGGTCGACGCGCAGATCGCGGCGTATCCGGCCGCGCTCTTCGTCGATCCGCTGACCGGGCCGATCACCCGTACCGCGCTCCGGTCGCTGCGCCAGGCGGCGGGTGCGGCGGAGGTTCCGGTGCTGGTCACGGCCGGTCTGGGGCAGGCGACGCGGGAGGCGGCGTACGGCGCGGACCCGGCGGTGCTGCTGAAGGCGCTGGCGCCGCGGGACAGTGAGCAGCATCCGCCGCGGGTGCTGCTGATCGAGCAGAACGACGTCGTCGCCGGGGCGTTGACCGCATCGCTGGAGCGGCGCGGGATGCAGGTGGCGCGGGCCGGGGCGGACAGCGACGCGGTCGCGGTCGCGCATCAGGTGCGGCCGAACCTGGTGGTGATGGACCTGATGCAGGTGCGTCGCCGCCGCGCCGGGATCGTCGACTGGCTGCGGGCGAACGGTCTGCTCGACCACACCCCGCTGGTCGTCTACACCTCCGCCGACCTCGACCCGGAGCAGCTGCCGCGCCTCGCGGAGGGCGAGACGGTGCTGTTCCTCGCGGAGCGTTCCACCGGCGCCGAGGTGCAGGCCCGGATCGTCGACCTGCTGGCGAAGATCGGGACGAACTGAGCGCACGCCCGCGCGACGCCGGAGCCCCCGTAGGTGAGGTCCATACGGGGGCTCCGGCGCGTCGGTGTGCGGCTCACCCCAGGTGGGTGACGTCCAGCTCGCCGTCCGCGTACCGCTGGCGCAGCGCCTTCTTGTCGAACTTGCCGACGCTCGTCTTCGGGACGGACGCGATCCGCGCCCAGCGCTCGGGCAGCTGCCAGCGGGCGATGCGGTCGGCGAGGAACGTCTTGAGCGCGTCGTGGCCGGTCGTGGCGGAGTCGATGAGGACGACGGTGGCGAGCGGCCGTTCGCCCCACCTGTCGTCTGGTACGGCGATCACCGCGGCTTCCGCGACGTCCGGGTGGGCCATCAGGTGGTTCTCCAGCTCCAGGGAGGAGATCCATTCGCCGCCGGACTTGATGACGTCCTTGGCGCGGTCGGTGAGGGTGAGGTAGCCATCTGGGGTGATGGTGCCGACATCGCCGGTGCGCAGCCAGCCGTCGGGGCTGAACTTGTCCTCGGGGCGCTGGGGTTCGCCGTCCGCACCGCCGTAGTAGGCGCCCGCGATCCACGGGCCGCGGACCTCCAGTTCCCCGGCGGACACGCCGTCCCAGGGCAGCCGGATGCCGTCCGGGCCGGTCAGCCGTGCCTCGACGGAGGCGGGGAAGCGGCCCTGGGTGGTGCGGTAGCGCCACTCGTCGTCGCCGGTGGCCCCGGCGGGCGGGTGGGCGACGGTGCCGAGCGGGGAGGTCTCCGTCATGCCCCAGGCGTGGACGACGCGGATGCCGTGCCGCTCCTCGAAGCCGCGCATCAGGGCGGGCGGGCAGGCGGAGCCGCCGATGATGACGGTCCGCAGACAGGCCACGTCCCGCCGGTTGGCGTCGAGTTCGGCGAGGAGGCCCTGCCAGATGGTGGGGACGGCGGCGCCGATGGTGGGCCGCAGCGTCGCGATCATCTCGGCGAGCGGCGCGGGCTGGAGGAACCGGTCCGGCATCAGCAGCGAGGCACCGGCCATGAACGCGGCGTGCGGCAGTCCCCAGGCGTTGACGTGGAACATCGGGACGACGGGAAGTGCCAGGTCACCGGCGCCGAGCGCGAAGGATTCGGCGGTGTTGACCTGGAGGCAGTGCAGGTAGAGCGAGCGGTGGCTGTAGAGGACGCCCTTGGGGTCGCCGGTGGTGCCGGAGGTGTAGCAGAGGATGGCGGCCTCGCGTTCGTCCAGCTCGGGCCAGTCGTAGCGCTCCGGGTTCCCGGTGAGGAATTCCTCGTAGTCATGGACGGTGGGGCGGGCCCCGTCCAGGACGGTACGGTCGCCGGGCCCCGTGACGATGAGGTGTTCCAGGAGCGGCAGTTGGGGCAGCAGGGGTGCGAGGAGCGGCAGCAGGCTGCCGTTGACGAGCAGGACGCGGTCCTCGGCATGGTGCGCAATCCAGGTCAACTGCTCCGGGGCGAGCCGCAGGTTGAGGGTGTGCAGCACCGCGCCCATGGAGGGGACGGCAAGATACGCCTCCAGGTGCTCAGCATTATTCCAAAGAAGAGTCGCGACACGGTCCTCCCGCTCGACGCCGATGCCGCGCAGCGCGTGGGCGAGCCGCGCGGCCCGCGCGCCGACCTCCGCGAAGGTCCGCCGGTGCGGCTCGCCACCGGTCCAGGTGATGACCTGCGACGATCCGTGGACGGTCGAACCGTGCTCCAGGATCCGCGAGACCGTGAGCGGTACGTCCTGCATCGTGCTGAACACCGGGTGCCTCCGCGTGGTACGGGCGCTGCTGCGGGCGCTTGTTACGGGCAAGTAGTGACGCTGGGTGCGATTCTCGGCGCGTACCGGGTGGTATGTCACGTGCTCGGGAGTGTTCTTCCGAGCACATGGCCTGATGAGGCGGGGTGGGGCTGTCTCTTATACACCTCTGACGCTGCCGACGACTTAA
>NZ_VKJP01000308.1 GCF_007280575.1 Streptomyces benahoarensis
GAACGGCGCCGGGCCCCCGCCCGGCGCCGTTCCCCCCTTGCCCCGCGTCGTTTCCGGTCAGCGCCGCTCCAGCCGGAACAGCCTGATCTGGCGCCCGATCCGCGCCTGATACGCGGCGTACGGCGGCCAGAACGCCAGGGCGTCCCGCCAGGCCCGCTCCCGCTCCGCGCCGGACAGCAGCCGGGCCCGTACCGGGATGTCCCGCCCCTGCCAGTTGACCTCCGCCTCCGGGTGCACCAGCAGATTGCCGGTCCAGGAGGGGTGTCCCGGGCGGCCGAAGTTGCTGCCGATCAGCAGCCAGCCGCCGTCCTCCTGTGGCATGCAGGCCAGCGGCGTACGCCGGGGCAGCCCGCTGCGGGCACCGGTCGCCGTGAGGATCACCCCGGGCAGCATGCGCGCGCTCGGCAGCACCTTTCCGCCGGTCAGCCGGTGCACCGCGCGGTCCAGGACGGGCACGACGTACGGCGCGGTGCGCGCGAACGCCCGGGTCGCGGACATCCGCTCCACCAGGCGCCGCCCCCTCGACCCGCTCACCGGGCACCCGCCACGGCCGCGCTCCCCTGGGGCGGCCCGGTCCGCGCGGGCTCCCCGGTGGTGAACAGCCCCGCCTCCTCGGCGGCCCGCTCGCGCAGCCGGTGCACGGGGCCCAGCAGCAGTGCGTCGCAGGCCGCCCGCCGGGCGTACGCCGCCCCGTCGTCCCCGGGCGGCGCGACCTCGGCCGCGATCGCCCGCTGCGCCTGGAGCGCCTGGGCCAGCGCCAGCGCGCCGGCGCCCGGTTCGGCGGATCCGGCGGCGCCGTACGCGGCGGCGCGGGCGGCCCGGACGGCGGCGTGCAGCTCCGCGACGCGCGCCCCGTCGCCCGCCGGGGCGCCCCCGTCCCGTACCCGGGCGGCGGCGCGGGACAGCACCGCGTCGGCCGCACCGGCCGTCTCCGCCGCCAGCGCCGCGGCGGCGACCGCCCCGACGGCGGCGAGCGCGGCCGTCTCCGGCGTCCGACCGCCGACCTGCCCGTCCTCCTCCGTACCGAGCAATTCGCCCTCGGCCTGGCGGAGTTCGAGACGGGCGCAGGGCCGTTCGCCGGGCGCCGTGGGCAGCGCGATCCGGCGCAGCCCCGGCGTCTGGGCGCGGACCAGGAAGAGGCGGGTGCGGCTGCGGGTGAAGCCGCCGGTGTGCGCGGCGACCAGCAGCAGCCCGGCGGTGTGCCCGTCGGGGACCCGCTCCGCCTCGCCGTAGAGCAGCCACCGGCCGCCGTCGGCCGGGGTCCGGCCGGGGCCGCCGGGCATCTTGCGCGCCTGGAGGCCACCGGCGCGGCCGCCCCCGGCCCAGTCGCCGCCGTTCGGGCCGGTGAGCGCGAGCGCGGTGGCCAGCTGACCTGCGGGGACGGCCGTGGCGCAGGTCAGCTCCCCGGCGGCGCAGCGCGGCAGCAGCGCGCCCCGTTGCCGCTCGGTGCCGAGGGCGAGGAGCAGCGGCGCGGTGAGCACGGCGGTGGCGAACAGTGGCGACGGCCGCAGCGTCCGGCCGGTCTCTTCACAGGCCACGGCGAGCGCGACGGGCCCGCCGCCGCCTCCCCCGTACGCGGTCGGCAGGGCGGCCCCGGCCAGCCCCGTCCGCCGCGCGAGCCGTCGCCACTCGGCGCCGGGGGCGGGCCCGTCCGGCCCGGGGCCCGCGCCGCCGTCCTCGCCCGGGTCCTCGTCCGGGTGGGCGCCGCCGCGCAGGTTGGCGCGCAGGGTGCGGCGGAACTCTTCCTGTTCCTCGGTGGTCGCGGCGTCCATCGGCGGGCTCCTCCCGGCCGTGCGGCAACGCCCCTCCGTACGGCGGCGGGCGTCCGGGTCTGCGGCCCGGCGCGACCACCGCGCACCAGCGGGCCGGCCGTCGCGGAATCTGACGGCTCGTCATGGTAAGGACGGGGTGCGGACTTTCCTAGGGGTATTCCCCGACCTCCGCGGACCGGATCGGCCCCTGCCCGGGACTTCATATCTGATGTATCGTCAGATTCATGACGTCGTCAGGGATCCCCTACGGGAAGCGCAAGGTCGCCGTCGCCGGAGTCGCCCTGTCCGACTGCGGGCGGGTGGACGACGCCACCCCGTACGCACTGCACGCCCAGGCCGCGCGCCGGGCGCTGGCCGACTGCGGACTCCCTCGCACGGCCATCGACGGTTTCGCCTCGGCCGGGCTCGGCACCCTGGCCCCGGTCGAGGTCGCGGAGTACCTGGGACTGCGTCCCACCTGGGTGGATTCGACATCGGTGGGCGGCGCCACCTGGGAGGTGATGGCCGCCCACGCCGCCGACGCCATCGCCGCGGGCCACGCCCGCGCGGTCCTGCTGGTCTACGGTTCCACCGCCCGCGCCGACCTCAAGGCCCGGCGCCGCACCGCCAACCTCTCGTTCGGCTCCCGCGGCCCCCTCCAGTTCGAGGTCCCCTACGGGCACACCCTGATCGCCAAGTACGCCATGGCCGCCCGCCGCCACATGCACCAGTACGGCACCACACTGGAGCAACTGGCCGAGGTCGCCGTCCAGGCGCGCGCCAACGCGGCCACCAACCCGGACGCCCTGTACCGGGATCCGGTCACCGTCGACGAGGTGCTGGCCGGGCCGATGATCGCCGACCCGTTCACCAAACTGCACTGCTGCATCCGCTCGGACGGCGGCTGCGCCGTCCTGCTGGTCGCCGAGGACCTCGTCCCGGACCTCGCCACGCCCCCGGTGTGGGTGCTCGGTTCCGGTACCGCCGTCTCCCACACCACGATGTCGGAGTGGGACGACTTCACCGTCTCCCCCGCCGCGGTCTCCGGCCGCCTCGCCTTCGCACGTGCCGGTGTCCGCCCCGACGAGATCGAGATCGCCCAGCTCTACGACGCCTTCACCTATATGACCCTGGTGACGCTGGAGGACCTGGGTTTCTGCGCGAAGGGCGAGGGCGGCGCGTTCGTCGAAGGGGGGCGGCTGCTGCGGGACGGGGCGCTGCCCGTCAACACCGACGGCGGCGGCCTGGCGGCCTGCCACCCCGGGATGCGCGGCCTGTTCCTGCTGGTCGAGGCGGTACGCCAGCTACGCGGCACGGCCGGGGAGGGCCGCCAGGTCCACCAGCCCGACGGCACCGGGGGCGAGCGCCCGCCACGGCTCGCGGCCGTTTCGGGTACCGGCGGGTGGTTCTGTTCGTCGGGGACGGTGGTGCTGGGGGCGGGGTAGCCGCCCCCAGCACGGGGCGGGGTAGCCGCCCCCGGCACACGACCGGGGCGGCGCCGCTGGGGCGGGGCGGGCGCCGAGCCCGGGCCCGACGCCCGCCCCGGGCCTCACCCCTTGGCGGCCGTGATCCGCTCCAGCCGTTCCTCGATCAGGTCGGCGGCGCGCGGGGCGCCGCCCTCCACGCGGGCGTCGGCGCGGAGTTGGGCGACGCGGGACGCCATGCCGGGGTCGGCCAGCAGCTCCCGCAGCGCGGTCCGCAGCGCCTCGGCCGTCGCGTCGGCGGTGTCGAGGCGACGGGCGACGCCCAGTTCGACGAGGCGGTCGGCGTTCATGAACTGCTCGGCGCCCTGCGGTACCGCGATCATCGGCACCCCGCACGCCAGCGCCTCGCCGCAGCTGCCCATCCCGGCATGGGTGACGAACGCGTCCGCCTGCTCCAGGATCGCCAACTGCGGTACCCATGACCGCACTTCGACATTGCCGGGCACCTCGCCCAGCTCGGCCGGATCGACGTACCGGCCGATCTGGAGCACCACATGCCAGCCGGGCAGGTCCCCGAACGCCGCGACGCACCGCCGGTAGAACTCCGGCTGCCGCGTGTACGCGCTGCCCAGCGAGACCAGCAGCACCTTCTCGGCACCGGCCGGACGGCTCCAGCTCTCACGGTCCGCGCGCCCCAGCGAGCAGGGCCCGACGAACGTCACCCGGTCGGGATCGGTCCGGTCGGCGTGCGGCTGCATGGCCCGCGGGATCGTCGCCAGCGCCCGCCGGGGCCATCCGCTGAACTCCGCCACGTCCGTGGTGGTCGCGCCGCACTCCGCCAGCCACGCCGCGAACCGCGCCGTATACGCATCGGCGCCCGGCAACGCGGCGAACGCGGCGCCGGCCTCCTCCTGCGCGCCCTCCCAGCCGACGAAGGTGGGCGACAGTTGGACGAGGTCCCGGCCCTGCGCCTCGGCCAGCGCACGGCCCGCGAACGCGCCGACGTCGTGGAGGTAGAGGTCCGCGGGGTCGTCGTCGTAGAAGGCCCGCAGCTGCGGGAGGACCTCGATGGCGTCGTCGAGGAAGAGCGACGCGGCGCCCACCGGGTCCTCGGGCCAGACGTTGGAGACCACCGGCAGCACCGAGGTGTACCGGACGAACTCGGCGCCGGTGGGCCGGATCAGCTCCGCGGCGTGATCGGAGTTGGCGTAGGTGACGCGGTGCCCGCGCGCCACCAGCTCACGGATGATCTCCAGACCGGGCAGCACATGGCTGACCATCGGCGTCCCCACCATGGCCACCTGCGCGCGCCGCCGCACGGACCCGTCGGCCCCCGGCGGCACGAGGGCCGACCTGCGGGAAGGGGCGTGCGGATGCGGGGTGTTGTTGTCGGGCATGACACTTCCTCTGCTTGATCTACGAATAGGGGGTGCCGTGAACGGGATGCCGTGACGGCACGCGAACGGAGCCCGCACCCCCGGGCGCGACGAAGCGTCCGCGGTCCCGGGCACCACAGAGCGTCTGCGGTTCCGGGTACCACGAGGCGTCCGCGGTCCCGGCCGTGCGAAGGGCACGGGAACGACGCGGTACGGACCGGCGCGAGGCTGGTGAACCGGGGGCGGGGCGGGCGGCAGGCGCCCGGATCAGCCGTAGATCTGGAAGAGATGCATGTGAGGACGATAGGGGGCCAACGGGTGGTGGCGCCAAGGGTTTTCGGGGGTGCGGCGCGAGTGGGCTCGGCGTCCGGGGCATGGCGCCCGACCGGCCGCGGCCCGTTCCGCGGCACCGTGCCGACGGGCCGCCGCCCGGCCTGCGCACCACGGCCCCTCTCCCGACCGGCCCCCGCCGCCCGCCAGGTCACGGCCGTCCGGCGTGTTCGGCCCGCCGCCCGCCAGGTCACAACCGTCCGCCCCGTTCGGCACGAGGGCCGTGAAGGTCACGGCCCTCCGCCCCGTCGGCAGCCCACCCGTACCCTGCCCGCTATGGCCAACGACCCCACGCCCCCGCACCGGAACGCCGCCGAGGCGCCGGCCCCGTCCCCCGACGCCCCGCACGACGACGCCGCCCGCGCCTTCCGCGACCTGCTGCGTGGGCTGCGGGTCTGGGACCATCCGCTGCCGTCGTTCGACGCGGCGGGGGCGCCGGACGAGCCGCTGGCGCTCTTCCGCCGCTGGCTGCGCGAGGCCGCCGAGGCCGGGCAGCCCGAGCCGCACACCATGACCCTGGCCACCGCCGATGGCGCCGGGGATCCCTCCGTACGCATCGTGATGCTGCACGACGCCGACGAGCGGGGCTGGCACTTCGGCTCCCACCGGGGCAGCCGCAAGGGGCGCGAACTGGCGGCCCGGCCCCGTGCCGCACTCCTCTTCTACTGGGCGGCGGTCGGCCGTCAGGTCCGGATCGAGGGGACGGTGGCCGAGGCCGGGCCCGAGGAGAGCGCCGCCGCGCTGCACCAGCGGTCCACCGGTTCCCTGGCCGCCGCGCTGGTCGGGCGGCAGAGCGAGGTCCTCGGCTCGGCCGCCGAACTGGACCGCGCCGCCGACGCCGCCTGGGACCGCGCGGTCCGCGAACCGGACGCCCCGGTGCCCGACTGGACCCGCTACATCCTGCACGCGGACGCCGTCGAGTTCTTCCAGGGCGACGCCCGACGACGTCACGTACGCCTCAACTACCGTAGAAGTGAGGGGAGTTGGCGGCGGGAACTGCTGTGGCCGTAGCCGCTCAGGCGGTGTGGCGCACCATCGCGTCGATGAGATCGGGCCAGAGCGGGCGCGGCCGGTCGTGGCCCATGTCGGGCAGGAGCAGCAGCTCGGCGCCGGGCACCAGCTCCGCGGTGCGGCGTCCGCCGCTGGGGTCGATCAGCGTGTCGTCCAGGCCGTGGATCACCAGCGTCGGCACCCGGAGGTCGCGGAGCGCATCCGCGCGGGAACCGTCGAGGACCATCGCGCCGAGCTGCCGCCCGATCCCGCCGGGGTGGTGGCCGCGGTCGTAGCTCTCGGCGGCCAGCTGCCGCAGCTCCGCGGCGTCGGCGTACCGCTTCGAGGCCCACACCAGCTCGCGCTCGGCCGCCGCGATGTACCCCTCACGGTCGGCGGGCCGCGGGCCGAACAGCACCGCCCGGGCCTCGGGGGTGGAACGGCCGTATTCCGGTTCGCCGGTCGTGGACATCATCGACGTCAGGCTCAGCACCCGCTCCGGCCGGGCCAGGGCCATCCGCTGGGCGATCATGCCGCCCATGGAGGCGCCGACGACATGGGCGCGTTCGATGCCCAGCGCGGTGAGCAGCGCGAACCCGTCGTCGGCCATGTCGGTGAGCCGGTACGGCACCATCGCGAGGGCGGCGGGGAGGTCACCCGCCTTGACGGCCGCGATGAACCGGGCCGTGTCGACGGGGTGCTCGTCGAACGTGGTCGACCGGCCGCAGTCGCGGTTGTCGTACCGGATCACATAGCGGCCCCGGTCCGCGAGCGCCCGGCAGAATCCCTCGGGCCAGGCGATCATCTGCGCGCCGAGCCCCATGACGAGCAGCAGCGGGGTGTCACCGGGGTCGCCGAAGCACTCGTGGGCGACGGACACGCCGGGCGATACGTCGGTGATCGGCATATCGGCAGTCTGCCGGAACGGGGCGTGGGAGCGCATCCCCTTTGGCCTACGCCCGCGCCTCGGCCCGGGGCCGTGCGTTTCACGGCCGTGAAACCGCTGGGCCTGTCTCTCATACACATCTCCGAGCCCACGAGACGCTCATGAATCTCGTC
>NZ_VKJP01000309.1 GCF_007280575.1 Streptomyces benahoarensis
GGCATACGAGATTCATGAGCGTCTCGTGGGCTCGGAGATGTGTATAAGAGCCAGGGGCCTGAGCCCGCGGGGGTCCGGGCGGGGACCGACGGGTGCCCGCCCGGCCGGTGCTCGGTGGTGCCCGCCCGGTGGCCGCTTCACGAGGCTCACGGCCCGGCCCAGCCGTCGGCCCCGGCCAGGCGCGTCGGCCCCGGCGAGGCCGCGGCCCGCGCCCCGGCCGCCGCCCCGTCGCGTTAGGCGTCCGTTAGCAACGCGCCAGCGGCGGTCGGCAAGGTGGTGGACAGCTCGAAAGAGGCCATCAGCCACCGCCCACCGGGGGAGACCGCCATGTCACGTATGTCGCAGCCGCAGTCGGCGCAGCGCGCCCGGCGTACCGACGGTGCGGCCGCCGCCTCCCGTACCGGCTCCCGGCGGACCGGAATGCGCCTCGCGGTGGCGGGCCTCGTCGCCGTCGCCGGGTTCGGCCTCACCGCGTGCGGCCAGTCGGAGAACCGGCTCAAGACCAGCGACGGGCGGCCCTTCGACGCGGCGCCGCAGGACCGCCTGGACACCGGCGCACCCGGCAAGAACGGCGGGGTCCACGCGGACGGTGGTCACGCGAGCGGCAACGGAGGCGCGTCCGGCAAGGACACCCCGGCCGGTACGACCGGCAAGGGCGGCTCCGGCGGCGGCCAGACGGACTCCGGCCACGTCGGCAACGCCCCCGCCACGGACGGCTCGACGCCGCCCCCGACGGACGGCACCGGCGAGTCCACCGCCTGCGATCCGGCGAACATCAGCATCGTCGCCACGCCACTGCCCCAGCGCGCCAACCACCTTCTCCTGGAGGCGAAGAACACCTCCGGCACCACCTGCGACCTGTACTCCTACCCGTTCCTCCAGTTCGACGAGGCGCAGTCGCCGCTCGCCCCGCTGGAGGACAGCCAACCGCAGGCGGTGGTCACCCTCGCCCCCGGCGCCTCCGGCTACGCCAGCGTCATGACCTCGTCCGCCGACGGCAGCGGGACCAACGGCCACCAGCGGACCTCGCTGAGCGTCAGCCTGGCCGACCGCGACGGCCAGGGCGGCGGGGGGTCGGCGCCGGTCGCGCTGCCCGGCGGCTCCACGTACCTCGACGACAGCGCCTGGGTCACGTACTGGCAGTCGGAGGCGGCCACGGCCGCCAACTGGTAGGCCACCCCGGGGCATCCGCCCCCCCAAACCAGGGCGCCCGCATCCCCCAGCGGGCGCCCTGTCCCGTTTCCGGGGCCGCCTCCCGCGTACGGGCCACGGCCTCTCCCGCCGTCCCGTCATGTCCCACGCGCCCCGCCGCGCGTCCCGTTCCACCCCGCCGCGGCACGCGTTCGCGCAGGTCACCGACGCGGGACAGCGACCGGACGTCCCGTGGGACATACGCAGCCCCGTCCGGCCGCCGTGGCGCCCCACGATGGCTCCGCCGCAGCGGACCGAGCGGCCCGCTCCGACGGGCCGGGCGCCCGCAGCGGCGACGCACACGGCAACGGACGGCACAGAAGGGGAACATCGGATGCGCGGCCAGAGCACCACGGATACGACGTACGGCTCCACCCTCGCGGGCACCGGCGAGGGCCCGGCGGCGGACAGCGGCACGGCAACGGACACCCGGCGGACCGGACGGCGGATGCTGCGGCGGGTGCTGCCCGCGCTCGCGGCGGCCGGAATCGGCATCACCGGTTTCGCGGGTGCGGCCCACGGCCAGACCGTCTCCGCGCAGGGCCCGGCCGCCGTGCAGGCGGCCGAGGCGTCCTTCCCGACCTGGGGCACCCGCTGGGTGGTGCACGCCTCCGCCGACGCCGGTTCGCCCGCCGTCGGCATGATCAACAAGACCGCCGCGGGGCAGGACCGGATCACCGCCGACTACCAGGTCGACACCGGCCGCAAGGTCTGCGAGGGCGACGCCTGCTCCACGTACATGGCGCATGTGACCGGCCCGGTCGAGGGCTTCCTCAGCGTCGTCGCGGTGGCCATCCCCGAGGACCGGCTGCCGGGCGTGCCGGTCGAGGACGGCCCGGCGCCGCAGGAGCCGAGCGCCTCCCGTGAGGAGATGCTGCGGCGCGCGACGACCTGGCTGACCGCGAACGACGGTGCGCAGGTCCCGTACAGCCAGACCACGTACTGGAAGGACGGCTACCGGCAGGACTGCTCGGGCTATGTGTCGATGACGCTCGGCCTGCCGACGCCGGGGACCAACACCGTCGGGCTGGCGAACGACCGCTCGCTCACCCGCCCGATCTCGCTCGGCGAACTGACCCCCGGTGACCTGCTGATCGACGCGGACGGCACCAGCGACACCCGCCATGTCGTGATCTTCGAGAAGTGGAACAACGACGCGCACAGCTCGTACACCGCGTACGAGCAGCGCGGCGGCCACGGCACCGATCACCGGAGCCTGACGTACGGGCTGAGCGGCGGCTCCGAGTTCAGGCCCTACCGCCCGGTGGCCTTCGGCGACTGAGCCGTCATGCGCGCCCGTACGGGGCGCACGGGCGCGCATGCTGCACGGGGCGGTCAGGTTCCGGTCCGAATCGTGTCACGAGGGGCGCTTCCGCCACTGGGGAGCGGGAGTGCCCCTCGCGCGCGTAGGGCCGCTGTGCTGGAATGCTGGGCGTGCCTGGCCACCAGAACCGCGCCGCGAACGTCCGCCGCAAGCCGCTCGCGCCGCTGCCCGCCGAACTCACCGGACCCGTACGGGATTTCGTCACGGCACTCCGGCGTATGCACGGCGAACTGGGCTACAGCCTCAAGGAGATGGAGTCCCGGCTGCCGGCCAGCCGCTCCTCGCTCTCCCGGTATCTGCGGGGCCAGAGCCTGCCGGACGAACGGCTGCTGGTGGAGTGGTGCAAGCTCTCCTTCACCGGGGAGGACCGGCTGCCCGCCCTCATCACCCTGCTGCACGCGGCCTGCGCGGCACAGGAGTCGGCGGGTGGGGCGGAGGAGGCGGAAGGGGCCGCCGTCGCCCGGCCTTCGGACGCATCCCCGGCGCCCGGCGGAGGCGACGTACCGGACGCCCCTGCGCTCGCCGATGCCACACCCGCCGTCGTCATCCCCGCCCCCGTCGCCCCGCATCCGGGCGGGACCGTGACCGTGCCGGGGCCCCGCGCGGCCCCTCCGGCCCCGGTGGCCGCGTCCGTCGCACCGGCCGTCGTCCGCCCGAGAGGGCCGCGCTCCCTGCTCATCGGGCTCGGCGCCGCCGTCGCCGTCGCCGCCACGCTCACCGTCCTCGCGCTCACCGGCACCGACAGGGACTCCGGCACGGAGGCGGGGAACGGGACGGGGACGGAGCCCAGTGCAGGGACGGGGCCCGGCGCGGGCACCACCGTCAATGTGTTCAACGTCGAGCGCGTCTGCCGCGGCGACCGCAGGCCGGACTGCGCGCTCGCGCTGGCCGGGGACCCGTACGAGTTCTACCGCCGCGCCAACGTCACCGGCCGTGTCTGGCACGACGACCCCCTGCACGCCCGATGCCGGATCGCCGACGGGGTCTCCGTCACCGACGAGGCGGGCGGGCACAGCAGCATCTGGCTGCGCGTCGACCACGGCGACGGCCAGGCGTGGATGCCGGGCATCCGCATCCGTCCCGAACAGCTCCAGAACATCGATCTACCGGTGTGCCACCACTGATCCGGCTCCGTGCCCACCGGCCCTGGCGCGGTGGGCCCGCATCGATATCGTGGCGGTGCCATGACACACACAGCTCGCTGAACGCAGCGAACCACTGGGGGAACCAACCATGACCGCACGCCGCTCCCGTCGCCGTTCCGTCGCCTGCGCGACGCTGGCCGCAGCACTCTGCGGCACGCTCGCGTTGACGGGCTGCACCCACGCGAAGTCCTCGAATTCGCGGAAGCACTCCTCGTCCTCTTCTTCCTCCTCGACCTACAAGAGCAAGAAGAAGGACAAGAAGAAGCACCGGTTCATCGGCGCGGGGGCGGGCGCGGCGGGCGTCGGCGCGGGCGCGGCGGCCCACCGTGCCCGCCCCACGCAGTGCTCGGCGGGGCCCACCAAGCTCAAGGCGACGTCCGAGACCGACCCGTCCGTGCTGGTCCTCACCTACCACAACCCGCTCGGCCGCCCGTGCATCCTGCACGGCGCCCCGCAGGTGGCCGTGAACGACTCGCCGACCCCGCTGGGCTTCCTGGAGGGCGACCCCGGCGACTCGTTCCTCGGCCGCCAGGTCACCGTGCAGGCGCGCTCGGACGCGTACGCGCTGATCCCCACCACCAAGCCCGCCACGAAGGGCACCAAGCCGCTCAACAAGCTGACGGTCACCTTCACGGACAACCGCGGCATGAAGCGGGGCGGCGGGGCGTACCTCTCCTTCTCGCAGTACCAGCCGCGTTACGCCACCCAGCAGGCGAAGGTCGGCAACTGGTACTCCAGCCTCCCCGAGGCACGGATCAAGGCGGGCGTCTCCCGGTGAGCCGCGGCCGGTGACCGTACGGGCTCGCGCCCCGGTCACCGGCCCGCCGTCAGCCCTCCGCGTCCAGCCCCGCGAGCACCAGGCCCAGCCGGGCCCGCCCGCCGTCGGTGACCCGCACCGGCACGCCCCAGTCCTGCTGGTGCACATGGCAGGCCGGGTACTCGATCGCCGGGTCGTCGTCGCAGGACGCGGCCATCGCCGAGACGTGCAGCACGCCCTCGGTGACGCCGTCGGCGAGCGTCAGCTCCCGGGCCAGATCGGTGCCCGCGCCCGCGCCGTCGGCCAGCAGCTCCGGCGGGGTGGCGCTGACCAGCAGCCGGGTCGACGGGCCGTAGCGGGTGTCCAGCTTCTGCCCGGCGGGCGCCTGGAAGACGATGTCGAGGCGGAGCACGCCGGGCGCCACCTCCGTCGCCGCGCGCTGCGTGTGGTGCGCCACCGCCGCGACCCGGACCGCCTCCTCGGGCAGTCGCAGCCGGGTGAGCCGGTGCCGCGCGGACTCCACCACCACGATGTCGCCGTCGACGAGCACCGCGCCGGACGGCTCCCGCAGATCCGTCGCGAGGGTCGTCACCTCACCGCTCTCCGGGTCGAAGCGGCGCAGCGCGTGGTTGTACGTGTCGGCGACGGCCACCGAACCGTCCGGCAGCGCGGTAACGCCCAGCGGATGCTGGAACAGTGCCTGCTCCGCCGCGCCGTCACGGTGCCCGAAGTCGAACAGCCCGGTGCCGACGGCCGTCCGCACCACATACCCGCCATCGTCCGCGCGCTCCACCCAGCGCACCGCGCTGGTCTCCGAGTCGGCGATCCACAGCCGGTCGCCACCGGCCGCGAGCCCGGACGGCTGCGCGAACCACGCCTCGGCGGCGGGACCGTCCACCAGCCCCTCGTTGGTGGTGCCCGCGACGGCCTCGACGGTGCCGGTCGCCGGGTCGTACGTCCACAGCTGGTGGACACCGGCCATCGCGATCCAGAGGCGCTCCTGCCACCAGGCGAGATCCCACGGCGAGGACAGATCGATCTCACGGGCCGGGCCGGAGACCGGCGAGCCCTGCCACCACTGGCGGCCGGTACCGGCGACCGTCTCGACCGTGCCGCTCTCCGGGTCGAAGACGCGCAGGGCGTGGTTGACGGTGTCGGCGACGGCGACCGTGCCGTCCGGCAGCAGCGCCAGGCCCTGCGGTTCGTTGAAGGCGTCGGCGCCCAAACCGCGCTCGCCGCTGCCGATCCGGCGGACCACCCGCTCGCCGTCCGGCGCCAGCTCCACGAGCTGATGGCGGGTGGTGTCCGAGACGAGGAGGTTCCCGGACGGCAGCGCCACCGCCTTGCCGGGGAAACGCAGATCGGTGGCGACCGGCTCCGGCGGGACGTACGGGCCGTCGCCGCGGCGCAGCGTGCCCTTGGCGGTGTGCTCCGCGATCAGCTCCTCGACCAGCGTCGCGAGGGCGTGGGCGTGGCCCTCACCGGCGTGCTGGGCGACGACGTACCCCTCGGGGTCGATGACGACGAGCGTCGGCCAGGCGCGGACCGCGTACTGCTTCCAGGTGGCCAGCTCCGGGTCGTCCAGGACCGGGTGCTCGACGCCGTACCGCTCGACGGCGTCGACGACCGCCTGATGGTCGGCCTCGTGCACGAACTTGGGGGAGTGCACGCCGACGATCACGACGGTGTCGCGGTGCCGCTCCTCCAGCTCCCGCAGCTCGTCGAGGACATGCAGACAGTTCACACAGCAGAAGGTCCAGAAGTCGAGGACGACGATGCGTCCCCGCAGATCGGCGAGGGCCAGATCCTTGTCGCCTGTGTTCAGCCAGCCGCCCTTGCCGATCAGCTCGGGGGCCCTGACGCGCGCACGTGAAGCCATGCCTCCATTCAACGTCACCCACCTGACCACGCATTCCGCCGGGGCGGTGGGGAACACGTCAGCAATGCAGCGATTCTCCGGGGGCCACGCCCCGTCCACCCGCACCTACCTCGTCCACGACCGGATCTTCGGCATCGGCGACGACTACTGGATCGACGACGAACACGGCCACCACGCGTTCCTCGTCGACGGCAAGGCACTGCGGCTGCGGGAGACCTTCGAGCTGAAGGACACCGACGGCCGGGCGCTGATCACCCTGCGCAAGAAGATGCTCAGCCTGCGCGACGCGATGACCATCGAGCGGGACGACCGGCCGCTCGCCACCATCCGCCGCAAGCGCCTGTCGCTGCTGCGCAACCACTACCGCGTGGAGCTGGTCGACGGCACCGAACTCGACGTCAGCGGCAAGATCCTGGACCGCGAGTTCGCCGTCGAGTACGAGGGCGAACTGCTCGCCGAGATCTCCCGGCGCTGGCTGACGCTGCGTGACTCCTACGGCCTCAAGGTCGTCCGCGAGGACGCCGATCCGACGCTGCTGATCGGGGTGGCGGTCTGCGTGATCCGCATGGCGGAGCGGGAGCGGGACGACGACTGACGGCCGGGGAGGCGAGGGGCGGGGACG
>NZ_VKJP01000030.1 GCF_007280575.1 Streptomyces benahoarensis
TTAAGTCGTCGGCAGCGTCAGATGTGTATAAGATACAGCCGTACCCCCAACTGGGCCGCGAACGACGGTGCCAGGTCGAGGAGTTGGGCGGGGCTGATCACGGCGCCCGCGAGGCTGTCGATGCCGCGGGTGACGTCGAGGGCGGCCGCGCCCCGCAGGTCGACGTCCTTCATGCGTGCGCCGGTGAAGTCCGCGCGGGCGACCGTGCAGTCCTCGAAGGTGACGCGTTCCAGCTCCGCGCCGGAGAAGTCCGGCTCGACCAGGACGCAGCCCTCGAACACCACGTCCCGCAGCTTCGCGGTGCGCAGATTCGGGAAGTCGATCTTTCCGCCGCGCACCACGACCCGTTCCAGCACCGCGCCGTGCAGCTGCGTACCGCCCAGCCGGGCGTCGGTCACCTCCACATCGCGCAGCGACGCCTGCGACAGGTCCGTGCCCACGCCCCGTATGCCGGTCAGTACGGTGTCGATGAACCGCGCGCGGTTCAGCTCCGTCTCGTCGAGGGCGCAGCGGCGGAGCGCGCAGTCCATGAACCGGGCGCCGCGCGCCGACTGGCCCGCCGCGTCGACGTCCGTGAACTCCAGCCCGTCGTAGTCCCCTTCGGGCTCCAGCTCACCGCCGTCGTACGCCGCCAGCTCGGGCAGTCTCACCTCCGCCCGGCGCACCGCCCGGACCGTCCCCGTACGCCGCCCTGCCACGCTCCACCGCCTTCCGTCCGCCGCCACCGCGCCCGCGGCCCGCCGCCGGGCGCGGCGACACCCCCGTGCCCGCCGCGGCCGGACGACCGGCCGCGCGCACCGTGCGTGCGCCAACCGTCATCTGCACACCCATCGTGAACCACACCACTGACAATGCCCGCCGACCGCCGCTCCCCGCAGCGCCGTTCGCCCGCTCCCACCGGCCCCGGCACCCACTCCGACCTGCGAAGAAGCCGCGCGAAAAGTCATTTCGGGCCTCCCCGGGGGCCGCGGTGCCGCCGTCCGGGCCCGGCCGCCCGGCCGCCCGCCCCGTTCGAGGGAACGCCGGGCCCCACCGCGCACCCCGTGCCCGCAGCGCCGGAGGGCCACCGCGCACCCGCGACGGCCCCGCGCCCCTACCGCCGACGGGCCCTACCGCACCAGCGCCATCCCGTGCTCCGTGGTGTTGAGGCGGCGGCCGCCCGTCTCCGTGCACGTGACGATGTCCTCGATGCGTACGCCGAAGCGGCCCTGCAGGTAGATGCCGGGCTCGATCGAGAAGCACATGCCGGGGACGAGGGGCAGATGCTCGCCCTCCACCAGGTACGGCGGTTCGTGGGTGGTGACGCCGATGCCGTGGCCGGTGCGGTGGATGAAGTACTCGCCGTATCCGGCGGCCTTGATCACCTGACGGGCGACGCGGTCGATCTCCTGGCACGCCACCCCGGGGCGCACCGCCTCGAACGCCGCCTGCTGCGCCTCGCGGACGATGTCGTGCACCTTTCGTTCCTCGGCGGTCGGCTCGCCGACGTGGACGGTGCGGGTGGTGTCGGAGCCGTAGCCGTCCTTGAGGCCGCCGAAGTCGAGCACGACCATGTCGCCGTCCTGGATCAGCCGGTCGCCCGCCTCGTGGTGCGGGTTGGCGCCGTTGGGGCCGGAGCCGACGATGGTGAAGTCGACCTGGCTGTGGCCGTGCCGGACCAGCAACCTGCTGAGGTCGGCGGCCACCTCGCGCTCGCGGCGGCCGGCGAACGGCAGGCCCAGGATGTCGTCGTACGTCGCATCGGCCGCGGCGCCCGCCGCCGCCAGCCGCTCCACCTCGTACGCGTCCTTCACGGCCCGCAGCATCGGCAGCACCTCGGAGAGCGCGCCGTAGCCGCTGTCCGGCAGGGTCCGCTGGAGCCCGAGGAGGTGCAGCGCCCAGGTGGCGTCCGAGACGCCGTAACGGCCCTTCGGGTCGAGCCACTTCGCGAGCTCCCCGTAGGGGTCGGTGCCGTCGCGCCACCCGGTGACGTCCAGGGCACCGGCGCCCGGGGCGGCCTCGGCGTCCGGCCGCTCCAGGGCGGGCACCAGCAGTCGCGGCCGGGCGCCGGCGGCGAGGACGAGGGCGGTCAGCCGCTCCGTGACCGCCGTGACGTGGTAGCCGCACAGCCAGCCCAGGTCCGGGCCCGGCGTCACGATCAGGCCGTCGAGCCCCTCCGCGGCGGCCGCGGCGGCGGCCCGTTCCATCCGTCGCTCGTACGCGTCACGGGTCAGGGAAGTCACCATGGCCGCAATGTACGCCCGCCGCTCCGGCGCCCGCACCCGCTCCGGGCGGACTGCCTCCGGGGGCGCCACCCACCGGCCACCGGCGCGAACGCCCCGCCCGCGCGCCCGGCGCACCCGCCGGGCAATGCGCCCGCGGGCGCGGGCCCCGGCACCCCGCCACGGCCCGCGCCCGCGGGTATCTCCCTACGCCTTCGGCTGGGTGAAGCGGAGGTTGTTGCCGAAGGGGTCGCGCAGCCCGCAGTCCGTCCCGTACGGGCGCTCCGTCGGCTCCTGGGTGAACTCGACGCCCCGCTCCCGGAGCGTCTCGTAGGTCTTGCGGCAGTCGTCGGTGGTGAGGATGAGCCAGCCGCCCATCGCCCCCTTGGTGACCAGGTCACGGACCTGCGCGGCCGTCTCCTCGGACATCGCCGGGGCGCCCGGCTTCTCCAGGAGGATCTGCCGCTCCGGGTGGCCGGGAACGGCGACGGTCAGCCACCGCATGAATCCCATGTCGATGTCGGCGGTGACCTCCAGGCCGAGGGTGCCGACGTAGAAGTCGAGGGCTTCGTCCTGGTCGAGGACGTAGAGCTGCGAGTGCGTGATGGCGTGGAACATGTCCCTCAACCTATGTGCGGGACCGGCCGAAAACTTCTCTGAAACTGCTCTCTTACGGACGCCGCGCACCGCTTCCCCGGGGGCGGGCGGGTGCCCCTCACCCGTTGGGCCGCGTCCACGCCATGGTGAAACACGTCGGCACACCCGCCGCCACCGCTTCCTTGCGGTACGTCCGCGGCGACCGTCCGACGATCTCGCGGAACGTCCGGCTGAACGTGCCGAGGCTGCCGAACCCGACCTCGTAGCAGACGTCCGTGACGCTGCGGTCGGTCTCCCGGAGCAGGAACATCGCCCGCTCGACCCGGCGTCGCTGCAGGTAGCGGTGGGGTGTCTCGCCGAAGGTGGCCCGGAAGGTCCGGGCGAAGTGCGCCGGCGACACGTGCGCGATCCGCGCCAGCGCCGGTACGTCCAACGGCCGCGCGTACGCACGGTCCATCGCGTCCCGCGCCCGCAAGATGCGCCGATTGCGCTCCTCCACCGCTTCGTTCACGCCGCCATCAGACCACGGGCGCTCCCCCGGGTGCGGGCCCGGGGAGCGGCCCCCCCCGGGGCAGCGGAGAGGTGTTCAGGATGTGTTCAGGACACGGGTGGCACGGTCGGGCACCATGACTGCTGAAATCCCCGGAGCCGTCGAGGCCCCCGAGCCGACCGGCGCAGCCCCCGTACGCCCCCGCCCTCGTCCGCACCGGAACAAGGTCCCCGAAGTCACCCCGTACTTCTGGGTGATCAAGGTCCTGTGCACCACGGTCGGCGAGACGGCCGCGGACCTTCTGAACGAGAAGCTGGGGCTCGGGCTGACCGGAGTGTCGCTGCTGATGAGCGCGGTGCTCGTCGGGGTGCTCGTGGCACAGTTCCGCACCGCCGCCTACCGGCCCGGCGTCTACTGGTCGGCCGTGGCGATGATCAGCGTCGTCGGCACTCTGCTCAGCGACAACCTCACCGACAACCTCGGCGTCCCCCTGGAAACCTCCACCGTCGCCTTCGCGCTCGTGCTCGGAGCGGTGTTCGCCGTCTGGTTCCGCAGCGAGCGGACGCTGTCCATCCACCACATCGACAGCACCCGCCGCGAGTCCTTCTACTGGCTCGCGGTGCTGTTCACCTTCGCCCTGGGCACCGCCGCGGGTGACCTGGTCGCCGAACGCCTGGACCTGGGGTACTCGCTCTCCGCCGTGCTGTTCGCCGCCGCCCTCGCCGTGGTGGCGGCGGCGCGCTCCCTCGGCCTGGGCGCGGTGGGGAGCTTCTGGACCGCCTACATCCTGACCCGGCCGCTGGGCGCGTCCCTCGGGGACTACCTCTCGCAGCCGACCACCGACGGCGGGCTCGGCATGGGGACCGTGATCACGAGTGTGCTGTTCCTGGCGGTCATTCTGGGCCTGGTGGTGTTCTTGACCGTGACCCGGCGGGATGTCTCCGGGCCGGGGCGCGGCACTCCGCAGCAGGGCTGAGGACGGGCCTGCGGCGGCGTTCAGGATGTGTTCAGGAAGCGGCTGGGAGGGTCGGGCGGCGTGTGCCGTCACCGCCGCGGATGACGGCGCGGGCGCCCCCTGTCGCCATTTCCCCGGAGAGTTCGAAAGTGGAAAACCCTCAAGCCCTGACCGGTCCGGACGCCGTCGTCACCGCCTCGCCGCCGAGGTCCGCGGCGCCCGCCGCCGCTCCCGCGACGAAGAAACTGCCGGAGGTCACCCCGGCTTTCTGGATCATGAAGATCGCCGCGACGACCCTCGGCGAAACGGCCGGTGACCTCTTCGCCCAGACCCTCAAGCTGGGCTACTTCCTCACCACCGTCGTCCTGTTCCTGATCTTCGTGGTCACGCTTGCCGTACAGCTCAGGTCCCGGCGCTACAACCCGTTCTTCTACTGGACCGTCATCCTGTCCACCAGCACGGCCGGCACGACGATGTCCGACTTCATGAACCGGGACGCGAGCGCCAAGTACCTCTCCGGCGGGGCCACTTCGCTCGGCTGGGGGCCGCAGGGGCTGGGCCTGGGGTACCCGGCCGGAGCCGCGATCCTGATCACGCTTCTCCTCGCCGTCTTCGGCGTCTGGAAGAGCACCGGGCTGACGTTCTCCCTCCGCGACATCGTCACCTTCCGCGCGGAGGCGCTGTTCTGGGCGGCGATCCTGGTGTCGAACACGCTCGGCACCTCGATGGGCGACTTCCTGTCCGACAGCTCCGGGCTCGGCTACGCGGGCGGCGCCCTCCTCGTCACCGGTGCGCTCGCCGTGCTCGTGGCCCTGATGCGGGTGCCCGCCGTGCCGAACGTGCTGTTGTTCTGGATCGCCTTCGTCCTCACCCGGCCTCTCGGAGCGACCGCCGGCGACTTCCTCACCAAGCCGCTCGCCAAGGGCGGGCTGGACCTCGGCACGGCGGGTTCGTCGGCCGTGCTCCTCGCCGCCCTGATCGGCTTCACCGTCCACGCACAGCTGCGTGAGCGGCGCGGCGCCGTCTCCCTGGAGCAGTGACGGCGCCCGGGGGCGGGCCGTCCCGGTCAGCCCCCGGGCAGGGTGACCACGAACCGCGCCCCGGATGGGCACCCGGCGTCGTGGGCCACCTCGCCGCCCGCGGCGCGGGCGAGGCGCCGCGCGAGCGCCAGGCCCAGGCCCGCGCCGCCGTGTCCGTCCTCCGGATCGGCCCGGCTGCCCGGCCGGAACAGCTCGGCGACGAAGGCGGGCGGGACCCCGGGGCCGTCGTCGCCGACCTCCACGCGGGTGACGCCGTCCGCCCGTCCGACCCGGATGCCGACCTGGGTGCGCGCGTACCGCAGGGCGTTGTCGGCCAGCGGGCCGACGATGCGTTCCAGCAACGGGGCGGGCACCCCGGCCACCGCCGCGTCCGGGCCGGTGACCGTGACGGCGGGCCCGTCCGGGAGGGTGAGCCGGTCCGCGAGCCGCCGCAGCGTGGCCACGGCGTCGGCGGTCCCGGGGGCGGCGCGGGCGGTGGCGCGCGCGTCGTCGAGGAGGGTGTCGCAGATGGACCGCATGGAGTCGGCCGCGTCGGCGAGGACCGCGTGCGTCGCCGAGGTCTCGGCGGCGGAGCGCGGACGCGCCCGCCACCAGTCGAGTTCGGCGGTGATCCGCGCGAGGGGGGTGCGCAGTTCGTGGGACAGCTCCCTGGTGAGCTGCTGTTCATGGCGGAGTACGGCGCGGATACGGTCCAGCAGCTCGTCCAGGGAGGCACCGAGCCGCGCCAGCTCGGCGGGGCGGCCGGTACCGGCCAGGCGGTGCGGGGAGGCGACCGCGCTCCGCCGGGTGGCCTGGTCGGTCATCACCGTCACGGGGCGCAGCGCCCGCCCCACGGCCAGCCAGGTCAGGACGTACGCGCCCGCCAGCACGGCGCCGTCCAGGGCGAGGGAGGCCCACAGCAGGGTGGCGGCCGAGGTGCGGTAGGGGGCGAGGTCCAGCGCGGCCACCACGGCGGCGGCGGGCCGGCCCGTCGCGCCGGTGTGGCCCACCGGGGCCGCGCACAGGCGTATCGGGGCCCCGGCGTCGAGTGCCGCGCACCGCTTGTCGCCGTGGGCGGCGAGGCGTACCGCGGCCCGGCTGAGCGGGGCACCGGCCGGGGCGGACGCGGGGTGCTCCAGGAGCCGGGGGCCCGCGTAGATCCACACGTTGGTGTCGAGCGGTGCGTCATCCGACGTCTCCAGGACGCGTACCGGGGTGTGGCGGGTGTCGACGGTGGCGGCCACCGCGGCGACCCGGGTGTGCAATTCGTCGTCCGCCTGCTGTTGGAGGTGGTGGCGGACGACCACGTTGCACACGACGGTGAGCAGCACCATGACCGACGCGGCGCAGGCCAGCGCCGCCAGGGACAGTCGTCCCCGCAGGGTGCGGGGACCGCGGCGGGAGCCCGCCGAGGCGGTCGGGGAGCGGCGGGTCATGACAGGCGGTGCCCGATACCGCGGGCGGTGCCGATCGTCTGGGCGCTGCCGGCGTCCCGGAGCTTGCGCCGCAGACGGCTCAGGTACTGGTCGAGGGTGTTGTCGCTGACCTGCGCGCCGGGCGGCCAGCCGGCACGGACCAGCTCCCGTCGGCGCACCACCGCCCCCGGTTCGGCCATCAGCGCGGCCAGCAGCCGGAACTCGGTGGGCGTCAGCGCCATCTCTACGCCCTGCACGGACAGGCCGTGGCGCACCGGGTCGAGGGCGAGATCACCGGTGGCGAGGCCGGCCGCGGCGCCGGACCGCCGGAGGGCGGCCCGCAACCGCGCGGTGAGTTCGGCGAGATGGAACGGCTTGGGCAGATAGTCGTCGCCGCCCGAGGAGAACCCGCTCAGGCGGTCCGCGAGCCCGCCGTGCGCGGTGAGGAAGACGACCGGCCGGAGAAACCCGCGCGCCCGCATCGCCTGGCACACGTCCCGTCCGTCCGCGTCCGGGAGCCCGATGTCCAGCACCACCGCGTCGACGTCTTCCCCGACGAGCCGCAGCGCACCGGCCCCGTCCCGGGCGGCGGCCGTCCCGAACCCCTCCTCCCGCAGCCCGCGCACCAGCACGTCACGCAGGGCGTGATCGTCCTCGACGACCAGGATCGTGGCGGTATGCAACAGCGGTCACCTCACGGGCCCGGGCTCTGCCGCACCCCGTGGCACCGGAACGGCGGCGCCGCACACGGGCGGAACGGCCACGGACGACCGGGGACGGGCAGAATCTCCACAGCAATGTCTACAGAACTGTAGACGACTGCCCGGACCTTCCGCCCGCCCCGCTCCCCCTCAGCGCTCCCGCAGCGCGGCGAGCGGCGCGTCGAGGTCGGCACCCCGGGGACGGTTGTGCGGCAGCTTGGCGAGTACGGCGGCCATGCCGCAGGTGTCGGTGAGGGCGGAGAAAACCAGGCCGCCCGCCACGCCGGCGGAGAGCAGCTGGAAGGCGGGGTGCACGAGCAGGCCGAGGACCAGCCCCAGCAGGACGAGCGTGCCCGCCGCGCAGCGCACCTGCCGCTCCATGCTCCAGCCCGCCCGGATCTCGCAGGCGGCGGGCCGCTCCAGGTCGTGGCCCGCGGCGGCCCACGCCGTGGTGCCGCCGTCGAGGGTGGCCGCCGGAACGCCCTGTTCGGCGAGGAGCGCGCAGGCGCGCGCCGAGCGGGCACCGGAGGCGCAGACGACCAGGAGGTCACGGCGCCCGGCCGCGTCCCGTATCCCGGGCAGCGCCCGGCCGAGGTGGTCGAGCGGAATGTTCAGGGCCCCTGGCAGATGACCGGCGGCGTACTCGCCGGGCGTCCGGACGTCGACGACGGTCAGCTCGGACAGCCGGGCCCGGGCCCGGGCGGTGTCGAGGGTGATGGGGGTGGTGGGGCTGGTCATGGCGGGTGGTCCTCCAATGGTCGCCACCGTCCCGAACCGGGACGTACAGTACCCCTAGGGGTATTGCAGGAAAGCGGTCGGGAACGGGGGCCTGGTCATGGAACGGGAGCTTGGTCGTGGAACTGGAGCTTGAGGGTGCCTCGTTGAAGGCGGTACTGAACCGGCTGCGACGGGCGCAGGGCCAGATCTCCGGGGTGATCCGGATGATCGAGGAGGGCCGGGACTGCGAGGACGTCGTCACGCAGCTGGCCGCCGCCTCCCGGGCGCTGGACCGGGCCGGTTTCGCGATCATCGCGACCGGTCTACAGCAGTGCGTGGCAGACATCGAGTCCGGCGCGAAGAGCGGCGAGGACGCCGAGCAGATGCGGGCGCGGCTGGAGAAGCTCTTCCTGTCGCTGGCCTAGGGGGAGCTACCCGGAGCCCGGCGGCCGAGCTTCCGGTGGCCACCGGGTTTCCCGTGGCCGTCGGGTCCCCTGTGGCCACCGGGTCTCCCGTGGCCGCCGGGTCACCGATGGCCGCCGGGTCGCCGCCGTCCGGTCGCTCAGCGGCGGCGTCCGTCCGATCAGCGGCGCCGTCCGGCCGATCAGCGGCGTCCATCCGATCGAGCCTCATACGACCGCATCCACCAGCATGGACGCCGCCACCGCGAGCAGCACGACGGCGAAGACGTGCTGCAGGGCCGGGCCGGGCACCTTCGCCGCGAGGCGTTTGCCGTCCCAGGCGCCGAGGACCGCCGCTCCGGCGAACGGTCCGATGACGGCCCAGTTCAGGCCGGTCGCCGTCCCGGCGCGCAGCCCCAGGGCGGCGACCGAGTTGACGGTGATGACCAGCAGGCTGGTGCCCACCGCCGCCCGCATCCGCATACCGAGCACGTTGACCAGCGCCGGAACGGCGAGGAACCCGCCGCCGACGCCGAGGACCCCGGTGGCCGCCCCGAGCCCGGCACCGACGGCTGCCGCCCGGCCGGGCCGTATCTGTACGGAACCCTCCACAATGGGGCGGCGCCGGAGCATACGGAACGCCGCGGTGGCCGCGAGCGCCGCGAAGGCCACGGTGAGCAGAGCGGTCGGCAGGCGCCCCGCGAGCGCGCCGCCCAGCATGGCCGGACCGATCCCCGCCGCCGCGAACAGCAGCCCCGTACGCCATCGCACCTGCCCGTCCCGGGCGTGCGCGAGCAGCGCGGTGGCGGAGGTGACGGCGACGATGATCAGGCTCGCGGTGGTGGCCGCGACCGGGGTGAAACCGAGCAGATAGATCAACGCGGGAACGGCCAGCACACTGCCGCCACCGCCGAGCGCCCCCAGAGCGACACCGATGACCCCACCGGCGACCAGGGCGAATATCACCGCGCTCATGCGGGCCACCCGCCGGTGGTACACAGGTCCGCGGCGGAGGCGCGCGCCGCCCGCCGGTGGTGCGGTACGGGGGCGGGGCACCCGGGGGCGGTACCCGTACGGGTACGCATGCGGGTACGGGTACGGGTACGGGTACGGGTACAGGCGGCGGCCCACGGCACGGCCCCGCGCACGGGGGCGGCGGGACCGCGTCTACAGGAACTCATACTCAGCGTGCTCCCTCTCGGTTCGCGACCGGTTCAGGCGGGGCGGACGGTGAGTCCGGCCCGCTCGGCCGCGTCGAAGGAGTCGTCGACGGCCACGACGTCGCGGCCCGCCGCGTCGAGCAGCGAGGCGGCGATGGCCGCGCGCATTCCGCCCGCGCAGTGCACCCACACCTGACCTGCGGGAACGTCGTGAATACGCCGGTGCAGCATGTGCAGCGGGAGGTGAACCGAGCCCTCGACGAAGCCGTTCGCCCGCTCGCCGTCCCGGCGGACGTCGAGGACCACGGCACCGTCCTTGGCCCGCTCCGCGAGATCGGCGAAGGTGGCCCGGGGGAAGGAGGCGAGCGCTTCGTCGTCGCGGACCCAGTTCGCCGGGTCCCCGGTGGCCGCAGCGGTCGGACGGTCGATACCGACCCGCGCCAACTCCCGCTGTGCGTCGGCCAGTTGATCGGCCGACTCCGCGAGCAGCGTCACCGGCTTCCCCCACGGGATCAGCCAGGCCAGGTACGTGGCGAGCTGCCCTTCGCCCTCGAAGTTGAACGCGCCGGACACATGCCCCTCGGCGAAGGCGACGCGGTGGCGCAGGTCGACCACCCACTCCCCGGCGGCCAGCCGGTCGGCGATCTCCTGGGCGTCGGCGACGGCGGGCGGGGTGAGGTCGACGGGCGCGGGCCCGGCGGCGTTGGCCGGCCCCATGTGCGCGTAATAGGCAGGGATGTCGTCAAGTCCGGCCAGCAGGTCGGCGACGAACGCACCCACCTCCCGGGTCAGCGCCTCATTGGACGCCTTCTCCGCACCGATCGTGGTGGACTCCCCCGTCGTCCCCCCTGCCGCGCAGAAGCTTCCGAAGCCGTGCGTGGGCAGCACCGCCGTCTCGTCCGGCAACTCGGCGGCCAGCCGGTGCGCGGAGGCGTGCTGGGCCCGGGCGAGCTCCGCGGTCAGCCGCGGTTCGACCAGGTCAGGCCGTCCGACGGTCCCGATCAGCAGCGACCCGCCGGTGAACACGGCGACATCCTTACCGTTCTCCTCCAGGACGTACGAGGTGTGGTGCGGGGTGTGCCCCGGGGTGGCCAGCGCACGCAGCGCGAGCCCGGCGGCGGCGTCGATCTCCGCGCGGTCCCCGTCCCGCACCGGCGTCCGCGCGAATTCCACCGCGGCCCCGGCGGGCACGAGATAGGCGGCACCGGTGATCCTCGCGAGTTCGAGCCCACCGGTGACGTAGTCGTTGTGGAGATGGGTCTCGACGACGTGGGATATCCGCACTCCCCGCCGGGCCGCCGCCGCGAGCACCTGCTCGACGTCGCGCGGCGGGTCCACCGCCACGGCGGTCCGCCCGCCGCCGGCCAGGTAGCTGCGGTTGCCCAGACCGGCGATCTCAAGGGTGTCGACGAAGAACACGGGGCACTTCCTTCCGTTACACGATTACCCCCCGGGGTATATTGACGTTAACACGGGTACCCCTAGGGGTATTTTCGAGTGTGTTCTCGGATGCCTCGGGGCGCGCTCTCGGGGGGCGCTCTCCGGGCGCGGAGCCGGTACGGGGAAGAGTCACGCGGCCGTACGCGGGAAGAGCCACAGGGCAAGACGGACGGGGAACGGCCAGAGGCGGTAAGGGGCTCCCAGTCGGGAGATGCCCAGGGGCGGCAAGGGGTCGCGGCCGGGGCGTGACCGAGGGGCCGAGGGGCCGAGGCCGCGGAGGCAGGCACCCCGGCCCACCAGGCCGAAGGCGGCGACCGGCCCCCACCGGACGCACCGAGCGAAAGCGCATCCCGGCCTCACCGAGTCACCAAGTCGAAGGCGGGCGCGCCCCGGCCATCGAGCTGACAGCGGGGCGCCCCGCCTCACCGCGCTCACCGCGCTCACCGGCCCGAGGCGAACCCCAGAGGTCAGGCGCGACCGCGAGAGATCGGGCACAGTCGCAGAGGTCAGGCGTGCTCACAGAGGTCAGACGTACTCGCAGAGGTCAGACGCACCCGCGGAGATCAGGCCCGCCCACGCTCCAACCCCCACGTCTGCAGCACATACGCCCGCCCCTTCTCCTCCCCCGTGATCAGCGGCACGTCGAGCAGCCGGAAACCCGCCTTGGTGGCCACGGCCACGCTCGCCGCGTTCTCCGCCTCCAGCTCCAGAATCACCTGCTCCGCGCCCAGCTCCTCGAAGGCGTACGCGGCCATCACCCGCACCGCCCGCGCCGCCAGCCCCTGCCCACGGTGCGCCGGGCCGATGGCGTACCCCAGCTCCGTGCCCTCGGGGGCGCGCCGCAGCATCACCTCGCCGAGCGGCACGCCGCCGTCAACAGTGACGGCCAGCATGATGACCTTCCCCTCGGCCCGCAGCCGCCGGGCCCGGTCCAGCCGATCATCGGCGGCCGCTTCGTCGAAGGGCGAGACGATCGGCGTCCAGTACGCGATATCGGGGTGATCGAACAGCTCCGGCATCGCGTCGCGATCCCCCTCCGCCCAGTCACGAAGGACGAGCCCCTCCCCCGACAGCTCCATCCGCTCGGGAAAAGACGACGTACTGCTGCTCATGGCAACGAACCTCCTGGCCGGTACAGAACGAGGCAGGGTAACCGGAGGCGCACCACCCCACCGAAATCCCGCACACAGTGCTGTGCAGCCCACACACCACGTAGGCGAACGGACCCGACCGACGGGCCCGAGCCGAGGCCGAGAGCCAAGGGCCGGTACCCGCCCTCCGACGGCAAACCGACCCGCCCGGGACGGACCGGACGGAGGAGCGACGACGGGCACCGCCGGATCGGATCATGGACAGCACAGTCAAGATCCGGCAGCATCGGCGGATGCTGAGGCGCGAACGACCTGTGGTGGTCGCCGTATGCGGTTCCCCAGGGGCCGGAAAGACCACCGTTGCCCGCGCGACGGCGCGCCGTCTCGGTGTGCCGTTCCTGACCCGGGACGAGATCAAGGTCGGTCTCGCGCTCTCCTCAGCTTCCGTCGTCAAGGACGGCGGCGTGCATCTCAACCCGGAATTCCACATCGCCGGCGGCCCTTTGAGCCACCGCGCCGAGGCCGTCATGGTGGACACGGCCCGGCTGCTCGCCTCCTCAGGGGTGAGCTTCGTCGTGGAGTCCTCCGTGTTGTCGCGCACGCTGATGGACGGGCTACTCGCATGTGACGCCCGGATACTCGCTGTTCACGTCGTCGCCCGCGCATCGGTCATCGACGAGCGCCTCCGCGCCCGGGCAGCCCAAGGCGGGGAAACCGACCGGCAGCTCTTGTCTCAGTTCCGGCGGGGTGAGATGAAGCGGTCGATCTTCGATGCCCCGGGTGAAGTCGACGCCGTCGTCGAAGTCGATACTTCAGGCGAGGATGAACCGGGCATCGAACCCATCGTGGCAGCAGTCATCGCCCTGATTCGCTGACCGAACACGCGCAACGGCACCTGGCCCCGCCGCCCTGCACAGGCACCACACCTTCGCCGAACGCAGCCCCGAATTCGGCTCTTTCGAACGGCATTGCTGACGGAGCACGTCAGTGTGCCGCCGGGGGCCGACCGGTCTGCCCCCCATGGCAGGACGATTCCGCACGCGAAGTCCGAGCAACGAGATCCAAGGCGTAAACCAACAGGCCGGTAGAGAGTGGGGGCTACCGTCAAGTGGCTGCGATGACAAGGCAGTTCACCCTAGTATCCGTCGCACACGATCCACCCTGGGGGAGGGCCATGCATGTCCGACATCTGGGACAACGTACGGTCGCAGTGGGAGAGCATCCGCCACGCCGTCGAAGGTGACAGTCCTCGCACCGGCGCCGGCGCGGCCTTCTCTCGCGGAGGCATCGGTCTCTCGGTCAATCCCGTGGCGATCACGGGCGAGCCCGGCGCCGGTAAGACCGTGCTGTACGACGCGCTGATTCAAGCGATCCGCAGCGGGGACGGTGACAGCAGCCGCAGCCCGAGCGTTGAGAAGCACACCACCGTCCTACGCTCCGGTGGCCGTCGCACCCGCTCGGTCGTCACCGTGATCCCTGGGCAGGTGTCCGCGCAGCGGGAGCAGGCCCTGACCGACACCATGCGCGGTGCCGCGTCGCCACATGGGATCGTGCACGTCACCTGCTGGGGGCATAACAGGATCTGGCAGCGTGGCACGCAGCGTGATGTCCGGGAAGTCCTCGGCACTCAGGGGCAGACCGTGGACCGGGAAGCGGTGCGCGCCTGGCACCTGCACAAGGAGGTGGTGGACTTCCGCAACCTGGTCGACCAGATCATCGATCGGCAGCTGGCCAAGCGCCTGCGATGGATGATCATCGCTGTGTCCAAAAGTGACCTTTACTGGGATCGACTCGACGAGGCACGTGACTACTACATACCGGACACGGGCTCTGCTGGAACCGAGTCACCCTTCGGCATCCTGCTGCGCGATTTGGAGAACGAGACCGCGCTACGACTCTCCGTGGTGCCCATGGCCTCGCGCCTGATCCGCCACAAGTTTCTCCACGGATTGCCAGAGCAGACCTCGCAACTGGACGACTCGCAGATCGGTACCCTGCGGACCCATTTCAGCCAACAGCTCCAAGAGTTCATGGTGTCCGAACGACTCGGAGGGCGGCATGGCAGCCCTTGACCACGGCCCCGCATTCCTCCGAGCCCTGGATCGGGCCGAGGAGCGCCTAGCCGCTGTCCGCAGCGTCCATGCCCGCCTCCGGCATTTCCGTCGCCTCCAGGCTGCGGCAGCTGTCGTAGCCCTGCTCGCCCCCACGGTTCCGCTGTGGGGCGTAACCAAGGTGGGAGGCAGCCACGGCACCTGGATCCTCGTCTCACTGCTCACGGCGGTGGCCGCCCTGGCAGCTCTCCTCACGGTCCGGGTTGCGTGTGCACGCCCTTCGCGCCTGCGGATGACAGAAGAAGAGAGGGCGATGCTTGAGGACGTCAACCGATTGCGGGAGCTGTTCGCCCATGTCGCCGAGCGGGAGCAGTGGGACGGGTCCCTGACCCGGTCGGTCCGACAGCGGCTGTCCCGCTTCCCCATCGAAGGAGGATCATTCCGATGATCAGGCGCGTAGCCGTCGCATTCGGCCTCGTGGCGTTTCCCTCGGCGTTACTCACCACCGTGGGATACGTGCTGGCCACGCGCACTCCGGGGCGCTACCAGCGCCTCTTCGAGGGCCAGTGGGACGCCATCGCAGGCGGCTTCACGATCGCCACGTT
This sequence comes from Streptomyces benahoarensis, assembly GCF_007280575.1. Taxonomy (GTDB): domain Bacteria; phylum Actinomycetota; class Actinomycetes; order Streptomycetales; family Streptomycetaceae; genus Streptomyces; species Streptomyces benahoarensis. Next base: position 14,844 of record NZ_VKJP01000030.1, read on the forward strand.
CGGTTTGCTGGTGCTGTCGTACGGGACGCGGCGTTGTTTCAGTGTCCTGGGCGGCTTCCAGCCCGACAATGTGCGACGTGGCGTGCTGGCGATGCTCGGCGGCATCCTGACATTCGCCATGGGCGGGCTTATGCTCTGGCACTTGTTGATCCCCTGACCCGTGTCCTTCTGCGGTGCTCGCGGTCTCCGCTGCCACGGGGAGGCCGCGCAAAGCAAGCGCCGGTTGCTGACGCCGTGAGTCCTGCAAGAGTTGATCCGAGTGAGGGCCCCGACCGGAAGGCTTTGGGACCACTCCTCGCTCGATGTCACGGCGAGCGCATTGACAAGCCTGCCAACGGAGACCGAGCGGGCGATCGCCGAGGCCGCCGCCCACCCCTCCCCGACCACCCGACGATGCCAGCGGTCGAGCCTGAGGCCGACGTCGAAGCGGATGAGGAGGCCCGGGCCGAAGCCGTAGCAAACAGTTCCGGGGAATCCACAGCCGAGCCCTGCCGGCGCCCCATCCGCTCACGCAAAAGGCCCCGGACAAGAAGTCCGAGGCCGATCACAGCACCCCCGCGCAACAAAACCGCAGGTCATAACGCCCAAGCTGAGAGCCCCCTGTCGGATTCGAACCGACGACCTTCGCTTTACAAGAGCGGTGCTCTGGCCAGCTGAGCTAAGGAGGCGTGCGGGAGCAGTGTACCCAGGCGGGTCGGATGCCGGTCGCCATTTCGTGACCTCTGGGGTGCTGACACCCGGGATCGCCGCAGGTAGCGTCGCGCCCGGCCCGCGGTTGTGGGCCGCGCCACTCCTTTACTCGGATCGTCCGGCACGTTCCTGCCGGTGAAGGGACACATCATGGCTACGGTCACGTACGACCAGGCAACCCGGATCTACCCGGGTTCCGACAAGCCCGCCGTCGACAAGCTCGACATCGCCATCGAGGACGGCGAGTTCCTCGTCCTGGTCGGCCCGTCCGGCTGCGGGAAGTCCACCTCGTTGCGGATGCTGGCGGGGCTGGAGGACGTCGACGGCGGCGCGATCCGCATCGGCGACCGTGACGTCACGCATCTGCCGCCCAAGGACCGGGACATCGCCATGGTGTTCCAGAACTACGCGCTGTACCCGCACATGACCGTCGCCGACAACATGGGCTTCGCGCTCAAGATCGCCGGGGTGCCGAAGGCGGAGATCCGGCAGAAGGTCGAGGACGCGGCGAAGATCCTGGACCTCACGGAGTACCTGGGGCGTAAGCCGAAGGCGCTCTCCGGTGGTCAGCGGCAGCGCGTCGCGATGGGCCGGGCGATCGTCCGGGAGCCGCAGGTCTTCCTGATGGACGAGCCGCTGTCCAACCTCGACGCCAAGCTCCGCGTGCAGACCCGTACGCAGATCGCCGGGCTCCAGCGCCGCCTGGGCATCACGACGGTGTACGTCACCCACGACCAGGTCGAGGCGATGACAATGGGCGACCGGGTCGCGGTCCTCAAGGACGGGCTGCTCCAGCAGATCGACTCGCCGCGGAGCATGTACGACCGGCCGGCGAACCTCTTCGTCGCCGGGTTCATCGGCTCGCCGGCGATGAACCTCATCGAGGTGCCGATCGCCGACGGCGGCGTGAAGTTCGGCAACAGCGTGGTGCCGGTCGGCCGGGACGCGCTGGCCACGGCGGCGGACAAGGGCGATACGACGGTCACCGTCGGCGTCCGGCCCGAGCACTTCGAGATCGTCGAGCAGAACGGCGCCGCCGTGGCCGCGCTGTCGAAGGCGTCGTCGGACGCCCCCGCCGGTCTGGCCGTCACGGTGAACGTCGTGGAGGAGCTGGGCGCCGACGCGTACGTCTACGGCACCGTCGAGGTCGGCGGCGCACCCAAGGACCTGGTCGTCCGGGTCAACGGCCGCCAGGTGCCGGAGAAGGGCGCCACCCTGCACGTCGTCCCGCAGCCGGGCGAGACGCATGTCTTCTCCACCTCGTCGGGCGAGCGCCTCGCGGACTGACCCGACAGGCTCAACTCCCGTATGGAGAAGGTGAATTGTCCGGTCGTGGCACTCATCCGCCGCGACCGGCCATCCCGGGCCCGGCACGCCCGACCGCTACGGGAGCGAGCGCGGGCAGCACGGCGGCGCGGGGGCGTAAAGGAACGCGCTCGCGCCCCCTTCGTCAACAACGCGCCCTCCCCAACAGCCCGTCTCGTCCCTCGATAAGGTGACGCAATGTCGCCATATCATCACCGCTCGCTACCATCGCGACCGTGAACTCCGCAGCCCGCCGTATCGGCAGAACTCTCGCCCTTGTCCTCCCCGTCGTCCTCGTGCTCTCCGGGACGCTCGCGGTCACCAGCGTGCCGTGGGCCTCGAAGTCCACGGACACGCAGATGCTGACCGCGTCCAGCGGGAAGACCGTCACCACGACCGCCCCCAAGGCCCCGCAGGACGCCCTCCGCGACCGCCTGCTGCTCGAACTCCAGGAGAGGGACCCGGGGGTGGCGCTGACCCACCTCCAGCGGGCCACCACGGAGCGGCCGTCGCTCGCCAAGCACTGCACGTCCATCGCGCGGGCGCTGGGCCGGGCAGCCGTCGCCAAGTACGGCGCCGGGCACCGCGCGCAGGCGTTCTCCCGCCCGGTCTGCGACACCTCCTTCGCCTCCGGCGTCGCCACCGCCCCGTGACCCACCCTCGCACCGCATAGGGTGCGAACCATGACAGTCGCCCCGTATCCCTATCCGACACAGGCCGTTGTCCTGGCCGGTGGCCAGGGCTCGCGCCTGCGGCCGTTCACCGATGACCGGCCCAAGCCGATGGTCGAGATTCCCGGCACGGGAACCCCGATCATCGGCCATCAGCTCACCTGGCTCGCCTCCGAGGGCGTCACCGACGCGGTGGTCTCCTGCGGCCACCTCGCCCACGTCCTTCAGGAGTGGCTGGCCGGGGCCGAACTCCCGTTGAACGTCACGACCGTCGTCGAGACCGAACCCCTCGGCCGCGGCGGCGGCCTCAAGTACGCGGCGGCGTCCCTGCCCCGCCCGGACGAGCCCTGGTACGCCACCAACGGCGACATCTGGACCCGTTTCCCGCTCACCGAGATGGCCGCCTTCCACCTCGAACGCGGCGCCGAGGCCACCTTGGCGCTGGCCCGGCCGCGGATCCCCTGGGGCGTCGTGGAGACCGACGAGTTCGGTCATGTCCTCGACTTCATCGAGGCGCCGCCGTCGCCGTACCTCATCAACGCCGGCGTGTACGTCTTCTCCGCCGCCTTCACCGCGCTGCTGCCGGACCGCGGCGACCATGAACGCACCACCTTCCCCCGGCTCGCCCGCGAGCGGCGGCTCGCCGGTTACCCCCTCCCACACGGCTCCTACTGGCGCGCCATCGACACCACCAAGGACCTCGCCGAGGCCGCCAAGGAGCTGGGTGCCACGAAGAGTTGAGCGCGGCCGGTTTGCCGGAACGGCAAATCCGTGTACGGGCCGCCGGGCGGGTGCCGCATCCTGGCGCGACCGACGCCCCCGGGAGGACCGATGCCGCAGCCCGCACCGTCACCGCAGTGGACCCACCACCTGGTGGACACCCCCGGCGGCCGTCTCCATCTTGTCGAGCAGGGTGACGGCCCGCTCGTCCTCCTCCTGCACGGCTTCCCGGAGTCCTGGTACTCCTGGCGTCACCAACTCCCGGCGCTCGCCGCGGCGGGCTACCGCGCCGCCGCCCTCGACCTGCGCGGCTACGGCCGCTCCGTCCGGCCCGCCGCCGTCGAGGCGTACGACATGGCGGCGCACGTCGCCGACAACGCCGCCGTGATCCGCGCCCTCGGCGCCCGCGACGCGGTCCTCGTCGGCCACGACTGGGGCTCCCCGATCGCCGCGCACACCGCGCTGCTGCGGCCCGATGTCTGCTCCGCCGTGGCCCTGCTGAGCGTCCCGTACGCGCCGCGCGGGCCCGTCCGGCCGTCCGACGCCTTCGCGGCGCTCGGCGGCGACGAGGAGTTCTACGTCCGCCATTTCCAGGAACCGGGCCGCGCCGAGGCGGAGATCGAGCCGGACGTCCGCTCCTGGCTCGCCGGTTTCTACGCCTCACTCTCCGGCGACACCATGCCGCCGACCGGCTCCACCGGCCACTTCTTCGTCCCCGAGGGCGGCCGCCTCAGCGACCGCTTCGTCCGCGACCGCACCCCGGCCTGGCTGGACGAGGCCGCCCTCGACTTCTACGCCGCGGAGTTCACGCGTACGGGACTGACCGGCGCGCTGAACCGCTACCGCAACGCCGACCGCGACTGGACGGCCACCGCCGGCCTGGACGGCGCACCGATCCCCCAGCCTTCGCTCTTCATCGGCGGCACCCGCGACGCCTCCACGACCTGGCTCGCCGACGCCATCGCCGCGTTCCCCACCACGCTGCCGGGCCTCGCCGCCGCACACCTCCTGGACGGCTGCGGCCACTGGGTCCAGCAGGAGCGTCCGGACGAGGTCAACCGCCTCCTCATCGACTGGCTACGGGGGCTGCCCGACGTCTGACGGGGCCTGCGCGCCACCGGACCGGCGGCAGGGCCCGCAGCCCCACGGGCCTGCCGCCGGGCGGTACCGGCCCGCCACCGGAGGGCCCGGCCCGCCACCCGACGGTTCCGCTCGTCTCCCGACGGTTCCGCTCGTCTCCCGACGGTTCCGCTCGTCTCCCGACGGTTCCGCTCGTCTCCCGACGGTTCCGCTCGTCTCCCGACGGTTCCGCTCGTCTCCCGATACGGAACGGCCCCCGCGGACGGAAACGTTCCGTACGCGGGGGCCGTTCGTACGCTGCCCGGCGGGTCGCCGGTCGGGCCCTACGGGGATCAGCCCAGAAGGCCGCCCAGGGTCCCGGTGTGGTCCTTCGGCTTGCCGTCGGACGAGCCGGAGCCGTCGTCGCCCGAGCCGGTGGTCCCGCCGCCCGTGCCGCCGGACGTCTGCGCCGGGGTCGGCGCCGGAGCCCGGGTCGAGGCGGACTGCTGCGGAGCGCCGGTCGTGGCGGCCGCGCCGGGCTGGCGGCCGGTGCCGCTGGTCGCCCCGGCCGTCGGGGAGCTGCTGCCCGCGGGCGAGGACGGCGCACCCGTCGGACCCGCGGTGTGCGCGGCACCCGGGGTCGGCGTGCCGGGCCGCTGCGGGGCGGCGGTCCGGGTCTGCTGCGGGCGGGTCGCCTGCCGGTGCGGGCTGGGCAGCGGCCGACCGGGCAGGTTGTTGATCGCCGGCTCGCCGGGCCGCGGCACGGACGTCACCGTCGCCGACCGTACGGCGCCGCCGAGCACCGAGCCGATCAGCAGCGTCAGCCCGGCGATCACCGCGGTCATCGCGGCGCCGCGGCGCAGCACCCGCCGCCGCAGGTCGATGACGTCGACGCGGGGGCCGAGCTGCCGCCACGCCTCGCCGGCCAGCCGGGCGTCGAGGGAGTACACCGGGGCACCCGCGATGACCAGCGGGCTCCAGGCGGCCAGGTAGATGATGTCGGGCGCGTCGTACGCCGGGATGCTGTGCCAGGTGACGGTCATCAGCAGCACCGCGGAGAGCAGCGCGCCGACCGACGCGGCGAGCCGCTGCCACAGCCCGCAGATGGTCAGCACACCGACGACGACCTGGAGGAACGCGACGGTGAGCCCGGAGCCCACCGGGTGCGCCAGCGCGAAGTCGCGCAGCGGGACGGCCAGCGCCCACGGCTCCAGCGACGACAGCCACTTCACCATCGAACCGCGCTCGCCGCCGTCGAAGTAGACGGGGTCGCAGAGCTTTCCCATGCCCGCGTAGATCGAGATCAGGCCGAGGAAGATGCGCAGCGGCAGCAGGACGACGCCGAGGTTCATCCGGCGGCCCGGGTAGTACGCGTGGCGGACGCTGTCGCCGCCCCGGCGCCGCCCGGAGGCGTCGTACCTCTCCCGCGCCTCGAAGCGGTCCGCGTCGCCGTCGCCCGCGTACGCGTCGTCGTACGCGGCATCGCGCCCGCTCCTGAACGCCTCCCGGTCGGCGCCGTACGGGTCGTACGGGCCGGGCCGCACCGGGCGCAGCAGCGCGGTGTCGGCGTCGGTGGGGCCGCGCTGGCCGATGACGGTGGGGCCGGTGTCGGCGGCCACCCGCGGCAGGATCTGCGTCGCCGCGACGTCGTCGCCCTCGTCGGTGTCCAGGCCGATGCCGGAGGTGCGGACGGCGCGCAGGAGCTGGGTGGTGGCGCCGGACGAGCCGCCCGGATCGGTGCGGCCGCTCCACACCACGGGCGCCCGGCGGCCGCCCCGCGCGCCGAGGACGGGAGCGCGGGCCGCGGCCCTGACCCGGCCCACCACGGGGGCAGCGAGTTGTACGCGGAAGCTGGCGTGGTTGACGATGACCTGCGCGGGATCGCACGGCACCTTGACCGAGCTCAGCGGCGGCTCGTCATCGAAGCCCGGCGAGCGTCCCCCCGTAGGCATGCGGGGTGTTCTGGTGTCCACGCACATCTAACCGAGTGACGAGCGGTTAAGACACTGCCTTGACCTGGCCGATCTGTCCGAGACCCGTCAAAAAATCACAGGATCGCCGGAAGTCGCACGGAGCGTCACGCCCTGCCCTGCGGCTCTGTGCGGCCGGACCGTCGGGCACCGGGCTGTGGCCCGGCGCCCGACGGTGCGCGCTCAGCCGCGGCGGCGGGCCGCCTCCCACAGGACGACGCCGGCGGCGACACCGGCGTTCAGCGACTCCGCGCCGCCCGGCATCGGGATCCGCACCCGCACGTCGCAGGTCTCGCCGACCAGCCGCGACAGGCCCTTGCCCTCGCTGCCGACGACGATCACGACCGGGCCGTCCAGCGCCTCGACGTCCTGGAGCTCCATCTCGCCGTCGGCGGCCAGCCCGACGACCATGAGACCGGCCTTCTGGTACTGCTCCAGCGTCCGGGTCAGGTTGGTGGCGCGGGCGACCGGCGTACGGGCCGCGGTGCCCGCCGAGGTCTTCCACGCACCGGCGGTCATCCCGGCCGCGCGGCGCTCCGGCACGACCACGCCGTGACCGCCGAACGCGCAGACGGAGCGGACGACCGCGCCGAGGTTGCGCGGGTCGGTGACGCCGTCGAGCGCCACGATCAGCGGCTCCTCGCCGTCGTCGAACGCGGCGGCCGCCAGGTCCTCGGGGTGCGCGTAGTCGTACGGCGGCACCTGCAGGACCAGGCCCTGGTGGTTGAGGCCGTTGGTCATCCGGTCCAGCTCGGGGCGGGGCGCCTCCATCAGGTTGATGTCGCCGCGCTGCGTGGCGAGCTGCAACGCCTCGCGGACCCGCTCGTCGGAGTCGATGAACTGCTGGATGTAGAGGGTGGTCGCGGGGACGCCGTCGCGCAGCGCCTCGAAGACCGGGTTACGGCCGACGACCAGCTCGGCCGTGCCCTTCGCGCCCCCGCGCCGCGGGGCGGGACGGCGCGCGGCCACCTGCTTCGCCTTGGCGTTGGCGACTCGGTTCTTGACATGTCCCTTGCGGGCGGAGGCGGGCGGGGTCGGTCCCTTGCCTTCGAGGCCCCGGCGCCGCTGGCCGCCGCTGCCGACCTGCGCGCCCTTCTTGTTGGACGTGCGGCGGTTCCTGCGCTGGCTGTTGCCGGCCATGGGTCACCCGTTTCTTCACTGCTCTCGACGTCTCGCGACGTGGAGTGGATACGTACGTATGGATTGAGTGTCGCCTGCGGCCGCCGGGGAGGGCGAATCCGGACGGCGGCCGGGCCACGGCGACGGTGCCGCCGTGGCGCGCGACGAGGTCAGGGCAGCGCGGCGGTGCGGTGCCCGGGGGCGGTCACGACAGCGACCAGCGCGGACCCGACGGGGTGTCCTCGATGGCGAGACCGGACTGCTGGAGCTGGTCGCGAATGGCGTCGGCGGTGGCGTAGTCCTTCCGCGACCGGGCGGCCTGCCGCTGGTCGAGCACGAGGCGGACCAGCGAGTCGACCACGCCGTGCAGGTCCTCGCCGCGCTCGGCACCGCCGGACCAGCGCTCGTCGAGCGGGTCGAGGCCGAGCACGCCGAGCATCGCCCGCAGCTCCGCGAGGCGTGCGACCGCCGCCTCCTTGTCGTCGGCGGTCAGCGCGGAGTTGCCCTGCCGGACGGTGGTGTGCACGATCGCCAACGCCTGCGGGACGCCCAGATCGTCGTCCATCGCCTCGGCGAAGGCGGGCGGCACCTCGGCGGCGGGCTCGACGGTCTTGCCGGCCTTCTCCACGACACGCTGGACGAAGCCCTCGATCCGCGCGAACGCCGCCTCGGCCTCGCGCAGCGCCTCCTCGCTGTACTCGATCATCGAGCGGTAGTGCGGGGTGCCGAGGTAGTAGCGCAGCACGATCGGGCGCCAGCGCTTGACCATCTCGCTGACCAGCACGGAGTTGCCCAGCGACTTGGACATCTTCTCGCCGCTCATGGTCACCCAGGCATTGTGCGACCAGTACGCGGCGAAGTCGTCGCCGAACGCCTTCGCCTGCGCGATCTCGTTCTCGTGGTGCGGGAAGACGAGGTCGACGCCGCCACCGTGGATGTCGAAGGCACTGCCCAGGTACTTGTGCGCCATCGCGGAGCACTCCAGGTGCCAGCCCGGGCGGCCGCGGCCCCAGGGCGTCTCCCAGCTGGGCTCGCCCTCCTTGGCCGCCTTCCACATCGCGAAGTCCCGCGAGTCACGCTTGCCGGTCTCGCCCTCGCCCGACGGCTGCCGCAGGCTGTCCAGCTCCTGGTTGGACAGCTCCAGGTAGCCGGGGAAGGAGCGCACGTCGAAGTAGACGTTGCCGTCGGCGGCGTAGGCGTGGCCGCGCTCGATCAGGCCGCGCATCATCTCGATCATCTCGGGGATGTGGCCGGTGGCCCGCGGCTCGTAGGTCGGCCGCAGGCAGCCGAGCGCGTCGTACGCCTCGTTGAAGGCGACCTCGTTGGCGTACCCGATCGACCACCAGGAGCGGCCCTGCTCGGCGGACTTCTTGATGATCTTGTCGTCGATGTCGGTCACGTTGCGGACGAACGTCACGTCGTAGCCGCGGTAGCTGAACCAGCGGCGCATGATGTCGAAGTTCAGGCCCGACCTGATGTGCCCGATGTGCGGCGCAGCCTGCACCGTCGCGCCACACAGGTAGATCGAGACACAGCCCGGAACGAGCGGGGTGAAGTCACGGATCTGCCGGGCGCTGGTGTCGTACAGGCGAATCGTCACGGAACCAGGGTAGTCGGAACGAGGGAGTGCCCCGTGCCCCCTGGGGCCACGGTTTCCGAAGCGTGACGCTCGCCCGTTTCGAACCGGATGTGAGGGTGCGTGCCCGGTGCCGCGCACGCGGTCCGGCACCCCGGATTCCGCGCCCGGACGCAGCCGCCCCGCGATCACCCCTCGACGGCGGCGCGCCCGCCGTCCGCTCAGATCCGGCCCACCACTTTGCGCGGCGTGATCCGTACGACCACCTGATCGCCGCTGTCCGCCATACCGGGACGGAAGTCGGCGTAGTCCTGTCCGGTGTACTTCTGCGACAGCTCGTCCATCAGCTCCCGGCCGCCCTCGGTGGTGAGCGTGGCCGTGCCGCGTATCTCCGCGTAGAGATAGGGGGCGTCGGGCGGCTGGACGAGGACGCCGATGCGGGGGTCGCGCCGGAGGTTCTCGGTCTTGCGCCGGCCGAGCGTCGTGAAGATCAGCAGCTCCTCGCCGTCCCGCTTCACCCAGACCGGGGAGAGCTGCGGACTGCCGTCCGGCTGGATCGTCGCCACGGTCACGAAGACCGGGGTGTCGAGAAGCCTCTTCAGATCGTCGGAAAGGGCGGTCGTCACGAGGGATCCTTCCTGGGAATCGGGCCGGTCGCGGACACTCCGTTCCTTCCCCAACTCCCCGCCGCCGAACGGCATTCCCGCCGTTGTCAGGGATTTGCCGGGGCTCCCCGTAGGGGCCGCGCCCAGCCCTCTGCGGGAAGACCCCGGTGTACGTCCCCTACGAGCTCACACCGCTCGCGGCCCGGTCGTTCGCGGACCGGACCACTCCGACCGCCCGCAGCCTCACGCCGTGCGGACCACCAGCGCCGTCGCCACCGCCGCGAGGCCCTCCGCGCGGCCGGTGAGGCCGAGGCCGTCCGACGTCGTGCCGGACACCGAGACCGGCGCCCCGACGGCGGCGGACAGCGCCCGCTGCGCCTCGTCCCGCCGCTTGCCGATCTTCGGCCGTACGCCGATGACCTGCACGGAGACGTTGCCGATGGCGAACCCTTCGGCCCGTACGATGCGCGCCGCCTCGGCCAGCAGGGTCACGCCGGAGGCGCCGGACCACTCGGGGCGGTCGGTACCGAAGTGCGCGCCGAGGTCGCCGACCCCGGCGGCGGAGAACAGCGCGTCGCAGGCGGCGTGCGCGGCCACATCGCCGTCGCTGTGCCCGGCGAGGCCGTACTCGGCGCCCTCCCAGAGCAGCCCGGCGCACCACAGCTCCCGCCCCCGCTCGAAGGCGTGGACGTCGGTGCCGATCCCGACGAGCGGCATCCCGGGCAGCCCCACGGCGCCCCCCGCCTCCGGCCCGGACTGCCCGACCGGCTCAGACATACCCATCAGTGGCCCTCCTACGGGCGAGTACGGCCTCGGCCAGGACGAGGTCCAGCGGCCGGGTCACCTTGAACGCTTCCTCATGGCCGGGGACGACGACGACCGGGGCCCCGAGCCGTTCCACCAGGCCCGCGTCGTCGGTGGCGCCCTCGCCCTCGACGACCGTGTCGTGCGCCTTGAGCAGGGTCTCCCGGTCGAAACCCTGCGGCGTCTGGACCGCGCGCAGCAGCGCCCGCTCCGGGGTGCCGGTCACCGGTTCCGCCTCGCCCCGGGGGCGCGGTTCGACCTGCTTGACGGTGTCGGCGAGCGGCAGCGCCGGGACGACCGCCGGGGCGCCGGAGCGGACGGTGGCGATCACCGCGTCGACGGTGTCGACGGGCACCAGCGGCCGCGCCGCGTCGTGCACGAGGACCACGTCGATGCCGTCGGGCAGCGCGTCGAGCCCGCGGCGCACCGACTCCTGCCGAGTCTCACCGCCGGGCACCACCAGCAGCTCGGTGCGGCCGAAGGAGTGCTCGTCGAGGAGGGTACGCACCTCGGGCGCGCCGTCCGGCGGCGCGACCACGACGACGAGGGAGACAGCGCGGGACGCGGCCATCGCGCGGACCGCGTGGACCAGCATCGGGGTGCCGCCGAGGGTGCGCAGCGCCTTGGGGGCGCCGGGTCCGAGGCGGACGCCGCGACCGGCCGCGGGGATCACCGCGGCAGTACGGATCGGACGGGAGGGATCTGGCATCGAGGGCTCCGGAGTCCGGGAGGTCCCGGAATTGGGGCAGACAGGTTTGTTGTCGCGGCCGACGTGGGTATGGCCTCACCGTGCCGGGCGCCACGCCTCAACCGCCCCTTCCGTGACAGTGGTCGAGGCAGTGGCCCGAGCCCGGCGCACCACTTCGCCGCCCGGCTGGCGCCAAAGCCCCGGGACCGGCCGCGCGGGCGCAGATATGCCGCAGCGCCCGGCAACAGATCCTGGGATCGTCATCGGGCACCGCGGCATCACTGCGTGCTCTTCACTGCGGCGCGTCCTCCACGCCGCTCACCACGCCGGTCCGTCCGTGTCGTCGCACGGAGCGCTGCGGCGCGGTCTGCGCGTCGTCAGGACGCGAGGACCTCGTCGAGCAGGGCCTCGGCCTTGTCTTCGTTGGTGTTCTCCGCGAGGGCGAGTTCGCTCACCAGGATCTGGCGGGCCTTGGCGAGCATGCGCTTCTCACCGGCGGACAGTCCGCGCTCACGCTCCCGGCGCCAGAGATCGCGCACCACTTCGGCGACCTTGATCACGTCACCGGAGGCGAGCTTCTCAAGATTCGCCTTGTAACGACGGGACCAGTTCGTCGGCTCTTCGGCGTACGGTGCGCGGAGCACCTCGAAGACCCGGTCCAGCCCGTCCTGGCCGACCACGTCGCGCACACCGACAAACTCCGCATTGTCCGCCGGTACACGAACCGTCAGATCACCCTGGGCGACCTTCAGCACCAAGTAGGTCTTGTCCACGCCTTTGATCTGGCGAGTTTCGATGGCCTCGATCAGCGCGGCCCCGTGATGGGGATAGACCACGGTGTCGCCAACCTTGAACGTCATGTGACAGGTACCCCTTCCGTGGCTATCCATGCTAACACGGGAACGGACCGTTCTGAATGGCGTTTTCGCAGGTCAGGGCACATCTCGGGGCTTGACAACAACGGCCGCCCCGTGCTGCGCAGGGGGTCGGAATGCGGGTATCCGCAGGTGAGAGGCGCTTCTTCAGTGGACGGAAACATGCCCGCAACGCGCCCTGAAGCCCTCGCCGGAGAGGGCGAAAGGCCCGCTTTGCACCGATCCGTATGAGCGACTTCCGCTACTCCGTTCGATCTCCGTCGACCTCTCGGACGGGTTTCTGGAATTGATCACCTTCCGGTGTACCGACCCGGTGATCAATTCTGTGGGCGGACGGTTTTCCCGGCGAATACTTCTTTCGTAGGGGAACGGCACGGAATCCGGCCGCCCGGACGCGGTAACACGCTCTCCGCGCATATTCCCGTCACGAACCATGCGCCGTCACACCTCGCCGGAGACACATCCTGAGGGGACGCTTCCGGCCCGTCGGGGCGGCTCGTGATCGCGCTGGGGGCGGGTCGGGTGCGGCGGCGCGAAGACGGCTCGGTAACCTAGCGGCGCTGACACACCCTTAGGGCGGCTTTACGTATGCGTCGACCGTGACGCGTACGCTGCGCCGCCCAGCCGTCCACCCGCGACCGGACGCCGTTCGGCCGCCGAAGATCGTCCAAGGAGATGCCGCCGCCGTGAGCCGCAGCCTTCGACGCGGCGTCCTCGCCGCCACCGTCCTTACGCTCTCCATCGCCTCGCTCTCCGCGTGCGGCGCCGGGAACAACGCCCAGACACTGGAGGTCGAGCCGGACAACGCCGAGACCTCCGTCGGTGACATCAAGGTCCAGAACGCGAATGTGATCACCCAGCCCGACCTGAAGGCCAAGGGCCCGGCCGTGGTCACCGCGACGCTGTTCAACAACGGCACCAAGGACCAGAAGCTCGACTCCGTCACCCTCCCCGGCACCGGCCAGAGCGCCGAGCTCAGCCCGGCGAAGGGCGCCAAGGGCCCCCTGACGGTGCCCGCCGGTGGCTACCTGGTGCTCGGTGGCAAGGGCAACGCGTCGGCGGTCCTGGCCAGCGGCCGGGAGGCCGCGCAGGATGGCAACGCGCAGCCGGTCACCTTCACCTTCAGCAGCACCGGCAAGGTCCGGATCCCGGCGCTGGTCGTGCCCGCGCACAGCTACTTCAAGGACTTCGGCCCCGAGATCGTCCCGCAGCCCGGTGTGACGCCGACCGAGTCCGGCCAGCCCTCCGAGAGCGGCAAGCCCTCGGAGTCGGGCAAGCCGTCGGAGTCCGGGAAGCCCTCCGAGTCGGGTAAGCCCGGCGAGCCCGCCGGGAACGGCGAGGCGGTGCACTCCGGCCACTGAGCCACCGCTCTCCGCAGCAACGCCACTGGGGCGCCCCTCCGATCCGGAGGGGCGCCCCAGTGGCGTCCGGTGGCCGCCCCGGAGGGCGGCCACCGGTCACGGCTCGAACTTGTAGCCCAGTCCGCGGACGGTGACGAGGTAGCGGGGTGCGCCCGGGTCCGGCTCGATCTTGGCCCGGAGCCGCTTGACGTGGACGTCCAGCGTCTTGGTGTCGCCCACGTAGTCGGCGCCCCAGACACGGTCGATGAGCTGCATACGGGTCAGCACACGTCCGGCGTTGCGCAGCAGCATCTCCAGGAGGTCGAACTCCTTGAGCGGCAGGTCGACCTTGGCGCCGCCGACGGTCACGACGTGCCGGTCGACGTCCATGCGGACCGGACCGGCCTCCAGTGCCTGCGGTGCGACCTCCTCCGGCTCGCCGCGGCGGCGCAGCACCGCGCGGATCCGGGCGACCAGCTCGCGCGAGGAGAACGGCTTGGTGACGTAGTCGTCGGCTCCTATTTCCAGGCCGACGACCTTGTCGATCTCGCTGTCCTTGGCGGTCACCATGATGACCGGGACGTTGGAGCGGCCCCGCAGCTGGCGGCAGACCTCGGTGCCGGGCAGGCCCGGCAGCATCAGGTCGAGCAGGACCAGGTCGGCGCCGTTGCGCTCGAACTCGTCCAAGCCGTCGGGGCCCGTCGCCGCGATGGCGACCTCGAAGCCCTCCTTGCGGAGCATGTACGACAGTGCGTCGCTGAACGATTCCTCGTCCTCGACGACGAGCACTCGGGTCACGGAAGGACCTCCGGGGCGGGGTGAGCAGGAAGTGGATCGTTGAAGGTCTCGTACGGGCGGTCCTCTTCGTCGAGGCCCTCCGCAGCTGTGCGGTCGGCGGGCCGTTCGCGGTCGCGTACGGCACCGGCTTCCGGGAGACGCAGGGTGAAGGTGGAGCCCTGTCCCTCAGCGCTCCACACGGTGACCTCTCCGCCGTGGGAGGCGGCCACGTGTTTGACGATGGCGAGGCCGAGGCCGGTCCCGCCGGTGGCGCGCGAACGCGCCGGGTCCACGCGGTAGAACCGCTCGAAGACGCGGTCCCGGTCCTTCTCGGAGATGCCGATGCCCTGGTCGGTCACGGCGATCTCGATCACGTCGCCGCCGGGCGCGGACACCCGGCGGGCGGCGATCCCGACGCGGGTGTGCGCCGGGGAGTAGTTGACGGCGTTCTCGACGAGGTTGCCGAGGGCCGCGGCGAGCTGGCCGCGGTTGCCCCAGACGTTCAGGTCGGGAACGGGCAGCGGGCGCCGGCCGCTCTCACCCTCCGCGGTGGCGCCGGAGGGCACGCCCATGTTGGAGGCCATGGTGATCTGCTTCGTACCGGCCGGCTGGCGGCAGCGGTCCATCGCCTCGGCGACCAGCTCCTGGACCGGCACCGGCTCGGCGTCCTCCAGCGGGTCGTCGTTCTGGACCCGGGAGAGGTCGATCAGCTCCTGGACGAGGTTGGTGAGGCGGGTGGCCTCATTCTGCATCCGGCCGGCGAAGCGGGTGACGGCCTCGGGGTCGTCACTGGCGTCCATCACCGCCTCGGACAGCAGGGAGAGCGCGCCGACCGGGGTCTTCAGCTCATGGCTGACGTTGGCGACGAAGTCGCGGCGGACCGCCTCGATGCGGCGGGCCTCGGTGAGGTCTTCGACGAGGAGGAGCACCAGCCGGGAGCCGAGCGGGGCGACCCGGGCGGAGACCGCGAGGGTGTCGCCGCGGCCGGTGCCGCGGCGTGGCAGGTCCAGCTCGACCTGGCGTATCTCGCCGTCGCGGCGGGTGTCGCGGGTCATCTGCATCATCGGTTCGACGGCGAGCTTCCCGCCGCGGACCAGCCCGAGGGCGTACGCGGCGGAGCTGGCCTTGACGACGGCGTCGGACTCGTCGAGCACGACGGCGGAGGAGCGGAGTACGGAGAGGACGGTGTCGACGCCGGGCGGCAGGACCGCGTCGGTGTGCAGGGAGGTGCGGGTGGGTTTGACCTGGTCCCGCTCGCTCCAGCGGAACGCCAGCATGGCGAAGACGCCGGTCCCCAGACCGGCGATCGCTGCCACTGCGGCGAAGGCGGCGTCCACGTTCATGACTCCAGGTTATGCGGCAGGTCCGACACTTCCCCAGCCGTCCGGGTGTCTGCTCGAACACCCGTCGCCCAGAGTTCACCGTGGCGTCAGAGGTGGTTCATTCCGGCGGCCGGGGATCGGCCGTTCAGGGCGAATCCCGGCCGTTCCGGGCGTATCGGCAGCGCCGAACGGCTCCGTACGCTCCCCCGGAAGTGCCCTCTTCCGGGCCTGCGCCGCGCCCGGAGGGCCGTTCCGCGCGCCGCACCGGCCGTGGCCACGTCGCCCAGAGTTCACCTTGAGGCCGCCCCTGCTTCACCCCCGGTGGCACCGCTCGTCGTGATGCCCGCGCACTGTGAAGCCGTGCGGATGCGGGCGCGAAACGGTCCCGCAGCAGCGGTGCGGTCCGCCGGAGCCATCGCTTCCGGCGACCGCTCCGGATCCGGCGCCCGGACGACCCTCCGGGGCCGGTCCGGTCCGTCCGGGGCCCCCTTCCCCGGGCCCCGGGCGGCCGACGGGCTCTTCGCGGAGTCCCGTCCGTACGCACACCGTCCGTGGGAGCGTGGGAGCGGAACGTGTGTGCGCACCGTCCGCGCCCCCGTTCGCCCACGCCACCAGTCGATGCGAGAGAAGGTCACAGATGCGGGACGCGTACCACGAGGAGCTGGATTCGATCGGCGAGGGCCTGGTCGAGATGGCCCGCCTCGTCGGCTCCGCGATCGGGCGCGCCACCACGGCGATCCTGGACGCGGACCTGAAGCTGGCCGAGAGCGTGATCGCCGCCGACGAGAAGGTCGACGACCTCCAGCGCGATCTGGAGGCCCGGGCGATAACCCTGCTCGCCCGGCAGCAGCCGGTCGCCACCGATCTGCGGATCGTCGTCACCTCGCTGCGGATGAGCGCCGACCTGGAGCGCTCCGGCGACCTCGCCCAGCACGTCGCCAAGCTGGCCCGGCTGCGCTTCCCGGAGACGGCCGTACCGCGTGATCTGCACGCCACCATCCTGGAGATGGGCCAGCTGGCGCAGCGCCTGATGGCGAAGGCGGGTGAGGTCATCATCACCAAGGACGTCGACCTGGCGCTCCAGCTGGAGCAGGACGACGACGCGATGGACCGGCTGCACCGCGCGCTCTTCCAGCACCTGATGGACGACCGCTGGAAGCACGGCATCGAGACGGCCGTGGACGTGACCCTGCTGGGCCGCTACTACGAGCGGTTCGCCGACCACGCGGTCTCGGTGGCGAAGCGGGTCGTCTATCTGGTGACCGGTGAGCACGCCGACGAGATCGCCCCGCCGACGGCGGTCGAGGGCGCGTGATCCGGCCGCTCACGGCGTAGGGGGACGGGCCCGGAGGCGGGTCGGCCGGTGCGGGGGCGCCGGTCGGCCGGAGGCGGGTGCCGGCGGCGTGCGCCGGGGCAGTGTGCCTCTGCGCGCCGTTGACGCGCCGCGGTGCGCGGGCTTGGAATGGCGGCAGGTGATCCAGAGGAGGCAAGTCATGGCACGCAGTACGGAGACCCACGACACGACGGCCCGCACCGAACAGATCCCCGGCGAACGGCCCCGTCTGCCACTGCTCGGCGCATGCGGCTGCGGCGCCGGATGCAGCTGCGGCTGCCAGGGCGGCGCACCCTGCCAGTGCGGCGGATCCTGCGGCTGACATCGGGGCGGCCGCCCCTTGAGCACGACGGCCCCGCGCGCCTTTCCGGCGCGCGGGGCTTTGTGCTGTCGGCCGCCTGCTGGACCTACTTCTTCTTCCCCTGGGTCTGGCAACCCGGCTTTGGGACCTCGATAAACGCCCCCCTACCAGCCTCTGGGCAGCAGAAACGGGATTGTTGTTGGTCGTTGGTGGTCGTCCCGGGTGACCCTTTGACGGCCCACAGACGGCCCAGAACGCCGCGCGTTGCGGCCACGGAAACCGCGCGCTTCCCCGTCGGTGCCGCGCGCCTTCCGCGCGCTTCCCCGTCGTCTTCCGCGCGGGTGCCGCGCGGTGTGGGTGTGCTGCCGCGCGGTGCCGCGCGTTGGTGTCCAGAAAACTGGACGTTGCCGCGCGGTGCCGCGCGCCTGGTGGTGGTCTTCCGCGCGCTGCCGCGCGTGTGCCGCGCAGCTTCCGCGCGCTGCCGCGCGTGTGCCGCGCGCTTGTCGCTTGTCGCTTGTCGTCTGCGGCCGGTATGGGGGTGCTGGCGGTGGGTTGGTGGCTTTGACCTGCGGGGCGACGAGCGACAAGACAAGCGACAAGCGACAAGCTGAAGGGCAAGAAGGAGCGGCCTTCGGCCGCGCGTCCTTCGGCCGCCTACGGGGCGCCGGGGTGCGCCTGGTGGGCGTCTGCGGGTGGCTCGTCAGGATGGTGCGGCCTGGCGCCCCCGCAGGGAGGCTCTTAGTAAGGGGGCGCCCCCGCTAAGAGCCTCGCTGGCCCGCGCCGGGGTGTGCCCGGCGATGCGACGGCTGTCCGGCGGCGGGGGCGCTGTCGGCGGGGTGCGGCGCGGTGTGGGAAGAGACCACCCCGGCGCGGGGGCGGGGTGGTCTCTTCTTCGTCGCGGCGTCAAGGCCGTCACGGGTTCCGTCACGGCGTCACGGGGTCTGTCACGGGCGTCACGGGTGCTGTCACGGTTTCCGTCACGGGTGTCACGGTGGCCCGTGACGGGGGTGTGACGCCGTCACGGGCCCGTGACGGCGGGTGTGACGGCGGCTGGGCGCGGCTGGGCTGCGGGGCGTGGCCGTCTGCTGGTGCGTCGTTCTGCCGGAGGGCTCTTAAGGGGCGGGGCCGCTCCCTCCTTAAGAGCTTCCCGGCAGCTGTCTGCGGGCCGCAGGCGCCGACGGGGCGGGTGCCTTGGGTGGGCGGCTGAGGGGCGTGCGGCCGTAGGCCGCTCCTTCTTGTCCTTCGCTTGTGGCTTGTGTAGTCGGCTTGTGGCGGGGCTTGTGGCGCCACAACTTGTGGCTTGTGGCGGCGCAGATCAGGGGCGGTTTCGCCGCGCGGCGGCCGTCCAGGAGTGTGTTCGGGTGACAAGCCACAAGTTGCGCCACAAGCGCGGTCGCCGGTCGGCTGGGAGAAGAGGAGCACCGGCGCCGGGGTGCTCTTCTTGCTTGTCGAGCGCGGCGGTGATCGGGATCTGTCGCAGGCTTCTATGAGGGACCTTTTTGAAATTGCCCGGCTCACCCGGCTCAGCCCGTCTCACCGCAGGTCAGAGGCGTGATGGGTGAGTCGGGTTGCCCGTCTCATGCCCGGCTCACTGCCCGTCTCACCCGGCTCAACGCCCTTCCGGCCGACCGCCGCGCCCCGGCTGCCCCGCCGTGGCAGTGCAGGCGGCCTTCCAAGGGGGGCCGTTCGACGGGCGTCTTGTCGGCTGTCCGTCCCCGGGGGGGGTGTCAGTGGGGTGTCAGGGGTGGGTGTCAGCGGGGTGTCAGCTCGTGCGCGCG
>NZ_VKJP01000310.1 GCF_007280575.1 Streptomyces benahoarensis
GGGTGGGCCGGGCCGGAGATTTCGGGGCGGACCTCGTCGGCCGGGGACAGCGCCGCCGGGCGGGATCGGCGTACTACGTGAGGTTCGGCGGCCCCCTGGGGCACGTCGGCCCGGTGGGCTTTGTGGTTCCCACGGTTCGGGTGGGTCTCGCGAGCGGTGTGGACGGCGCTGCGGCGGGTGAGTTCGTCGAGGAGTTCGCGTTCGCCTCGGCCGCGCATGAGCAGCAGGACGAAGGGGTCCGCGTCCAGGAGACGGGCCACATGGCAGCAGAGGGCGGCGGCGTGTTTGCAGGGGCGTCCGTGGTCGGGGCAGGAGCAACGGGGCGCGAGGTCTCCGGTCCCCGGCAGCAGCGGAACGGTGTCGTCCGCGAGTGTTTCGGGGAGCTTCTTGGCCAGGAGCGCGGCCAGTTGGGCCGGTTCGGCGGCGACGGTCTCCAGGAGGGTGTCCCACTCCTCGTCGGGGAGGGTACGGAGGCGGATCTCGGCGCTGTAGGGCCGTGGTCGGCTGCCGCGGATGGTGGCGAGGATGCGTCCGGGGGTGATGTTGACAGTGTCGACGTGGCCGTCGCGGGCATAGGCGCGGCCGCGGGCCAGCCGTGCGGGGTCCAGCGCGGTGGTTTCGAGGGCGTCGAGCCAGGCGCGGCCCCACCAGGTGGTGGCGAAGGTGTCGCCCGCGGTGTGCGGTGGCAGTGGCAGTGGCGGGAAGGTACGGGAGCGGTCGGCGCGGGTGAGGCGGTCCGTGGCCGCTCTGCGTCCGGCGGCGTGCCGGTCGCGGAACGGAGCGGTACCGGGGGCGACCTGTCGGCCCGCCGGACGACGGCGGGGGCCACCGGCGAACGGGTCGGGGTACCCGGAGGCGGGGCGGGGGCTCACGTGGGCCTCCGGAGTGAGACGAGGTCGGCGAGGTCGGCGTCGGACAGTTCGGTGAGTGCGGTATCCCCGGTGGAGAGCACCGCGTCGGCGAGCGCTCTCTTGGCGGTGAGGAGGTCCGCGATGTTGTCCTCGACGGTGCCTTCGGTGATGAGGCGGTGCACCTGGACCGGCTGGGTCTGGCCGATGCGGTAGGCGCGGTCGGTGGCCTGCTCCTCCACCGCCGGGTTCCACCAACGGTCGTAGTGGATCACGTGACCGGCGCGGGTGAGGTTCAGTCCGGTGCCCGCGGCCTTGAGGGAGAGCAGAAAAACCGGGACGTCGCCGGACTGGAAGCGGTCAACCATCTCCTCGCGCCGGGCGACGGGGGTCGCTCCGTGCAGCAGTTGGTTCGGGATGCCGCGGGTGCGGAGATGATGTTCGAGCAGCCGGGCCATTTCGACGTACTGGGTGAAGATCAGGGTGGCGCCGCCCTCGGCGAGGATGGTGGCGAGCAGTTCGTCGAGGAGTTCGAGCTTGCCGGAGCGGGCGACGAGTCCCGGTGCGGCCTCCTTGAGGTACTGGGCGGGGTGGTTGCAGATCTGCTTGAGCGCGGTGAGCAGCTTCATGATCAGGCCGCGGCGGGCGATGCCCTCCGCGCCCTCGATGGCGGCAAGGGTTTCCCGGACGACCGCCCGGTAGAGGGCGGCCTGTTCGCGGCCGAGCGCCACCGGGTGGTCCGTCTCGGTCTTGGGCGGGAGTTCCGGGACGATGCCCGGGTCGGATTTTCTGCGGCGCAGGATGAACGGCCGCACCATCCGCGCGAGGCGCTCCGCGGCGCCGGGGACTTCGCCGCCTTCGACGTCTCTGGCGTGCAGCGCGCGGAACGTTTTCAGGGGCCCGAGGAGCCCGGGGGTGGTCCAGTCGAGGAGGGCCCAGAGTTCGGAGAGGTTGTTCTCGACGGGGGTGCCGGTGAGGGCGATGCGGGCGGGCGCCTTGATATCACGCAGCGCTCTGGCGGTGCCGGAACCAGGGTTCTTGATGTGCTGGGCCTCGTCGGCGACGACCCAGGCCCAGGGGTGGTCGGCCAGTTGGGCGGCGCTGCTCCGCATCGTCCCGTAGGTGGTGAGGACGAATCCGCTGTCCGCGCCGTCGAGGCTGCGTCCCGCGCCGTGGAAGCGGCGTACGGGGGTGCCGGGGGCGAAGCGTTCGATCTCGCGTTGCCAGTTGCCCAGGAGGGAGGCGGGGCAGACGACGAGCACCGGGTCGGTGGGGCGCCGGTGGAGGTGGAGGGCGATGACGGTGACGGTTTTCCCCAGGCCCATGTCGTCGGCGAGGCAGCCGCCGAGGCCGAGGGAGGTCATGGTGTCGAGCCAGGTCACGCCGCGGAGCTGGTAGTCGCGGAGGGTGGCACGGAGCGCGGGTGGCTGCGGCAGGGTGTGGGTGGGGTCGGTGAGGCGGTCGCGCAGCGCGGCGAGCGCCCCCAGGGGGACGACCTCCACCTCTTCACCGTCGATGTCCGTGGTGCCGTTGAGGGTGGCGGCCAGGGCATCGGTCGGATTCAGAAGGCCGAGTTCACGTTTGCGGGCCTTGCGGACGAGGGCGGGGTCGACCAGGACCCATCGGTCGCGCAGTCTGACCATGGGGCGGTGCGCCTCGGCGAGTTCGTCCATCTCGGCCTCGGTGAGCGGCACTCCGTCCATGGCCATCTGCCAGCGGAACCGCAGGAGTTGGCTGGTGTCGAAGAAGCCGAATCCGTCGGCAGCGATGCCGGGGGCGGGGCGCAGTACGGCGGTGGCCGTGAGGCCGCGGGCCAGCTCTCTGGGCCAGTGGACGGCCACTCCGGCGGCCTTCAGCCGGGGTGCCACCGCGCCCAGCAGGTCGGTGAGTTCGTCTTCGTCGAGCGGCAGGATGTCGGGGACCGGGCGGTCGAGGAGGCGACCGAGCGGTGCCCAGATCCGTGCGGCCCGGCGGAGCGCGAGGAGGGTGTCGACGCGGGCGCGGGGGCCGAAGCGGTCGGCTCCGGCACCGTCCCACAGGTCTGCCGCGTCGGTCACCAGAGTGGGGTCGGTGAGGTTATGGATCTGGAGGATGGCCGCGGCGGCGTTCCGCTCCGCCGCCGGGCCACCCGTGTCGCCTCCGGTGGCGGGCAGCGGCGCCTCGGGGCTGTCGAAGAGCCGGTGCGGGGCAAGGTCCAGTCGCAGGGAGAGGCGTACTCCGGCGTCCGCACCGGCCGCGGTTTCGGCCGCCCATTCCCGCGTGCCGGGGATCGCCTGCGGCTCCTGGGCGGCGAAGGCGGGTCCGGCGAGGAGCGCGGCGCCCGGTGTACGCGGCAGTGTGTCGGTGACGGCGTCGACGAAGAGCCGGACGAGAGCGACCGGGTCGGGGAGCTGCAGCGGGCGGGTGCCGGGCAGGGGGGTGGCGTATGCCTCGCCGGGCATGGCCGCGGCGATGGCGGCGAGATGGGCGGCGTCGTCCGGGTCGAGCGGCCCGGCGCGCCAAGCGTCGATGTCCTGTTCGGTGAGGCCGGGCAGCAGCCGTCCACGCGCCGCGAGGTGCAGCGCGTGGACGGCGGCGGCGCCCCAGCAGGCGGTCGCCGGGTGGGCCCCGGGGTCGCTCCGGGCGTCGACCAGCAGGGGAAGCGCGTCAGCGATCGGCAGGAGAACGGCGGGGACCGTGCGGCTCCGTGCGCCGTAGCCGTGGCGTCGGGCGACGGTCAGCTGCACGGTGCCTCCGGGCGGACCGCCGCCGGTGGCCGCCCCGGCTCCCCTTTCTCCGCTTCCGTCGGCTTCCCCGCACGGGAGCGGGGCTCCGTCCGGCCGCCAGAACGCGACGGTCCCGGCACGCGGCGGCGAACCGGGCAGGAAGAGCGCGGCGCACGCCGCCAAGTCCCTGCGCTCCACGCCCCCGACGGGAGAGGACGCGCTCGGCGAGGCGCTGTCGGCGGAATCAGCGCGTCCCGCCCGCTCGTCGTCCGCCGCCACTCCCGCCCCTGCCCATCGATCACTCACTGTCACATGGCTCGCCGGTTCGGCGGCCTCGGTCCGCCACCCGGCTCCGGCCTGCGAGTCTACGGTCGTCCGCACCGCCCCTCCTCCCCCGCTTCCTTCCGCTCTCCGCCGCTCCGACGCGAGCATCCTCCGTCCGCGGATCGATTCGGTTGATCCACCGCCGATGGAACCAGACACCACTGACAATCACCCCTGAGCTGCGATTTCTCCCATCAGCGTCCACGCACGCCCGCCATGCCACGCCTTCCCTCGCGGGAGTCGTCCACAGCTCATGAAAGGTCTCGCGCAACGACGACCGAGGAGTTACAGTGAGTCACGAAGTCACTTTCTGTGACCGATCCATGCCGTTGAGGAGATGCTCATGCGCGCCCACCACACCACCACGCCCACCACCGAACAGTCCGCGGCGGCGGAGGCTTTCCGGACCGGCTCGCACCTCGTGATCCAGGCAGGCGCCGGGACGGGCAAGACCACGACGCTCGGGATGCTGGCGCACGAGGCACGAGCCCAAGGCCGACGCGGCCGCTACCTCGCCTTCAACAGATCCATCGCCCGGGACGCCGCCCATGCCTTCCCCACGGAGACCACCTGCACCACTGCGCACGCCCTCGCCTACGCCGAAGTCGGCAGAAAATACCGGGCCCGGATGGACGTTCCCCGGCGCTCCGGATGGCGGACCGGTGCTGCTCTCGGCATCGACCCCGGAATGTCCTTACGCCTCGGCCCCCGCAAGATCAGCAACCGGGCCCTGTCCTGTGCCGCGCTGCGCACCGTCAACCGCTTCTGCCAGTCCGACGATCCCGGCCTCGCGTACCACCACGTCCCGCCGCTGCGCGGAGCCGAGGCCGAGCCGCTGCACAGGCGACTCGCCGACGCCGTCCTCCCCTACGCCCGCAAGGCATGGGCCGACCTGCAGAATCCGGACCGGGGCGCGGTGCGGTTCCTCCACGATCACTACCTCAAGATGTGGGCGCTGCAGGAGCCCGTCATCCCCACCGACTTTCTCCTCCTGGACGAGGCCCAGGACACCAACCCGGTCATGGAGCACGTCCTTGACACACAGCGGGACCACGCCCAAGTGGTGCTGGTCGGCGACTCCGCACAGGCCGTCTACGGCTGGCGCGGAGCCCGCGACATCATGACCGGATCCCCCGGCCGACACCTCCGCCTCTCCCGCTCCTTCCGCTTCGGCCCGGCACTCGCGCACGAAGCGAACCGCTGGCTGGCCCTGGCGAACGCGCCACTGCGCCTCACCGGAGCGCCGTGGCGCACCACGGAGCTCACCGCGGTCCGTGACCCTCAAGCCATCCTCTGCCGGTCCAACGGGGGCGCGATGAGGGAGGTGATATGGCAACTGGCGGCGGGCCGCAGGGTGGCGCTCGCCGGTGGCAGCGGGGCGCTGCGTGCCCTCGCACACGCCGCACACGATCTGGAATCGGGCCGGTCGACCACGCATCCGGAGCTGATGCTCTTCGCATCGTGGAGTGAGCTGCGCGAGTACGCGGAGTACGACCCGGCGGGCCGGGACCTGCTGCCGCTTGTCGAGCTCGTCGACACCCACGGAAGCGAAGCGGTCCTGGCCACCCTGGACCAGCTCTCGCCAGAGGAGTGCGCTGAGGTCACCGTCTCCACGGCACACCGCGCCAAGGGACGCGAATGGGACAGCGTGCGTATCGGCGACGACTTCACGGAGCCGGATGATCTGGACGAGCACGACGACGGGATACCGCTCCCCGGCCCCGTCGACCCCGACGAGTCCCGCCTCGCCTACGTAGCGGTGACCCGGGCACGCTCCCGGCTCGACATCGGTGGCCTGTCCTGGATCAACAGACACCCGGTGGGCGATCCCCGCATCTGACACGCATCCGCGCTCCGCGTGGGCACGGAGAGTGCACGGGAGGACATGAAGAGCGAACCAAAGACATACGGAGAACCACCGGCTCGCGCCTCGCCGGCCCGCCCTCGTACGGGCTCAGACCTGCTGCTCAGGGTGGCATGACGCTACGGATTGGTGAGTGACGACACGACGATTCGGTAGGACCATGGATGCGGGAGATGGATGGCAATGCGCACGGGAAATGAGCCCCTTCACGCACGTAGTCCGCTGAAAATCCGCTTCGGCCTGATCATCTGGGGGCTGGTCTGGGCCGTCGCCGGAACCGTGGCTTTCGTCATGGTCGGCAGACCCGGCTGGGCAGCTGCCTGTGCCGCCCTGGCCGTGGTGACCCTCATGGACCTGGCCATGGTCATCCGGCACCTCCACCAGGGCCCCCACTACCAACCGGGCAAGGACATACCGCCCTACGAGCCCGACCATGGGCGGAACGATGCCTTCACCCGACCTCGACCCTCGGGGCCACGGGGCAGAGCGCGTCCCCCGTAGCCCCTTGCCCCAGGGCACCCGGAGCGCAGGATCAGGCAGCGGGAGCAGGCGGCAGATCGGGACCGGCGTCGTCGGTGCCGGTGCCGAAGCGGGCCGCCTGGAGGAAGTCGGGCCTCGGTTCGAGGGCCGCGGCGAGACGGAAGTGGCGCTGCGCCTCTTCCGGACGGCCGGCACGCTCGAAGGTGCGTCCCAGGGCGAAGTGCGCGAACGCGTTGTCCGGTTCACGCTCCAGCACAATCTGGAACTCCAGCTCGGCCGGGCGGAGCTGAGCCGCGAGGAAGAAGGAGCGAGCACGCAGCAGCCGTGCAGCGGTGTTCTCCGGGTGCGCGGCGATGACCGAATCGAGCAGCCGGATCGCGCCGCGAGGATCGCGGGCATCCAGCAACTGCTCCGCGGCACGGTAGTCGATGACATAGGTTTCGGGGCTGCGCTGTTGCACGGCTGCCTCCTTCCGATGCGTACCGAGCGGTCCTCCTGGGCCACCCGGTCAGATTCTCCTCGCACAACGACGACGCCCGCCACTGCATTCCCGGTGCGAGGTCGGCGAGGGAGACCGTGGCGCCGTCGTCATTGCCTCGTCGCCTCGGTGTGGGCCGCGCAGCGCGAAGAGGGACGCGACGCTGATACAAGCGCGGCACGGAGAGTGTCTCTTATACACACTCCG
>NZ_VKJP01000311.1 GCF_007280575.1 Streptomyces benahoarensis
TGAGCGTCTCGTGGGCTCGGAGATGTGTATAAGAGTCAGGCGCGGCTCTCGGTACGGGGGCGACGGACGGTTCGGTGAGTCCGGTGCCCTGGAGGGTGACCCGGCGGCCGAGACGCTGGCCGAGGACCTGGCCGATGAGGTGGGTGACCGGGGGGCAGGGGCGGGCGCCGTCGAGCCAACGGGCCACCGAGGCGCGGTCGTAGCGCAGGCGCAGGCCCTGGGCGGCGCCGAGGGCGTTGACGGCCCGGGCGAGGTCGGTGGCGGACCAGTCGGCCTCGGCCAACAGGGCGGCCAGCATACGGTTGGGGTGGCGCGGAGGCGTCATGGCTGTCTTCCTCGCTCACTGGCCGGACCGGACCGGATGGTCGCGGCGCGCACCTGGGGTCACAGCAGCTCACCGCGGCGGCTTTCCACGCTTCCCGCTGCGATCAGGCGTTCCGCCTCGGCTGGATTCATGGTTCCTTCGGTGCACGGCTCCTGTCTACGGCTGAACGCCTAGCAAGGGTGCTCTCCGGCCGCCGTAAGGCTGCCTCGGAGGAATTCCGGGAGCGCGGCCCATGTCCACGCGCACGGCACCGGCACCGGCACCCCGCTCAACGACCGTACGGAGGCGGCCGTGCCGGCCCGCTTGTTCGGCACGGACGGGCCGCCGGTGACCTCCGCCAAGGGCGTCCTCGGCCACACCATGGGCGCCGCCGGGGCGATGGAGGCGGCCCTCACCGCCCTGACGGTCAGCCACGGCCGCATGCCGCCCACCGCGAACTTCCACCGCCCCGAGCCCGAATCGCCCGCACTCGGCCTGGTCATCGGCGCCCCTCGCGACCGGCCGGTGCCGCTGGCGCTGAGCGATTCTCTGGGGTTCGGGGGCATACAGCGGTGTTGGCGTTCCGGCCGGGCAGCTGACGGGGGCGGCGCCGGAGCCGCGGGCGGAGGTGCCGCCAGGAGTGTCCGCAAAGTCTCGCCGTCCGCCCGCAGGACGGGGCTCGCGGCGTCCGGTGCGTGCCCTCGCAAGGCGGAGGATCGCCCCGATACCGGGTTGTATCGGGGCGATCCGACAACGCCGCAAGGATGCGTGCCGGGCGTCGCGAGCCAGGCGGGGCTTTGCGGACACCCCCTAGCGCTGCGGCGGATCCGGGCTGATGCTGAAGGTGACCGGTGCGCTCGGCCGGGCGGGAGGCGGGCCGTCCTGCCAGCCCTCCACGGGAGACCGCAGTGCGCTGATCATCCACCAGCTGAACAGACCGGCCGCCAGCAGCCCGAGCCCGGCCAGCACACCGCACGAGATCAGCGTCTTCCGCTGCGCCACATCGATTCCTGATCCGGGCCACCGTACGCGGACCGCTCGGCGGGTGTCGTGGCGTCGCCCCTGCTCCGCGGCGTCACGGACTTCCTATCCGGCGGTCTGCGTCGTGCTGCGCCCCTTGACGTCGAAGTCCTTGGCCATCCCGACCATGTTCAGCCGGGCCAGGTCCGCCTGCTCGAAGTGGAGCGGCCCCTTGTCGAGGTCGCGCCGGTGCTCGCTGGGGACACCCCAGTCGTACCGCTTCTGCACCTCGACCTGGTAGGTGACGTGGTCGCCCTCCTTGTGGCCGACGAGACGGTACTGGAAGTGGTTGAGCGCGTAGTACCAGTTCAGGCTCTTGTCGCCCTCGTTGGTGTCGGGGGCGCTGCTCTGCCAGGAGCTTTCGAAGGTGCCGTCCGGGAGTTTCCTCACCTCGGCGAGGGTGGTGTCCACGTTTCGGCGGAAGGCCGGCATGTCGGCGAGCATACGGTCCGCGTCGACCTCGACCGGCTCGCCGGAGCCGTCAAGGAAGTGGCCGAGAAGGTCGGCGGCGTCGCTCCATCCCTGGGCATTGAGGTAGCCGCGGACGAGCCCGAGTTGGGCCTCGTTCCAGCCGTCGCCCATACCGGCGTCGTTGCGGTCGACGCGGTCGCGGTTCTCGGTGCGGAAGGTGTCCTCCGTGCCGAAGAGCACCTTCAGGCCGCGCTCCAGGCTCCCGTCGACCTCCGTCGCCAGGCGGAGCACGTCCTTGAGTTGGTTCCCGATCTGCTGGGCCCGGTCGTCGCGTTCCCGTGCGGTGCGCTGTTCCTCCGGCGAGAGCGGGCCCGGTGCGCGTATCACCACCCAGGCGACGGAGCCGTCACCCTTGACGCTGAAGCCCTCGCCGATGGCCTGCTGTTGCAGCTCCGTCGCCTGGCGCTGCAGCTCGGCGAGGCTGCGGAAGCCGTCGCCGGTGCCGTCGACGATGTCGTCCAGGAAGTCCTTGACGCCGTTCGCCTCCTTGGCGACCGCGTCGAGGTCGAGGCCGATGCCCTCGCAGGTGCGGGACGCCTCGGTCGCGTCGTCGCCGCTCCAGTGCGCCCCGGCCTTCAGGGGTGCGGTGACGGCGTCCGTGTAGCTCTCCAGGGACTGCCGCAGACGGGAGGCGATCCAGTCCCAGTCGGAGGCGGCGCTGCGGATCTTCCCGAGATCCAGGCTCACCAGCCCGGTCAGGTCCACCATCGGTCGGCCTCCTATCCGAAGATGTTGTGCCAGGTCTCGGTGAGGAAATTCTCGTTGCCGTCGATATCGCTGGCGTTGAAACGCATGTTCTCCGCCGCGTCGGACAGCTCGTCGCGAACGAGTTTGTTGAGTGCCTCCCAGCGCGAGGACAGTTCGTCGACGCTGTCGGTGAACGTCCATCCCGGCGCCGCGCCCTTGAGCGCGCTCACCGCGCCGTCGGCGTTTCCGAGGAGCTTTCCCACGGCGCCGCCCGTGGAGTCGATGTCATCGGCGCATTGGCGCATCCAGCGTGTGTCGGCTTCCATCCGTACCCCCGTGCAGTGCCACCGACCGGCCATGTGGGGAGAACGGTACCGGATTCCGGCCCGAGTTGACCCGTGGTCGGCCCGGGAACCGGCCAGACGGCGGTCGGCCCCGCGACCGGCCCCGCCGTCCCGGGAGGCGAGGACCACGAGGGCGGCGCGGCTCCGGGGAGCGGGCCTTCCCCCGAACGAATGGGCCGGAATTCGACGGCCGGGAAAGGGAATTCCAGCCTTTCGGTAAACCGCCGAGCGAATCGCCCCTTTCCCTTTCCTGAGGTCCTTGATCGTCGGACCACCCACTCTTTGAACTCATCTGGTGCGAGGGCCGCGAGGGCCGGGTGGCCGCCGTGATCGGCGCCGGGCGGTCCGTCGTCGCCCGGCCCGAGGTCCCGCCTGTCGGCCGTACCGGCGATGCGGGTCCGGACGACGACGCGTGGATCATCTTCACGTCCGGCACCACAGGCCGTCCGAAGGGCATGGGCGTCACCCACCGTTCGGCGACGGCGTTCGTCGACGTGGAGGCCGCGCTGTTCCTCCAGGACGCGCCGGTCGGCCCGGGTAAGACCGTAACGCTCCGCCCCGGAGGCGGCGTACGGGCGCCGCCCCCGGGACGACGTACCCCACCGCGACGACACCGTGAAAGAGACCGCAGACATGTGCAGTGGGACCCGCCGTACGTTCGTGACCGGCGCCCTCTCGACCGCCGCGCTGAGCCTCGCAGGGACGGGGCCGCCACCGGCGGCACGGCCCGCCCGGGCGCCGCCGGGCCGGTGCGCAGCCCCTTCGGGGCGATCGGCTGGGACTACACGCAGGGCTCCGGCGTGGTCGTGGCCAGCCGGCCGCTGGGCGTTCCATCGTGGTTCCCGTGCAACGACCGGCCCGACGACAAGGCCGCCTACCGCATCACGGCCACCGTCCCCGACGTCCTGCAGGTGGTGGCCAACGGCGTCCTCCGGGGCCACTCCCCCGGCCCTGGACCCACCCGGACCTGGACGTACGAACATGTTCACCCCATGGCCAGTTACCTGGCGCCGGTCCAGATCGGGACGTTCGTCTTCAGCCGCCAGCACGGCGGCCCGGTGCCGCTGCGCAACGCCTGCCCCGCCCACCTCACCGAGCACTTCGCCCACGGCTTCGGGCGGCAGCCGGAGATGATGACGCTCTTCACCCGGCTCTTCGTCCCGTACCCGTTCGAGGTCTACGGGGCGGTCGTCGTCGACGCGGTGCTGGACGAGCCGGTGGAGAACCAGACGTACGCGCTGTTCGGCACCAACCACCTCGACGGGCGGCGCACCAGCGAGCATCTGGTGGCGCACGAGATGGCGCACCACTGGTCCGGCAACAGCGTCAGCCTCGCCGGCTGGCGGCACATCTGGCTCAACGAGGGGTTCGCCACCTACGGCGGGTGGCTGTGGTCGGAGCACTCCGGCGGGCCGGGCGCCCGCGAGGTGGCCGCGTCGAACTGGTCCGATCTGGCCGATGACGCCCAGCGCATGCGGATCGGCGCACCCGCCCCTCGACGCTCTTCGACGACCGGGTCTACTCGCGCGGCGCGTGCACCCTCCACGCCCTGCGCACCGTCCTGGGCGACGCCACGTTCTTCGCGCTGCTGCGGAGTTGGGCCGCCCGTTACCGCCACGGCAGCGCGGGCACCGAGGAGTTCCTCGCCCTCGCCGAACACCACGGCCACCGCCCGCTGCGCTCCCTGCTCCACGCCTGGCTCTGCGACCGGCGTCTGCCGCCGCTGCCGGAGGAGAGCGGGGGCGTGCGTAGCGGGTGGTGGGCGCTTCGTGGCGGGTTCCGGTGCTCCGTTCTCCGGTGGCGCCCGTTCGCCCCGGCCGAAATTCGTGACGCGGACAGCCGGGGCGTACGAGGATGGCGGCATGTCGTACACCCACACACCCGACGAGTCGCTGCCCCGCCAGGTCGCCGACGCCTACGTCGACGCCCTCATCGCACTGGACCCGGTCACCGGCACCTACCTCGGCGACGCCGATTCCTCCGGACGGCTGCCCGATCTGTCGCCCACCGGGCGAGAGGCCCTGGCCCAGCTCGCCCGCACCACGCTGGAGCGGCTGACGGCCGCCGAGGCGCTGCCGGGCGCGGCGAGCGCGGCCGAGAAGCGCTGCGCGCGGCTGCTGCGTGAGCGGCTGGAGGCGGAGCTGGCGGTGCACGAGGCGGGCGAGGGCCTGCGGGCGGTCAGCAATCTGGGCTCGCCGCTGCACCACGTCCGCGAGGTCTTCACCCTCACGCCGTCCGGGACCAACGAGGACTGGGCGGCCATCGCCCGGCGGCTGCGCGCCGTGCCGGACGCCCTGGAGGGGTACCGCGCCGCCCTCGACGCGGGGCTGCGACGCGAACTGCCCGCCGGGCCGCTGCAGGTCGCCACGGTCGTGGAGCAGTTGGACGAGTGGATCGGCGCGGGTGCGCGCAGCTGGTTCGCCGACTTCGTCGCGCCGGGGCCTCAGGCGCTACGCACCGAGCTGGAGGAGGCGGCCGCCGTGGCGACGGGGGCGCTGGCGGAGCTGCGCCACTGGCTGCACACCCACTACGCACCGGCCGTCGTCGACGCCCCGGACGTGGTGGGCCGCGAGCGCTACGCCCGGCTGGCGCGGTACTACACCGGTATGGACCTCGATCTCGACGAGGCGTACGCGTACGGCTGGTCGGAGTTCCACCGGCTGCTGGCGGAGATGCGCATCGAGGCGGAGAAGGTGCTGCCCGGTGCGGCCACCCCGTGGGAGGCGCTGGCCTGGCTGGACGGCAACGGCACGCACATCGAGGGCGTCGAGGAGACCCGGCGCTGGCTCCAGGAGCTGATGGACGAGACCATCGCGGAGCTGGACGGTACGCATTTCGCGCTGTCGGAGCGGGTGCGGCGGGTCGAGTCGCGGATCGCGCCGCCCGGCAGCGCCGCCGCGCCGTACTACACCCAGCCGTCGCTGGACTTCAGCCGCCCCGGCCGCACCTGGCTGCCCACGATGGGCGAGACCCGTTTCCCGGTGTACGACATGGTGACCACCTGGTACCACGAGGGCGTGCCGGGCCACCATCTGCAGCTGGCGCAGTGGGTGCACGTCGCGGACGACCTCTCCCATTACCAGACCACCGTCGGCATGGTCAGCGCCAACGCCGAGGGCTGGGCCCTGTACGCGGAGCGGCTGATGGACGAGTTGGGCTTCCTCACCGATCCGGAGCGGCGGTTGGGGTACCTCGACGCGCAGATGATGCGGGCGGTCCGCGTGATCATCGACATCGGTATGCATCTGGAGCTGGAGATCCCGGCGGATGCGCCGTTCCACCCCGGTGAGCGGTGGACGCCGCAGCTGGCGCATGCGTTCCTGGCGGCGCACTGCAGTCGGCCGGCGGATTTCGTGGAGAGTGAGATCGTCCGCTACCAGGGCATTCCCGGGCAGGCGATCGGCTACAAGCTGGGCGAACGCGTCTGGCTCCAGGGCCGCGCCGCCGCCCGCGCCCGGCACGGCGCCGCCTTCGACCTGAAGGCGTGGCACATGGCCGCCCTGTCGCAGGGTTCGCTGGGCCTCGACGACCTGCTCGCGGAGCTGTCCGCGCTCTGAGGCCGTCCGGCCGGAACTCGGGTGCGGGGCCCGGGTTCCGGCTTGGGGGCAGGGCCCTCGGCCGGGCCCCGCCTCCGCGATGCCGCCGTCCGGGCAGCACTTCCGTGGTGCCGCCCGTCGGCCTCCGCCGCATCCGCCCGTCAGCCGGACTCCGCCCGGGGCGCCACCGCGACCACGTGGTAGACGCGCTCGCCCACGGCGACGTCCCCCAGGGGCGTCATGCCGAACCCGTCGACGTGGACGCGCCAGGACGGCCTGTTGGCGGCTTCGATGAAGGCGACGAGCGCATCCGCGCGGCCCGCGGCGGCGGTGCGCGCCATGGTGAACAGCCGTCGGGCGACGCCCCGCCCCCGGTGTGCCGCGTCGACGACCAGCGGCCCGTACAGCAGCCAGCGCACCGTACTCAGCGGGCGCCCCTGCCATCGGAGGGTGTCCTGCGCGGCGAGCAGCGCGCGGAC
>NZ_VKJP01000312.1 GCF_007280575.1 Streptomyces benahoarensis
ACCAGACACCGGCCATCAAGGCATGTTTCATGAGCGTCTCGTGGGCTCGGAGATGTGTATAAGAGGCAGATGCTCGCCCGCGCGGAAGCCCGCCATCGTGCGGCCGGGGAGCCAGAGGGGGACCGTCAGGCGGCGGCGGCCGCCGTAGCGGAGGGTGAGGCGGATCAGGTCCCGGACGTCGAGGACCTGCGGGCCGCCCATGTCCGGGACCCGGCCGGCGGGGGCTCCGAGGGCCAACTCGGCCATGCGCGCGGCCACTTCGCGTACCTCGATCGGCTGGAAGCGCAACCCCGTCGGGTACGGCAGCAGCGGTGAGCGGGCGCCCGTCTTCACCACCCGGAGCAGCAGGTCGTGGAATTGCGTCGTCCGCAGGATCGTCCAGTCGATGCCGGAGTGTTCGACCATCCGTTCCACCGCCCGCTTGGTGCGGTAGTAGCCGAGCGGGATGCCGCCCACGCCGACGATCGAGATGTAGACGAGGTGCTTCACCCCGGCGACCCGCGCCGCGTCCAGGAGGTGGCCCGCCGCCTCCTCGTCGCCACCCGAGGGGGTGGACGCGCAGTGCACCACCGTGTCCACGCCCGCCACCGCCTCTTCCAGCCCGGTGCCGTCGCGCAGGTCCACCGCGTACGGGTGCAGCCCCGGGGCGGGCGGTCCGGCGGGGAGCCGTCGGCTCAGCGAGCGGACGTCGTGGCCGTCGTCGAGCAGCCGGCCGACGACGGCCCGTCCGAGCGTGCCCGTACCGCCGGTCACCAGAAGAGTCGCCATCGCGGATCATTCCTTGAGGTCGTAAGGGTGAGGAGCGCCGTACCGACGGAGGGTCCGCCGTAGGTGTGAGATCCATTCCAGATCTCGCACGCGCCGGAAACCGGTGGTCGCGGAAGCTTGTGAGGCACCCCACAGGGTTCGCCCGCATGGCCGACGATCAACCGTGGCAAACTGGTCGTGTACTGAAACAAGCAGCAGCGCACTCCGGGGTCGGTGTAATTCCGAACCGGCGGTAACAGTCCGCGACCCGTCCGCAGCCAGCGGCCGGTTGAGCAGGTGAAATTCCTGCACCGACGGTGAAAGTCCGGATGGGAGGCAGTGCGCGGCGGGCGAGCTTCGGTGACCGCCGCAGGTGGTGCGTCCGGTGCGTTTGCCGGGCGGGCTCCCCTTTTCGCGGCGCGTACGCCGTGGCTTGTTTCCGCTTCTGTCGTCCAGGCAGCCCCGGAGTCCGTGCCCGAAGAGGCAGGAGGACCCGGTGGCCACTCAAGCCCCCGCCGAGACCGCGGCGATGCGCCGCGCCATCGCACTCGCCGCCCGCGGGCTCGGGCACACCAGCCCCAACCCCGTCGTCGGCTGCGTCATCCTCGACGCCGAGGGCCGCACCGTCGGCGAAGGCTGGCACCGGCGCGCCGGTGGCCCGCACGCCGAGGTCCACGCATTGGAGGAGGCGGGCGAGCGGGCCCGTGGCGGCACCGCACTCGTCACGTTGGAGCCCTGTAACCACTCCGGCCGCACCGGACCCTGCGCCCGCGCCCTCATCGACGCCGGGGTGTCCCGCGTCGTCTACGCCGTCCCCGACCCCAACCCCACCGCGACCGGCGGCGCCGCCACCCTCGCGGACGCCGGTGTCGACGTCGAGGGCGGACTCCTCGCCGACGAGGCCGCCGCCGTCAACGAAGCCTGGCTCACCTCCGTCCTGCGCCGCCGCCCCTTCGTC
Source organism: Streptomyces benahoarensis (assembly GCF_007280575.1). Taxonomy (GTDB): domain Bacteria; phylum Actinomycetota; class Actinomycetes; order Streptomycetales; family Streptomycetaceae; genus Streptomyces; species Streptomyces benahoarensis. The sequence goes on from NZ_VKJP01000312.1 coordinate 1,706, forward strand.
CTGTGGAAGTACGCGGCCACTCTCGACGGCCGGATCGCCGCCGCCGACGGCACCAGCCGCTGGATCTCCTCGGCCGAATCCCGCGCCGACGTCCACCGGCTGCGCGCCCAGGCCGACGCCGTCGTCGTCGGCTCCGGCACCGCCCGCGCCGACGACCCGCAGCTCGGCGCCCGCGTCACCGGACTCACTGACGACGAGGTCACCCAGCCGCTGCGGGTCGTCGTCGACTCCGGCGCCTCGGCCGTCAAGCCCGGCGCCCGCGTCCTGGACGGCACCGCGCCCACCCTGATCGCCGTCGCCGAGGACACCGACGCCGCCCACCTCGAAGGGCTCGCGCCCCTGGTGCGGCTCCCGCGCGCCGCCACCGGCCGCGGCCTGCGCATCACCGCCCTGCTCCACGAGCTGTACGCCCGCGATGTCCGCTCCGTCCTCCTGGAGGGCGGGCCGACGCTCGCCGGGGCATTCCTCGCCGCGGGCGCCGTCGACAAGGTCGTCGCCTACCTCGCGCCGGTCCTGCTCGGCGCCGGGCCCGCCGCCGTCGGCGACGCCGGAATCACCACTCTCGCCGACGCGTTGCGACTCGATGTGACCGAGACCGCGCGCCTCGGCCCCGATCTGCGGATCACCGCCACCCCCGTCCGCCACACCCCGCACGAGGAGATCTGACGTGTTCACCGGAATCGTCGAAGAACTGGGTGAGGTCACCGCCGTCGAGATCCTCGGCGACTCGCCCCCAGCTGGCACTGAGGGTGCCCCCGGTCGCTCCGCTCGCTTCCGGCTGCGCGGCCCCGTCGTCACCGACGGCGCCGGGCACGGCGACTCGATCGCCGTCAACGGCGTCTGTCTGACGGTCGTGGACACCGCGGACGGCGAGTTCACCGCGGATGTGATGGCCGAGACGCTGCACCGCTCCAGCCTCGGCGCGCTGACCGTCGGCTCGCGGGTCAACCTGGAGCGCCCGATGGCGCTCGGCGGACGCCTCGGCGGCCACCTCGTCCAGGGCCACGTCGACGGCACCGGCACGATCACCGAGCGCGTCCCCGGCGAACACTGGGAGATCGTCACGATCGCGCTGCCGCCGCAGCTGGCCCGCTACGTCGTCGAGAAGGGCTCGATCACCGTCGACGGCGTCAGCCTCACCGTCGTCGACGCCACCGACGACCACTTCACCATCAGCCTCATCCCCACCACCCTCGCCCTCACCACCCTCGGCATCAAACAGGTCGGCGACCCGGTGAACCTGGAGGTCGACGTCCTCGCCAAGTACGTCGAGCGGCTGCTCGGCCCGGGCGGCGCCACCGGCACCGCGTCCGAGGGAGCCGTCCGGTGACCGCGGTGACCTGGCTCAATGGCGAGGCGTTCACGCTCTTCGGACAGCACGTCATCTGGTCCGACATGATCGGCAACACCATCGGCCTCGCCGCCCTCGCCCTCGGCTGGCGCCGCTCCATCTGGACCTGGCCCGCGCAGTTCCTCTCCGGAGGCGTCCTCGTCGCCGCCTACGCCTCCGCCCACCTCAGCGGCGGCGTAGGCAAGCAGCTGCTGGTCATCGTTGTCGCGCTGTGGGGCTGGCGGTCCTGGCGCCGCGGCCGCCGGCAGGCGCAGGACGGCTCCCTCGCCGTCCGCTTCGCCAGCTGGCGCGAGCGCGGACTGCTGCTCGCCGGGACCGCCGCCGGAACCGCCGCCGTCGGTGGCCTCTTCACCCTCGTCCCGCAGCTGTCCTGGAACCCCTGGCCGGATGCGTACATCTTCGTCGGCACGCTCGCCGCGATGGTCGCCCAGGCCCGAGGGCTCGTCGAGTTCTGGTTCGCCTGGCTCCTCGTCGACCTGGTGGGCGTCCCGCTCGCCTTCGGCAGCGGCCTCGCCTTCTCCGGCCTTGTCTACGTCGTCTACTTCGCGCTCGTCATGTGGGGCCTGCGCGACTGGTGGATGCGCTCGCGCACCGGCGCCGCCACCGCCCTGGAAGGAGCCGCGGCATGACCGCACTGCAGAGCTGGTACGAGCCCGGGTCCGCCGACGACGCCGCGGACCTGGCCCTCGACCCCGTCGAGCGGGCGATCGCCGACATCGCCGCCGGACGCCCCGTCGTGGTCGTCGACGACGAGGACCGCGAGAACGAGGGCGATCTCGTCCTCGCCGCGGAGAAGGCCACCCCCGAGATCGTCGCGTTCATGATGAGCGAGTGCCGCGGCCTGATCTGCGCCCCCATGGAGGGCACCGAACTCGACCGCCTCGCGCTGCCGCAGATGGTCGAGCACAACACCGAGTCCATGCGGACCGCGTTCACCGTCTCCGTCGACGCCACCGACGCGCACGGCGTGACCACCGGCATCTCCGCCGCCGACCGCGCCACCACGCTGCGGCTGCTCGCCTCCGGCGACTCGGTGCCCGGCGACTTCGTCCGCCCCGGCCACATCTTCCCGCTGCGCGCCCGCCCCGGCGGCGTCCTCGTCCGCGGCGGCCACACCGAGGCCGGGGTCGACCTCGCCCGCCTCGCCGGACTCCGCCCGGCCGCCGCGATCGTGGAGATCGCCGGGGAGGACGGCACCATGCTGCGCCTGCCCGAGCTGGTGCCGTTCGCCCGTAAGCACGGCCTGGCGATCATCTCCATCGAGGACCTGATCGCCTACCGCCGCCGCTCCACCCCCACCGTCCGCCGCGAGGCCACCACCCGGCTGCCCACCGCGCACGGTGAGTTCACCGCGTACGGCTACCGCTCCACCGTCGACGGCGTCGAGCACATCGCGCTGGTCGCCGGCGAGCTCGGCGACGGCGAGGACGTCCTCGTCCGCGTCCACTCCGAGTGCCTGACCGGCGATGTCTTCCACTCGCTGCGCTGCGACTGCGGCCCGCAGCTCCAGGCGTCGCTGGAGCGGATCAGCGCGGCCGGGCGCGGTGTGGTCATCTACCTCCGCGGCCACGAGGGACGCGGCATCGGCCTGCTCTCCAAGCTGCGCGCCTACGAACTCCAGGAGCGCGGCCGCGACACCCTCGACGCCAACCTCGAACTGGGCCTGCCCGCCGACTCCCGCGACTACGCCGCCGGAGCCCAGATGCTCCAGGACCTCGGCATCCGCTCGGTCCGCCTGCTGACCAACAACCCCGACAAGACCACGGCCCTGGCGCGCCACGGCCTCACCGTCTCCGGACGCGAGCCGATGCCGGTCCAGGCCGGGGAGCACAACCTCCGTTATCTGCGTACCAAGCGCGACCGCATGGGCCACGACCTGCCCTGGCTCGACCACCACGAGCAGCGGTAACACACCTCCCGACCGTCCCGACGACACCACCATCACCCTCCGAGGAGAACCGTGAGCGGCAAGGGCGCACCCGAACTGACCGTGAAGAACTGCCGGGACCTGCGGGTCGCCGTGATCGCCGCGCAGTGGCATGCGCAGGTGATGGACGGCCTGGTGAGCGGCGCCCTGCGCGCCCTGACCGACCTGGGCATCGACGAGCCCACCCTGCTGCGGGTCCCCGGCACCTTCGAACTGCCCGTCGTCGCGAAGGTCCTCGCCGGACGCGGTTACGACGCGGTCGTCGCGCTCGGCGTCGTCATCCGCGGCGGCACCCCGCACTTCGACTACGTCTGCCAGGGCGTCACCCAGGGCCTGACCCAGGTCGCCGTCGACACCGGCGTTCCCATCGGCTTCGGCGTACTGACCTGCGACACCGAGCAGCAGGCCCTGGACCGCGCCGGTCTCGACGGCTCCACCGAGGACAAGGGCCACGAAGCGGTCACCGCGGCCGTCGCCACCGCCGCCACGCTCCGGACCGTGTCGGAACCCTGGCGCTGACGGGACGGGCCTGGCGCGGCGGCGGCCGTGGCGCCGGGCCCGCCACCCTTCACCCGAGGCGCTGCGCCCCCGCCCGTCGCCCGCCACCACCCTTCACCCGAGGCGCTGCGCGCCACAGTGACATTGCCCGCTAGGGTAGGAGCACCATGTCCAAGAAGACGTTCGAGGAGCTCTTCGCCGAGCTCCAGCAGAAGGCCGCCACCGGCGACCCCACCACCTCCCGTACCGCCGAGCTGGTGCAGGCCGGTGTCCATACGATCGGCAAGAAGGTCGTCGAAGAGGCCGCCGAGGTGTGGATGGCCGCGGAGCACGAATCCGACGACGCCGCCGCCGAGGAGATCTCCCAGCTCCTCTACCACCTCCAGGTCATGATGATCGCCAAGGGCATCTCCCTCGACGACGTCTACGCCCACCTCTGAGCCTCGCTCGCCCCGTCACACCTCACCCACCGAAGGAAGAAGAGCACCTCATGCTGCGCATCGCTGTCCCCAACAAGGGTTCACTGTCCGAGCCTGCGTCGGCGATGCTCCATGAGGCCGGGTACCGCCAGCGCAAGGACCGCCGGGAACTGGTCCTCGTCGACGCGCAGAACGAGGTCGAGTTCTTCTTCCTGCGCCCCCGCGACATCGCCGTCTACGTCGGCTCCGGCAAGCTCGACATCGGCATCACCGGCCGCGACCTGCTGCTGGACTCCGGCTCGCAGGCCGAGGAGATCCTCCAGCTCGGCTTCGCCGGTTCCACCTTCCGGTACGCGACCCGTCCGGGCACCGCCACCGACGTCAAGGAGTTCGGCGGCATGACCGTCGCCACCTCCTTCTCCGGACTCGTCAAGAAGCACCTCGCCGACAACGGCGTCGACGCCGACGTCGTCCACCTCGACGGCGCCGTCGAGACCGCCATCCAGCTCGGCGTCGCCCAGATCATCGCCGACGTCGTCGAGACCGGCACCACGCTGCGCAACGCCGGGCTGGAGATCATCGGCGAGCCGATCCTCACCTCCGAGGCGGTCGTCATCCGCCGCACCGGCGCCCCCGCCGACGACCCGAAGGTCCGTCAGTTCCTCCGCCGGATGCAGGGCGTCCTCGTCGCCCGCCGCTACGTGATGATGGACTACGACATCCGCGTCGAGCACGTCGAGAAGGCCGTCTCCCTCACCCCGGGCCTGGAATCGCCGACTGTCTCCCCGCTGCACCACGAGGGCTGGGTCGCGGTCCGCTCGATGGTCCCGTCCAAGGACGCCCAGCGCATCATGGACGAGCTGTACGACCTCGGCGCCCGCGCCATCCTCACCACCGGCATCCACGCCTGCCGCCTCTGACGGCCCCGCCGCACCGCCC
>NZ_VKJP01000313.1 GCF_007280575.1 Streptomyces benahoarensis
GGCAGCGTCAGCTGTGTATAAGAGCCACCCTCGTGCGTGTCAGCGGAGAACTGTCGGAAATGTCCCGGTAAGTTGCGCACTCTCCGCTGTACGGATGAGAGTGAGCAGACTGCATGGCCGGTGAGGCGCTGATCGAACTGCGCGGGGTCAACAAGTACTACGGGAAACTCCATGTCCTCCAGGGCATCGACCTCACCGTCGGCCGCGGCGAGGTGGTGGTCGTCATCGGCCCCTCGGGATCCGGGAAGTCCACGCTCTGCCGGACCATCAACCGCCTGGAGACCATCGAGTCGGGCACCATCACCCTGGACGGCACCCCGCTGCCCGAGGAGGGCCGGGCGCTCGCCGGGCTCCGCGCCGAAGTCGGCATGGTCTTCCAGTCCTTCAACCTCTTCGCGCACAAGACCGTCCTCGACAACATCACGCTGGCCCCGGTCAAGGTCCGCAAGCAGAAGAAGGGCGCGGCCGCCCGGCGCGCCCGCGAACTGCTGGACCGCGTCGGCCTCGCCGCGCACGCCGACAAGTACCCCGCCCAGCTCTCCGGTGGCCAGCAACAGCGTGTCGCCATCGCCCGAGCCCTGGCCATGGACCCCAAGGCGCTCCTCTTCGACGAGCCGACGTCGGCGCTGGACCCGGAGATGATCAACGAGGTGCTGGAGGTCATGCAGCAGCTCGCCCGGGACGGGATGACGATGGTCGTCGTCACGCACGAGATGGGGTTCGCCCGCTCCGCCGCCAACCGCGTGGTGTTCATGGCCGACGGCCGCATCGTCGAGGACCGCACGCCCGAGGACTTCTTCACCGCGCCGCGCAGCGAACGGGCCCGCGACTTCCTCTCCAAGATCCTCAAGCACTGATCGGGGGCGCGAAGATGCCGAACTCCCACCGGCGGCGCCCACGCCGCACCGTCGTTCTGCTGCTCGCCGTGCTCGCCCTGGCCGTCGCCGCCTGCGGCCGGGAGGGCAGCCCGCCCGCCAAGGGCCCGAGCGCCGAACAACTGCCGCACTACGCCGTGGACACCGGCTTCCGGCTGCCCGACTCGCCCACCTGGCGACGGGCCGAGCGCCGCGGCCACCTCGTCATCGGCGTCAAGGAGGACCAGCCCTACCTGGGCGAACGCGACCCCTCCAGCGGCCGCTACTCCGGCTTCGACATCGAGATCGCCAGGATGATGTCCGCCTCCCTGGGCTTCGACCCGGCCACCATCGACTTCAAGACCATCTCCTCCGCCAACCGCGAGACCGCGCTGCAGAACGGCCAGATCGACCTCTACGTCGGCACGTACACCATCAACGCGATGCGCAAGAAGCAGGTCGGTTTCGCCGGGCCGTACTACATGGCCGGGCAGGGGCTGCTGGTGCGGGCCGGCGAGAACGACATCGACGGCCCGGAGGACCTGGCCGGACGGCGCGTCTGCTCGGCCGCCGGATCCACGCCCTACCAGCGCATCAAGGCCGACTACCCCAAGGCGGTCCTCGTCGCGTACGACACCTACTCCATCTGCGTCGACAACCTCCTCACCTACCAGGTCGACGCGGTCACCACGGACGACGCGATCCTGCTGGGCTACGCGGCGAAGGCGCCCGACGAGCTGAAGGTCGTCGGCAAGCCCTTCTCGAAGGAGCCCTACGGGATCGGCGTCCCCCGCGCAGACACCGCGCTGCGGATGGCGCTCAACGACGCGCTCGCCGCCCGGCAGCGGAACGGTGACTGGAAGAAGGCGTTCGAGGCGACCCTCGGCCTGTCCGGGGCGCCGGCGCCGAAGCCGCCGCCGATCGACCGCTACCCGGGCTGAGAAGGAACCGACCGATGAACGTTCTCCTCGACAACTTCTCGCTCTACGGCAAGGGCCTGCTGGGCACCGTCGAACTCACCGTCTACGCCTCGCTGCTCGCGCTCGCCCTCGGCCTGGTGATGGCCGGATTCCGGGTCGCGCCGGTCGCCTCGCTCCGCGTCTTCGGCACGGTCTGGGTGGCGGTGCTGCGCAACACCCCGCTGACCCTGCTGTTCTTCGCGGTGGTGCTGGGGCTGCCGCGGTTCGGGCTGGTGCTGCCGTTCACGCTGTTCGCCGTCCTCGCGCTGGGCTGCTACACCTCGGCGTTCATCTGCGAGGCGGTCCGCTCGGGCATCAACACCGTGCCGAAAGGCCAGGGCGAGGCGGCCCGCAGCCTGGGCATGATTTTTCCGCAGACCCTCGGGGACGTGGTGCTGCCGCAGGCGTTCCGCTCGGTGATCCCGCCGATCGGCTCGACGCTGATCGCGCTGGCCAAGAACTCCGCCATCGCCGGATCGTTCAGCGTCGTCGAACTGCTCGGCACCTACAAGACCCTCAACGAGCTGGGCTACAGCATCGTCTGGTCGTTCATCTGGATCGCCGTCGGCTATCTGCTGGTGACCCTGACCATCAGCGCGGTCTTCAACGTGCTGGAGAAGCGCTGGGGAGTTGCCCGATGACCACCGCCCTCTACGACGTCCCCGGCCCGCACGCCCGAAGCCGTCACCGCCTCTACGGCATCGCCGCCACCGCCGCGCTGCTGGCGCTGGTCGGCTGGGTGCTGTACCTCCTCTTCGACACCGGCCAGTTCACCGCCGCGAAGTGGACGCCCTTCCTCTACAAGGGAATTCAGGAACTGCTGCTGAAGGGCCTCGGCAACACCCTCAAGGCGTTCGCGTACGCGGCGGTGCTGTCGCTGGCGCTCGGCGCGGTGCTGGCGGCCGGGCGGCTCTCCGACCACCGGGCGGTGCGCTGGGTGTGCACGCTGCTGGTGGAGTTCTTCCGCGCCATGCCGGTCCTCGTGATGATCTTCTTCGTCTATGTGGCGTTGCAGGCGGAGCCGTTGGTCGCGCTGGTCAGCGGGCTCACCCTTTACAACGGCTCGGTGCTCGCCGAGGTCTTCCGTACGGGCGTGAAAGCCGTCGAACGCGGCCAGGGCGAGGCGGCGCGCGCGCTCGGTATGCGCAAGACGCAGGTCATGACGCATGTGCTCGTCCCGCAGGCGGTCCGGGCGATGCTGCCGACGATCATCAGCCAGCTGGTGGTCGCGCTGAAGGACACCTCGCTGGGCTTCCTCATCACGTACGAGGAGTTCCTGCACGCGGGCAAGCTGATCGCGTCCAACCTCGACTACGACCTGCCGTTCATCCCCGTCGTCATGATCATCTCGCCGATCTACATCGGCCTGTGCATGCTGCTGTCCGCGCTCGCCACCTGGGTCTCCCGGCGGCAGCGGCGCAACCCCAAGGTGGAGGCCGCCGAGGTCGGGCCGCCGGAGCCGGGCACGCTGCTGCCCGGCGCCGGACAGCACCCGGTGCCGCCGCGGGAGTGACCGCGACGGCACCGGGCGGCACCGGCCCTCCCGGGTCAGCGCAGGCGGAGCGGGAGCGCCGTCAGCCGCCAGCTGGACGGCAGCGGGACGCGCTCCAACTCCTCGGGCGCGACGGCCAGCGCCACGTCCGGGTAGTGCGCCAGCAGTCCGGCGAACGCCACCTCGCCCTCCTGGCGGGCCAGCGTGGCACCGAGGCAGTAGTGCATCCCGTGGCCGAAACCGACGTGGTTCTCGGCCTGGCCCGCCGGGTGCCGGGTGAGGTCCAGCCGGTCGGGGTCGTCGTAGTGGCGCGGGTCGAAGTTGGCGGCGACCAGCATCAGCTGGAGCGCGTCACCCTTGGCGATCCGCACCCCGGCCAGCTCGACGTCCTCGGTGGCGTACCGCAGCTGGGTGCCCTGGACGGGGCCGCACCAGCGCATCAGCTCGTGCACCGCGCGAGGCGCGAGCTCCGGGTCCTCGCGCAGCAGCCGCAGCTGGTCGGGGTGGGTGAGCAGGGCGGCGGTGCCGTTGCTGATGAGATGGGCGGTGGTCTCGTGACCGGCCAGGACCAGCGTGAGCACCATCGTGACCATCTCGACGTCGCTGAGCCGGTCGCCGTCCTCGTCGTGCGCCCGGATCAGATCGCTGAGCAGATCGTCGGTGAGCGCGTCGCGGCGGCGCCGGATCAGATCGTGGATGTGCTCGATCATCGACGGCACCGAACTCCCCAGCCGCCCAGGCTCCAGCGAGACCAGATCGGTACCCCAGGTGCGCCACTGCGCCCGGTCCTCCTCCGGGATGCCGACGAGCTCGCAGATCACGGTGATCGGCAGCGGGTAGGCGAAGTGCTCGATGAGGTCGACGACACCGTCCTCGGCGTGCTCGGGCAGGCGGCGCAGCAGATCGTCCGCGATCTCCTCCACCCGCGGCCGCAGCGCGTTGATCCGGCGCGCGGTGAAGGCGCGCGAGACCAGACGGCGCAGCCGGGAGTGGTCCGGCGCGTCCTTGTTGAGGATGGAGTCCGCGAAGTATCTGTTCATCTCCTCGGGGAGGCCGAACGTCTCCATCGTCCGCGACAGCGGGTCCTCGCCCTCGTCGCTGCCGCGGGCGTGCGCGCGGTCGTTGGCGAACCGCGGGTCCCGCAGCACCTCGCGGACCTCGTCGAAGCGGGTGACGAACCATATCGGCGAGTCGTCGATGAAGCGGCCCCGGACGACCGGCCCCTTCTCGCGCAGTGCGCCGAAGCCGCCGAACGGGTCGTGCAGCAGCGCCGGTTCCATGACATTGGGCTCGCCCGGGTGCTTCCCGACGTGCGCGGTGAGCGCGGCGGGTGCCGTGGTCCGGTCGGTGGACGTCTTCGCTGACATCGTGTTCTCCTCCGGTCGGGAGTCAATCGCGCAGCCGGCGGCGCATTTCCTCGGCGCTGAGCTGGGCGACGTGTTCGTACAGCGCGGTGACCGCGGGCGCGGCCAGGGCCGCGGCTGCCCGGACGCCGGGCAGGTCGCCCGGGTCGGTGACGGAGCCGGCGGGGGTCTCCAGCGCGGCTCGCAGCGTGCGGGCGAGAAGGTCGGCGTGGCGCTCGGCGGTCTCCGGGGCGCGCCCGTCGAGCAGCACCTCGGTGGTGAAGAATCCGCTGATGATTGCCGTGAACGCGTACAGCTGGTCGGTGGTGGCCAGATCGTCGCGGACCAGACCGTGGGTACGCAGGATCTCCAGATGGCGGAGGACGGCCCCGTTGGTGTGGTCCATCAGATCGGCGAGTTCCGTGGCGGCGATGTCGTTGAGGCGGCCCAGGACGTTGGTGTCGTCGGTGTGCAGGGCGCGCAGCAGCGGACTCGTCAGGAAGTCGTGGAAGTAGCCGCGCGCCATCCGGCTCGGCAGCACCTCCAGCGGACACTCCCGCTGCCGCGCCAACTGCCGCTGGAGCGCGGCGTTCTTGCTGTCCAGGAGGACCGCGAGCAGCAGTGCGTCCTTGGTCTTCCAGTGCAGGTAGACGGTGCCTTTGCCGACCCCGGCGCGGCAGGCGATCTCGTCGATCGTCACCCGCCGGTAGCCCCAGGCCACCAGGAGTTCCCCCGCCACGCGAAGAATCCGCTCCCCGCGCCCCGGCCGCTCCATCACCGCACCCCCGCACCACGTCGTGACCAGATTTCTCTTCTGGTCATGGCGTCAAAGGTACGGCGGCGCCGCGTCCCCGGAAAGTCAACTTCCGGCCATGCAGGGCGTGTTGGGGACGCCGGGGTGAGCGGGAGCGGCCGGGCCGTCGTTCAAAGTCCCAGGTCGGGGCCGAAGACCTCGTAGTGCAGGTCGGCCGGGCGCACGCCCGCGGCCAGCAGCTGTGCGCGGGCCGCCTTCATGAACGGCACCGGCCCGCACAGGTACGCGATCGTGCCGGGCGGGATCTCCAGCGCGCCGAGAGTCATGAAGCCCTGCCGGACGGTCGGCGTCCGGCCGTCGCCGGAGCCGGTTGCCTCGGCCTCGGGCCCCGGCCGCTCGTACCAGACCTCCGCCGTCGCGTTCGGCAGCTTGTCGACGAGGTGGTGGAGGTCGTCGCGGAAGGCGTGGGTGGCGGGGGTGCGGTCGGCGTGGGCGGCGATGACGCGGCGCGGGGAACCGGCGGCGGCGAGATGGGCCAGCATGCCGATGGCCGGGGTGCAGCCGATGCCGGCGGTCGCGAAGAGCAGCGGCCCGTCGCCCTCGTCCAGGACCACGTCGCCGAAGGGCGCGCTCACCCGCAGGGTGTCGCCCTCGTGGACGTGGTCGTGCAGATGGCCGGAGACCTCGCCCGCCGGAGTTGCGACGCCCGACGCGGGCTCGCCGCCGGGCACCCGCTTCACCGAGAACTGGAGCCCGCCGTCCGGCTGCCCCGAGAGGCTGTACTGCCGTATCTGGTGTGCCCCGTCGGCGAGTTCGACCTGTACGGAGACGTACTGGCCGGGGCGGGAGGGCGGTACGGGCTTTCCGTCGGTGGGCCGGACGAAGAAGGTCGCGACGTCGTCGGTCTCCGCCACCCGTCCGGTGACCCGGTAGGTGCGCCAGGTGTCGCCGTCCGGTGTGCCGGCCGCCGCGTACAGCCGTCGTTCGGCGGCGATCAGGCCGTTCGCCATCAGCCAGTACACCTCGTCCCAGGCGGCGGCGACCTCGTCGGTCACCGCGTCGCCCAGCACCTCGGCCAGGGCGGCGAAGAGGTGGGTCCGGACGATCGGGTACTGGTCCTCGCGGACGCCGAGGGAGGCGTGCTTGTGCGCGATGCGGTGAAGGAGGGCGTCCGGCCGCTCGTCGGGGTGGTCCAGGAGGTGCCCGGCGAACGCCGCGATGGATCCGGCGAGCGCCTCGCGCTGGCTGCCGTCGGCCTGGTGGGCGCGGTTGAACAGATCGCGCAGCAGCTCCGGGTGGGCGGCGAACAGCTTCTCGTAGAAGAGCGGGGTGACCTCGCCGATGGCGGCGGCCACGGCGGGCACAGTGGCGCGGACGGTCTCAGCCGATTTCGGCGACAACATGGAGGACTCCTGCCTTTCGGGAGGACGGGGAAGAAGGGAGAGGTGGGGGGAACTGTCTC
>NZ_VKJP01000314.1 GCF_007280575.1 Streptomyces benahoarensis
CGGCGGCGTCTTCCCTTCGTATACGGAGCTGTAGGGCGGCACGGTGCGGGGCGTACGAGCGGTGCTGCCGCGCGCGACCGGGCCGGCGCCAGGACACGCCCTACAACAGCCCCGGGCTCGTGGCGCCGGACGGGCCTGCCCCGGGCGCACCCGTCCCGCCGTACAGCTCCGTATACGAAGGGAAGACGCCGCCGGGCCCGTCGACGGACGTGGCGGACAGCAGCGCGTCGGTGACGGCGCGGGTCAGGACATCGGCCCCGGCGGCGAGGACGTCGTTGAGGGCCCCGGCCTCGGTGTGCACCGTGAACACCGGGTCGGCGCCCGCCGCCTCCGGGGCGAGCGGGCGGCCGCAGGTGGCCAGTGCGAAGACGGTGTCACCGTCGGACAGCAGATGGACGGGGCGCACTGCGCGGGCCAGCCCGTCGTGCGCCGTACCGGCCAGCTTCTGGGCCTGGGCGCGGGTGAGCGCGGCGTCCGTCGCGACGACCGCGAGGGTGGTGTTGAGCGGCGGCCGGGCCGAGGCCGCCGACCGCTCCCGGGACATCTCCCGCGCCGCGGCCAGCGTCCGGACCGCTGCCGCGTGCCGCTCCGGCTCGGGCGATGCGGCGGGCGCCCCGTCCGGCCCGAGGAGGTGCCCGTAGAGCACACCGGTGCGCGGATCGACGGGGGACCCGGCGGCGTTGACGGCGGCGAGCGCGGCGACGGTGACCCCGGACGGCAGCAGCACGCTCGCCGTCCCGACCCCGCCCTTGAACCCGCCGGCCACCGCGCCCGTACCGGCGCCGACGTTGCCGCGCTCGACGGGGCCGCCCGGCGGGGCGTGGTGCGCCGTATGGGCCGCGGCCCGGCCCAGCGCGGCGTCCGGCCGGGCCTGCCAGTCGCCGCCGCGCCCGAGGTCGAAGAGGGCGGCGGCCGGGACGACCGGCACCACCTGCGAGGGGTCGGGGCCGACGCGGAAGCCGCGACCGCGCTCCTCCAGCCAGGCGGCGACCCCTGACGCGGCGTCGAGCCCGAAGGCGCTGCCGCCGGTCAGCACGACGGCGTCGACGCGCTGGACGAGGTTGCGGGGGTCGAGGGCGTCGGTCTCGCGGGTGCCGGGCCCGCCGCCGCGCACATCGACCGCGGCGACCGCGCCGCCCTCGGGCGCCAGGACGACGGTGGTGCCGGACAGATGCCCGGAGCCGATGCGCTGGGCGTGCCCCACCCGCAGGCCGGGCACATCGGTCAGGGCGTCGTGGCGGTGCGGTGCGTCAGCCATGCGTCATGCGTACCACGGCGGGTGCGGCACGGGGCAGGGGCGAGACGGGGCGACGGGGCGCCGACGCGGGGCGCGCCAGGGCTCTGACGTACGGACGGTGCGGGGCCCGGATGCGGCTCGGCCGGGTGCGGACCCCGGATGCGGCGGACCGGCCGGGCGCGGGGCCCGGCCGGTGGGCCGTCAGCTGTCGCCCGGGCCCATCACGATGACCGGGTGTTGCGCGGGGTCCAGGGTCCGCAGCAGCTCCTGCATCACCTCGGGCTTGAGGCTCACGCAGCCCTGGGTGGGACCGTCGTGGTCGACGTGCAGCCACACGCCGCCGCCCTTCTCGTCACCGTCGGGCCGCTCCGGGTCCAGCGGCGAGGTGCCGGCCACGCGGTTGTAGTTGATGGCGATGACGTAGTCGAACGCGCCCGCCAGGGGCTCGCCCTCCACACCGGTGCCGTTGGCGACGAAGCTGTCGTTGTGGTCGTAGGGGAGCTTGGTGCCCTTGGGGGCGGGCAGCAGGCCACCGGCGTCGGTCAGGGCGAAGACCCCTTCCGGGGACCGCAGGTCGCCGTAGTGGTGGTCCTCGGTCCAGCCGTGCGCGGCGTTGTGGGCGGCCCACTGCGCACCGGGACGCCAGTCGTCCGACCCCTTGGCGCGGGTGTAGAGGACCACCTTGGAGCCGAAGGAGTCCTTGTCCGCGCCCCGCACGACGAGGACCTGACGGGAGTTGGCCGGTATCCGCTTCCGCTCCTCGTCGCTCAGGCCCGGGATGGGGCGGGTGGCGTTCGCGACGGTCTTGGCGCCGGACGTTTTCTCCGGACCGGATACCGACGCGGGGGTGCCGTTCTTGGCCTCCTGCTGCGCGTCGTGGTCATCGCCGGATGCGGGCCAGGCCCACAGGGCGGTGCCCATCAACGTGGTCAGCGCGAGACCGCTCACGGCCTTCCCACGGCGGGACATGCTTCTGCGCGCGCGGGGCTGAGCGTGGCGGGCGGCCATGGCTGGCGTCTCCTCAGATACGGATCAGATGCGGACGGTCGGGTACGGACGGACGGTACGGGTCCTCAGATGCCTGCGGGCGAGGGGCTCGTAGGCATAAAAAGGGCAATCTGCACCCTACCGCTAGGAGGTCGTGTCGCTGCCTCCGCCTTCGTTCCCGCCTCCGGATCGCGAGACCCGAACACCCGGAATGTACGCTCGAAAGAGGTCGGAGTGTCGCGGTTTACGTTCCCTTGCGGAGCGGTGGTGACGGCCCGTCGGCAGGGGTGGAACATGGCTGAAAATTCACCGCAAAATCCCCTACGTGTCCATGAGTTGACCTCCAATGCCGAGGAGCCGCAGGTCACGGGCGTACGCCGGAGGAGGGAGGCGGGCGCGTGGCGCCCCGTTGACCGGCGGGTGGGCGGCCCGGCGGCGCCGTGCGGCGGGATCGACCGCCGGTCACGCGTCCGGGGGAACCGCCCCGGCCACCAAAATCGGACGCCGTAATTCCCCCGGTCGGGCTCGGGGAGGGTGCTCCGTTCACCGGGGTGGCGGAGGCACGGGGCCGGGCGGGCGCCGACGGCATCCGCGGCTTGGCGGGGCTGCCGGGGCTGCCGGGGCTGCCGGGGCGGCGTACCCCGGCCGCCCCGTCGGGGTCACACGCTCAGCGCCGCGCCCTGGCGGGAGGTCAGGGCGACGCCGGTGGCGACCGCCGCCGCGCACACCAGGCCGGACGCGAACACCGCGTACGTCCCGGCGAATGTGCAGCCCAGCACGGCGACCGCGGCGAGGGGCAGCACCAGCTGCTGCGCCCGGCCCCGCTTCTGGTGGCGCGAGTGCAGCAGCCAGACACTGAACAGGAACAGCGCGGCCGGAACTGTCACACAGGCGGACGCCGCCAGGACCGTCAGATGCGAGGCGCCGACCGACTGCTCCACCGCGACCTCGATGCCCGCGCCGATCGCCGCCGCCGAGCCGAACACGACGTAGTGGCCGTAGCCCCAGACGAACGCCTGGCGGCTGGAGCGCAGATGCAGATGGATGGGGACCGCGAAGTAGATCCAGTACGCGGCGAAGACCAGTAGCAGACCACCGGCGGCGATCGGCAGCAGCGCCCCCAGCTCGTCGTGCTCATCCAGCGCGGACTGCACGGCGACGGTGGCCGCCGAGATCGTCTCGCCCAGCACGATGATGGTGAACAGCCCGTACCGCTCCGCGATGTGATGCGGATGCCACGCCGTCGCCCGGTGCCGCTCCGCGAACACCGGTACGCACAGCTCCGCCACCGCCATCACCAGGAACACCCACGGGCGGCCCCGCTCCGGCGCGAACAGCAGTCCCAGCCAGCCGGCCTGGCACAGGACCACGCCGCCCGCGTAGCGCAGCTCAGTGCGGCGCTCCTCGCCGCGGCAGCCGTGCGCGGCCCGCAGCCACTGGGTGACCATCGCCAGCCGCATCACCAGATAGCCGAACCAGACGACCGTGAACTGACTCTCCTCGAAGGCCCGCGGTACGCCCGCGGCCAGGATCAGCACGCCCGCGATCTGCACCAGTGTCGTGATCCGGTAGAGCGTGTCGTCGGTGTCGTAGGCGGAGGCGAACCAGCTGAAGTTCATCCACGCCAACCAGATGGCGAAAAAGAGCATGAGGTAGCCGCTGATGCCGTGGCCGGGGTGACCCTCGGCGAGGGCGTGCACGAGCTGACGGCCGGCCTGGGCGATGCCCACGACGAAACACAGGTCGAAGAAGAGCTCCAGCGGTGTGGAGGCGCGGTGTGCCTCGTCGGTGCGGCGGGCTCGCATACGGACCGGCACGGTGCGGTTCCTCCAGGGCAGCCGGTGATCCACCCCTGCGCGATCACGTCGCCCACGACGGTACGCGCACGGCCCGCCGGACCGGCGCAACCGCCGACGAACCGTGGGCACCGTCGCGGCGCGGCCCGTGACGTGCGGCGCCCGCCGCGACCGAGGACGCCGCTCGCGGACCCGCCGTGCGTACGGGCCGACGCCGGATCAGGTCATTCGGCCACCGCCTCCACCACGGACGGCGTCGCGCCGGTCGGCAGGACGCGGGTGAGCCGGAAACCGCCGGACGACAGCAGCGCCGCGAACTCCTCCGAGCCCCGCTCCCGCCCGTCGACGACCGCCATCATCGCCACGTCCATCGTCTTGCCGAAGTGCGGGGCGTTGCCCGGTGGCAGCACCGATTCGACGATCAATATCCGGCTGCCGGGTGCCATCGCGGCGCGGCAGGTCCGCAGGATCTCCCGGCACCGCTCGTCGGGCCAGTCGTGCAGCACATGCTTGAGGACGTAGATGTCGCCGCCCGCCGGGACCGCCGTGAAGAAGTCGGCCTCCTCGGTGCGCCAGCGGCCCTTCAGCTCGTCGCTGTCCAGGAGGTGACGGGCGAGCGGTGGCGCCTGGTCGACGAGGACGCCGGTCAGCGACGGGCGGCGGCGCAGTACCGCGCGGAGCAGCCCGCCACGGCCACCGCCGACATCGACGACCGTGCCGGTCTCCGGGAAGGGGTAGGCCGCCGCGACCGCCTCGTCCGCGGTGGCCGACAGGGAGGTCATCCCGTCGTCGAGAAGGGTGCGGGCCCGCTCGTCGCCCTGGAGGTACTGGAAGAGGGGCTGCCCGAAGAGACGCTCGAAGGGCCCCGCGCCGTCCCGGACGGTCTCCTCCAGCTTCTCCGACGTCCGCAGGAACAGCGTGTCGGTCAGCATCAGCACCGCGGTGTGCAGCGAATCGGGTACGTCCGTCCGCAACATGCGGGCGGCGGGCGTCAGCTGGTAGGTGCCGGAGGAGTCCTCATGGAAGATGCCGCGGCTGGCGAGGAGGCGCAGCACCCGGCGCAGATGCGGGGCGTGTGTGCCGGTGGCCTCCGCCAGCTGCTCGGGGGTGCGGGGGCCGCGGGCCAGATGGTCGGCGATGCGGTGATGGGCCGCGGTGCGCAGCGCGGCCGAAAAGAGGTGCCCCAGAGCCTGGTCCGTCAGGTGCGTGACGAGATCGGTGGGCTCGCCGGTCGGTCGAGGGGATGAAGTGGCCAACGTCCGCCTCCGGTCATCGACGTGAAGGTGCTGGTCCACGGTCGCAGCGTCCGGCCCGCGTGTCACCAGAGCGCCGGGCCGCACCCGCGAAGTCCGGCCAGCCGGGCGCCGGGATCGCGCCGTACGGAGGTGGCCGGTAGGGATGCCCGGACACCCGGACCGTGATCGAATGCGTGTATGGGTCACCGTGATGAGGACCGTGAGACCAGGACCGATACCGCCGACGGGTACGGCGGCGGGCGCGCGGGCGGGAGGGGGCCCGGCGACGGGGGCGCGGACGCCGCCGCGGACCGGGACGCCGCCGCGGACCGGGACGCCGCCGCGGACCGGGACGCCGTGCTCGCACCGCTCGACGACCGCCTCGACGATCTGGTGGCGCTCTACGAGGACCTGCACCGCCACCCCGAACTCTCCTTCCAGGAGACGCGCACGGCGGCCGAGGTCGCCCGGCGCCTGTCCTCCTGGGGTTACGACGTCACCACCGAGATAGCCGGGACCGGTGTCACCGGGGTGCTGCGCAACGGGTCGGGGCCGGTGGTGCTGCTGCGCGCCGACATGGACGCGCTGCCGGTCACCGAGGGCACCGGTCTGCCGTACGCGTCGACCGTGCCCGGTGTGATGCACGCCTGCGGGCACGATGTGCACGTCAGCTGCCTGCTGGGCGCCGCCGATCTGCTGGCGGCGGGGCGGGCCCGCTGGTCGGGGACGCTGGTGGTGCTCTTCCAGCCCGCCGAGGAGAGCGGCGGCGGGGCCCGCGCGATGCTGGCGGCGGGTCTCTACACCGAGGGGATCGTGCCGACGCCGGATGTGGTGCTGGCCCAGCATGTGGCGCCCTTCGGCGCGGGGCTGATCGCGTACTGCCCCGGGGCGTGCATGGCGGCGGCCGACAGCCTGGAGATCACCTTCCACGGCAGCGGCGGCCACGGCTCCCGGCCGGAGACCACCGTCGACCCGATCGTCATGGCGGCGTCGTTCGTCCAGCGGGTGCAGTCCGTGGTGGCGCGCGAGGTGGCGCCCGGCGAGCGGGCGGTGGTCACCGTCGGGTCGTTCCAGGCCGGTGACACCGCCAACGTCATCCCCGACCGCGCTGTGGTCAAACTCAGCGTCCGCACCTTCGACGAGACCGTACGGTCCCGGGTGCTGGACGCCGTCGACCGGATAGCGCGGGCCGAGGCGGAGGCGTCGGGCGCGCAGCGGCCCCCGGAGACCGTGGTCCTGGACGCCTTCCCGGTGACCTTCAACGACGCGCGGACGCTGCGGCAGGTCAACTCGGCCTTCACCGGACTCTTCGGCGAGCAGCGGCTGTTCGCGTACGACCCGGCGTCCGGCAGCGAGGACGCGGGGCTGCTGGCGACGGCCGCCGGGGCGCCGCTCTACTACTGGTGGCTGGGCGGCTGGGACCCGGAGGCGTTCCACACGGCGTTCGCCGCCGGGCGGCTGGCGCAGGACATCCCCTCCAACCACTCCCCGCGCTTCGCCCCCGTCGCCCGCCCGACCCTCACCATGGGCGTCCAGGCCCTCACCACGGCGGCCCTGAGCAGGCTCGAAGCGCGGTAGCGGGGGGCCGGTGCGTCGGGC
>NZ_VKJP01000315.1 GCF_007280575.1 Streptomyces benahoarensis
GAGTTCCCCCGACCCGCCCCGCCGGACGAAAGCAGAACGCCGTGCTGACCGTCGACTTCTCCCGCTTCCCGCTCGCCCCGGGTGACCGCGTGCTCGACCTGGGCTGCGGCGCCGGTCGCCACGCCTTCGAGTGCTACCGCCGCGGCGCGCAGGTCGTCGCCCTCGACCGGAACGCCGACGAGATCCGCGAGGTCGCCAAGTGGTTCGCCGCCATGGAGGAGGCGGGTGAGGCGCCCGCCGGTGCCACCGCCACCGCCATGGAGGGCGACGCGCTGGCCCTGCCGTTCCCCGACGACTCCTTCGACGTCGTGATCATCTCCGAGGTCATGGAGCACATCCCCGACGACAAGGGTGTCCTCGCCGAGATGGTGCGGGTGCTGCGCCCCGGCGGTCGCATAGCCGTCACCGTCCCGCGCTACGGTCCCGAGAAGGTCTGCTGGGCGCTGAGCGACGCCTACCACGAGGTCGAGGGCGGCCACATCCGCATCTACCGCGGCGACGAACTCCTCACCAAGATGCGCGCCGCCGGACTCAAGCCGTACGGCACCCACCACGCCCACGGACTGCACAGCCCCTACTGGTGGCTGAAATGCGCCTTCGGGGTCGACAACGATCAGGCGCTGCCGGTGAAGGCGTACCACAAGCTGCTGGTCTGGGACATCATGAAGAAGCCGCTGGCCACCAGGGTCGCCGAACAGGCGCTCAACCCGCTCATCGGCAAGAGCTTCGTCGCCTACGCCACCAAGCCGCACCTGCCCGAGGCGGCCGCCAAGTGACGAGCCCGGGCCGCACCGAACGCCTCGTCCTCCCCGGGGTGCTCACCGCCGAACAGGCCGCCCGTACGGTCGCCGGCATCCTCGCCACCCAGCGCACCGACGGCGCCATCCCCTGGTTCCGCGGCCACCACCTCGACCCGTGGGACCACACCGAGGCCGCCATGGCGCTGGACGCCGCCGGTGAGCACGAGCGCGCCGCGGCGGCGTACGACTGGCTGCGCCGCACCCAGAACCCCGACGGTTCCTGGTACGCGGCGTACGCCGACGGCGACGCCGACGAGCCCACCGACCGTGGCCGGGAGACCAATTTCTGCGCCTACCTCGCGGTCGGTGTCTGGCACCACTTCCTGTCCACCGGCGACGAGACGTTCCTCGACCGGATGTGGCCCGCCGTCCACGCCGCGACCGAGTTCGTCCTCGCGCTCCAGCAGCCCGGCGGCGAGATCGGCTGGAAGCGGGAGGACGACGGCACGCCCGTCACCGACGCGCTGCTGACCGGCTCGTCCTCCGTGCACCACGCGCTGCGGTGCGCGCTGGCCATGGCCGAGCAGCGGGAGGAGCCGCAGCCCGACTGGGAGCTGGCGCTCGGCCGCCTCGGCCACGCGCTGCGCGAGCACCCCGAGCGGTTCCTCGACAAGTCCCGCTACTCCATGGACTGGTACTACCCGATCCTCGGCGGCGCGGTCCGCGGCGCCGCCGCCCGGGCCCGGATCGACGCGCACTGGGACGAGTTCGTCGTCCCCGGGCTCGGCGTGCGCTGCGTCCTGCCCAACCCGTGGGTCACCGGCGGCGAGAGCGCCGAACTGGCCCTCGCGCTCTGGGTGATGGGCGAGTCCGACCGCGCCGTGCAGATCCTCGCCTGGATCCAGCATCTGCGCGCCGACGACGGCATGTACTGGACCGGGTACGTCTTCGACGACGATGTGATCTGGCCACGGGAGCGGACCTCCTGGACGGCCGGTTCGCTGCTGCTCGCGGTGGCGGCGCTCGGCGGCGACGAGGCCACCACCTCGGTCTTCGGCGGCGAAAGTCTTCCCATGGGTCTCGCCCCGGACTGCTGCCGCTGACGGCGCCCGCGGCAGGCGGAAAGAATTCGCCAGAGCGTTCGGGAAATGTCCGAGCGCTCCGGAATCCGCTGTATTACGGTGCGGCCATGACACTCCAAGGATCACTCAGCCACGAGCGGTACTGCGCCGAACTCCTCGCGGAGGCCGAGGCGTTCCGCGACACCGTGCGCGGCGCGGACCTCACCGCCACGGTGCCGACGTGCCCCGACTGGACGCTCGCCGACCTCGTCCGGCACGTCGGCGGCGCGCACCGCTGGGCCGGGACGATGGTCGCCCGCCGAGCCACCGAGGTCGTCCCGCCCGCCGACGTCCCGGGCGGCGAGGGCCCCGGCGACGACCCGGACGCCCTGGACCGCTGGCTCGCCGAGGGCGCCGAGGAGACCGTACGGGCGCTGCGTGAGGCCGGTCCGGAGGCCGCGGTGTGGACGTGGACGCCGGAGCGGCGGGCGGGGTTCTGGTCGCGGCGGATGGTCCACGAGACGGTCGTGCACCGCGCCGATGCCGCGCTGACCGCCGGGGTGCCGTTCGAGGTCGCCCCGGAGGTCGCGGCGGACTGCCTGGAGGAGTGGTTCCAGCTGGGCGAGGTGCCCGAGGTCGCGGCGCGGTTGGCCGCCCGCGAGGGCCTGGAGTCGCCGTTCGCCCCCGGCCGCTCCGTCCATCTGCACGCCACCGACGCCCCGCCCGAGCTGAACGCCGAGTGGTTCCTCGACCTGAGCGGTGACCACGTCGTCCACCGCCGCGCCCACGAGAAGGCCACCGTGGCGGTCCGCGGTCCGCTCACCGACCTCCTGCAGATCGCCTTCCAGCGGCTGCCCGCCGACAGCGACCGCGTCGAGGTCATCGGCGACCGCGACGTGCTCGACGGGTGGCTGGCGTACGCGACGTTCGGCTGAGGGACGGGCGGAGCGATCAGCGGCGCGGCGGGCCCGGCGCCGCGCGGGACCCGGCCACGGCCACCGGCCCGCCCGGCTGTCACCCCGTCAGGTCGTCAGCTCCGCCAGGACCCGCAGGGTGTGGGGGTCGGGTGCGGTCACCAGCAGGTCGGTGACCGGGCCCGACCGCCACAGCTCCAGCCGTTCCGCGATCCGCTCCCGCGGCCCCACCAGCGAGATCTCGTCGGCGAACGCGTCCGGCACGGCCCGTACCGCCTCGTCCCGGCGGCCCGCCAGGAACAGTTCCTGGATCCGGTGCGCCTCCTCGGCGAACCCCATCCGGGCCATCAGCCGGGCGTGGAAGTTCTTCGCGGCGTGTCCCATGCCGCCGATGTAGAAGCCGAGCATCGCCTTGACCGGCCACAGCCCCTCGGCGACGTCGTCGCAGACCGCGGCCCGTGCCATCGGCGCGATCCGGAAGCCTTCGGGCACCTCGCGCAGCGACTCCTCGTACACGCCGGTGCGCAGCGGCGACCAGTACAGCGGCAGCCAGCCGTCCGCGATGCGGGTGGTCTGCGCGATGTTCTTCGGACCCTCCGCGCCGAGCAGTACCGGCAGGTCGGGGCGGAGCGGGTGGGTGATCGGCTTGAGCGGTTTGCCGAGCCCGGTGGAGTCGTCGCCGCGGTAGGGCAGCGGGTGGTACGTCCCGTCCGACGTCACCGGGGCGCCGCGCCGCAGCACCTGGCGGACCACGTCGACGTACTCGCGGGTCGCGGTCAGCGGGCTCGCCGGGAACGGCCGCCCGTACCAGCCCTCGACGACCTGCGGCCCGGACAGTCCCAGGCCCAGCAGCAGCCGCCCGCCGGAGAGATGGTCGAGGGTGAGCGCGTGCATCGCGGTGGCCGTCGGGGTGCGGGCGGCCATCTGCGCGATGCCGGTGCCCAGGGCGATACGGGAGGTGTGTGCGGCGATCCAGGTGAGCGCGGTGAACGCGTCCGAGCCCCAGGATTCCGCGGTCCACACCGAGGTGTAGCCGAGCCGTTCGGCCTCACGGGCCAGCTCCAGATGGCGGGGGTCGGGGCCGCGGCCCCAGTAGCCGAGCGCCAGCCCCAGTCGCATGCCCGCCCCTCCCACCGCCGGAATCCGCAGAGCCCGCACCAGAACTGACGTAGCGTCAGTAATGCGCGGTGGGCGCACTGTACGACCCGGCGACGGCCGGTGCAATGGCCTTTCGCCCGGCGCCGCACGGCACAACAGCCCCACGCGCCGCAACGGCCTCGCCCGCCCCCGGGCAACACGAAGACCCCCTGCCGGAAAGGCGAGGGGGCCGTCGTACGCCGGTTGCGCGGTGTGTGTCAGCCGCGCTGGATGCCGGTGGTGTCCTGCAGGACGCCGCGACGGCCGTCCTGGGTCTGCGCGATCAGGGCCTGGCCGCGCTGCTCCACCGCGAGGTACCAGGTGCCGGGCGCCAGCTCCGCGATCGGCGACGGCGAACCGTCCTCGCCGTACAGCGGACGCGCCACCGGCACCGCGAACCAGAACGCCGCGAACTCCACGGGGGCCGCCGCGCCCTGCGCGCCGCCGGCCGTGCCGCCCGCCGGAGCGGGCTGCTGGCCGCCGTAGCTCTGCTGCGCCGGGTCGGGCTGCTGCTGACCGCCGCCGGGGTAGCCGTACCCCTGGCCCTGCGGCTGCTGCTGCGCGCCCGGGTAGCCGTACCCCGGCTGCGGACCGGCGCCGTACGGAGAGGCGGTCTGCGGCTTCGGGGCGCCGAGCAGCGGCGCCTTCAGGGCCGGGACCAACGGCGTGGCGACGGCCCCCGCGGCCAGCACCAGCGCGGCGATCAGGCCGAGGATCATGCCCGCCGAGGCGCCGCTGCCGTTGACGATCCACCAGAACTCGGTCCAGGCGACGAACACGGACAGCACGACGCCGATCTGGTTCAGCTCCAGACCGATGACCTTCGGGGCCTGCGGCAGCGCCCGCGCCAGGACGATCAGGGCCGCGGCGATGACGCCCGCGAGGTACACGCTCATCAGCAGCGGCAGCGCGTCCCAGGCGTTGGGGCCCGAGGACGGCGCCGGGCAGTACTTGCCGACACAGTCGGAAGCGCCGGTCGAATAGAGGGGGAGGAACGAGGCGATGAACAGCAACACCGCTGCTCCGGTCACCACGCCGTCACCTCGACTGAGGGAGCGGATGTTCACGTAAGGGTCCTTTGTCGGTTTCGGGTTCGGATCGTCGCTGTCGCTCGTGTGCGCGGCGGGAGGCGCGGCGGTGGCCCCCATCGTAAAGGCGAACCTATCGCCCGGGCGGGCGGGCCGTCCTGCCGGTCGGCGTACCGCGGGGAACACCAGGAGTCCGCGGGGGCGCATTCCGCGCCCGGCGCTCCGGGAGATTCCGTCTCAATGCTCCAAGAAGTCCGTAATGCCCTCGGCGATCCCGCGCGCGGTCTTTTGCCGCCACTGCGGATCGGTCAATTGCGCGGCGTCCTTCGGATCGCGCATATTGCCGCACTCGATGAAGACCTTCGGCACCTTCGAAAGGTTGAGGCCGCCGAGATCGGAACGGACGTCGAGGCCCGTTCCGTTGCCGATGTAATTGGAAGGGGCGCTGCCTGTTGCCGCCACGAATCGCCCGGCCAGTCGCTCGCCGAGCGCCCGCGACGGCGCCACGATCGCGGAGGTGTCCGCCTTGCCCGCGGTGACCCGCGCCGGAAGGATCACATGGAAGCCGCGGTTGCCCACCGCCGAACCGTCCGCATGCACCGACACCGCGGCGTCCGCGTGCGCGGTGTTGCCCAGGGCCGCCCGCTCGTCGACACATGGACCGTACGGCCGGTCGCCGTCCTGCGTGAACACCACCTTCACGCCCTCCTGCCGGAGCAGCGCCCGCGCCCGCCGCGCGACATCCAGCGTGAACGACGCCTCGGCGTAGCCGTCGTTCGTGGCGGTGCCGGTGGTGTCGCACTCCTTACGGGCGTTGCCGACGTCCACCCGGCGGGCGATCTCCGCGCCGTGGTCACGGTTGCGGAGGTTGTGACCCGGGTCGAGGACGACGATCTTGCCGCTCAGCCTGGTGTGCCCCGGGGCGCCGTGGCCCGCGCCGTGCCCGGTGGGGCCGTGCGACGGGGTGGGTGTGGCGGACGCGCCGTGCGGCGACGGCGCCGCGGCCCGCGGGGACGCGCCACCGCCCGGCCGCCAGAGGAACCAGCCCACCGCCCCGGCGGCGACCACCGCCACCAGCAGGGCGGCGACGAGGATGCCGCGCGCGCGACGACGGGGCTCGGGCGACAGGGTGGACCTGGGGGAGGGGCCGGAGAACACGTCGGTGATGGTAGCCCGCTCAGATTCCGGGCCCGATGCGCCGCAGCACATGCAGCGAACGGCAGGCCGCGGTCTCGCTGAACGCACCGGACTCCAGCGCCCGCCGGTAGATCCGGTACGGCGCCTGCCCGCCGTCCGCCGGATCCGCGAACACGTCGTGGATGACCAGCAGCCCGCCCTCCGCGAGGTGCGGCGCCCAGCCCTCGTAGTCGGCGGTGGCGTGCTCATCGGTGTGCCCGCCGTCGACGAAGACCAGTCCGACCGGCGCCCCCCACACCGCCGCGACCTGCGGCGACCGCCCGACCAGCGCGATGACGTGGTCCTCCAGACCGGCCGCGTGCAGCGTGCGGCGGAACGTCGGCAGCGTGTCCATCCGGCCCACCTCCGCGTCCACCACCGACGGATCGTGGTACTCCCAGCCCGGCTGCTGCTCCTCGCTGCCCCGGTGGTGATCGACGGTGAGCGCCGTCACCCCGGCGGCGCGCGCCGCGTCGGCGAGCAGGATCGTGGACCGCCCGCAGTACGTCCCGACCTCCAGCAACGGCAGCCCGAGCGCCGCCGCCTCCACCGCGGCGGCATACAGCGCCCGCCCCTCGTCCACGGGCATGAACCCCTTGGCCGCCTCGAAGGCGGCGAGGGTCTGCGGCGCGATCTGAACGTCGGCGGGCACAGCGGCCATGGCGTCCTCCTGGTCGTACGGTCCGGTGGGTTTCCGCCCAGGGGCGGGCCCGGTGGGCCATGGTGCCGCGGCGCCCAGCCCTCGTAGTCGGCGGTGGCGTGCTCATCGGTGTGCCCGCCGTCGACGAAGACC
>NZ_VKJP01000316.1 GCF_007280575.1 Streptomyces benahoarensis
GGGACGAGCCGGGGCTGTCGGAGGGCGGGCCGTCGGGCTCCTCGGCGTGCATCTCCAGGCGGTCCTTGCGGCAGCTGCTGACCCAGGTGCCGGTCGGGCCGCCCTCGTAGCGGCAGAGCCAGCCGCGGACGGTGAGAGAACCGGCGGTGTTCCCGCCGTCCTGCGGGGCGTGACGGAAGAAATCGGCCATCACGTCATGGGCCTCGCCGCAGCCCACCGTGCCGTCGGCGCCCGGGTCCGCGTAGAGGGCCACGTCGTGCGCGGCGCCGAGCGCGTCGCGGATCTCGCCGCACTCCACCGGCTGCCCCGGGACGGTCGGCGCGCTGCCGGACGGCGACGGCGTCCGGCCCGGCGCGCGGGTGCGGGATGCCGCCGCGGTGTCCGCGGACCGCTCGCCGCCGGAGCACGCAGCGGCGGCGAGGGCGAGCAGCACGGTCGGCACGGCGAGCAGTCGGCGCATGGTCGGACCCCCTGGCGTCGGTGGCGTACTGCACCTTCGGACGGTAGGAGCCCCGGCGCGGTACGGCGATCCGGGGCGGCCGTCCGGGTGAGCGTCACCGGGGACGGCAGGGGCGGCGCGAACCCTACGGGGCCCGAGGGCCCGCCCCGTAGGGTGCCGCCATGACCATGATGGGTAACCCGGACAGGTATCCCTCGACCTCGGCGGCCGGACGGCGCTGGTCACCGGCGCCGCCGGCGGCATCGGACGCGCCTGCACACTGCGGCTCGCCGCCGCCGGTGCGACCGTGCGCGCCGTCGACCGCGACGAGAGCGGCCTGGCCCGCCTCGTCGACGACGTCCCCGGCGGCCTGCCCGGCGCCGTCGAACCCCGCACCCTCGATCTGACCGACCTCGACGCGGCCGAACGGTCCGCGGCCGGGTGCGACATCCTCGTCAACAACGCCGGTATCCAACTCGTCCGCCCCATCGAGGAGTTCCCGCCCGAGGCGTTCCACGATGTGCTGACGATCATGCTGGAGGCGCCGTTCCGGCTGCTGCGCGGCGCGCTGCCGCACATGTACGAGGCCGGGTGGGGCCGCATCGTCAACATCTCCTCCGTCCACGGCCTGCGCGCCTCGCCGTACAAGTCCGCGTACGTCGCGGCCAAGCACGGGCTGGAGGGCCTGTCGAAGACCGCGGCGCTGGAGGGCGCCCCGCACGGCGTCACCTCCAACTGCATCAACCCCGGCTATGTCCGCACCCCGCTCGTCGAGGGGCAGATCGCCGACCAGGCCGAGGCGCACGGTATCCCCGAGGAGCGGGTGCTCAAGGAGGTGCTGCTGGTGCGGTCCGCGATGAAACGGCTGGTGGAACCGGCGGAGGTCGCCGAGATGGTGGCGTACCTCTGCTCGCCGGGGGCGGCGTTCGTCACCGGAGCGTCGCTGTTGCTGGACGGGGGCTGGACGGCGCACTGAACCGGCCCCGGCGGTCTCCGGGTGCGGTGCGCCCGCACCTGCGGGACGGTGGTGACATCGTGTTCCCGCTATCCGGACAAGGGGTGTGCGCTATGGGAGACATGCGTGACAAGGGCGCCATGGACAAGACGAAGGGCAAGGCCAAGGAGGCCGCCGGGAAGGCCACGGGCAACGACCGGATGGCCGCCGAGGGCCGTACGGACCAGGCCAAGGGCGACGTCAAGAAGACGATGGGCGGCGCCAAGGAGAAGGCCAAGGGGATGAAGGACTCCCTGAAGAAACGCGGCGGTTCCTGAAGTCCGGCGATTCCTGAAACCGCGACGGTCCCCGACCCGGGCCGCCGGGCCGGGACCGCCGTACCGGGACCGGTGCCCGTACCCCCGCACCCGTGCCCCACTACCGGACGGCGGGGCACCGCCGTGCGGTCAGTGCGCCCAGGGGTGGCGCAGCCGGATCCAGAGGTCGCGGGCGCGGCGCCCGGCCTGGGTGCGGCTGCGGGCGACGAGCTGGCGGGCCTGTTCCGTCGTCTCGACCATCGGGCCGGAGCCGCGCAGCGGCTTGCCCGCCGTCTCGTGCAGGAAGAACGTCGCCACCAGGCCGATGAGGCCCGCCACCATCAGGTAGTACGCCGGGACCATCGTGTCGCCGGTCGCCTGGACCAGGGCCGAGGCGAACAGCGGGGTCGTCCCGCCGAAGAGCGACACGGAGATGTTGAAGGCGATCGACAGGGCGCCGTACCGCAGCCGGGTCGGGAACAGTGCGGGCAGCGTGGCGGCCGAGGTCCCGGCGAAGCAGACCAGCAGCAGGCCCAGGATCAGACAGCCGAAGGCGGGCAGCAGGATGCCCCCGGCGCGGATCAGCAGCACCGCGGGCGCCGCCAGCAGGATCAGGGCGATGCTGCCCGCCATGAAGACGGGGCGTCGGCCCCAGCGGTCCGAGGTGCGGCCGACGGTGGTGATCGTCAGGACCACCACGATCATCGTGCCGAGCACCAGCAGCTGCGCGGTGAGAGCGTCCTGATGCAGCGTCTCGCTCATGAAGGTCGGCAGATATGACGTGACCATGTAGTTGGTGACGTTGTAGAGCAGCACCAGCCCCATGCAGATGAGAACCGCCTGCCAGTGGCGGGTGAAGATCTCCTTCAGACGGCCGTGGCCGGACTGCCGGGCCACCTCGACGGGGTCGTCGCCGCCCTCGCTGCGGATCTTCTCGGCCTCCTCGCGCGCCGCCTCCGCCTCCCGCTCGAACGCGGGCGTCTCCTCCAGGTGCAGCCGCATGTACAGGCCGATCAGCCCGAGCGGCCCGGCCACCAGGAACGGCAGCCGCCAGCCCCAGCCGGTCATCCCGTCGTCGCCGAGGACCGCGGTGAGCACGGTGACCAGCCCGGAGCCGAGCGAGTAGCCGACGAAGGTGCCGAAGTCGAGCCAGCTGCCGAGGAAGCCGCGCCGCCTGTCGGGCGCGTACTCGGCGATGTACGTCGTGGCGCCCGCGTACTCGCCGCCCGTGGAGAACCCCTGGACGAGGCGGCAGACCAGCAGCAGGAGCGGCGCGGCGAAGCCGATGGCCGCGTAGGTGGGCAGGAAACCCACCGCGAAGGTGCTGATCGCCATCATGATCATGGTCGCGGCGAGGACGCGTTTACGGCCGATGCGGTCGCCGAGCGGCCCGAAGACCAGCCCGCCCAGCGGCCGGACGAGGAAGGCGGCGGCGAAGGTGGCGAACGCGGAGACCACCTGCGCACCGGGGGAGCTGGCGGGGAAGAACACCTTGCCCAGCGTCCCGGCGAGATAGGCGTAGACGCCGAAGTCGAACCATTCCATCGTGTTGCCGAGCGCGGCGGCGGAGACCGCGCGGCGGACCTGGGGGCGGTCGGCGACGGTGATGTCCGCGGCGCTCAGCGCGTGCTTGCGGCGGCGCAGCAGGATGCGGAGCAGGCGGTCGTTGACGGCGTTGCCGCGGGCGGCGCTCCGGCCCCGCCGCGGCTGCGGCGTACGGCGTCCAGGGGCCATGTCACCCCGTCCCTGACGATGTCGAGAGGATCATGACGACGGATTATTGCCCGCAATGTCCTATGCGGAGGTGGCCCCTTCGGCCCAGCGTGTCGCCCACCGGGGTGGCGCCCGCCGCCGCACACGGGAGCCGGCCGCCACCCACGGGGGTGGCGGCCGGTGTCATGCCGGTCCCGCTCAGAGGGCGGGAGGCCGGGTTACTTCCACTCGTCCTTCCAGGCCAGGCTGCCGCGGAAGCAGCCCTCGTCGAAGATCGGGTTGCCGTTGATGATGGCGGCCCTGAGGCCGCAGGCGCCGAACCTGGCGTCGCCGCTGGAGTGGGTGGAATGGTGGTCCTCCCCGCCACCGGCCATGGCGGAACCGGCGCCGCCCAGGATGAGGGTGGCGGCGAGAGCGGTGGCTGAGAGGACGGCGCGCATGCGCATGGAGACTCCTCGCGAGAGTGCGGTGGATGTGATCGATTCACAGATCACCCCGACCCACCGCACGCGAAACGTGGACGCACCCCGCGCTCAGCCGATCGCGTGACCGATTCCCCCGGCGAGGTCAGCGCCCCGCCTCCTCCTCGGCCGCCGCCCGCAGCAGCTTCTTGTCGGGCTTGCCCGCGTCGGTCAGCGGCAGCGCGTCCAGGAAGGTGATGCGGGCCGGTTCGTACATCGCGCCGCGGGTGTCGCGTACCAGGGCGCGCAGCTGCGCCTCGTCGACGTCGCCGCCGGGCGCCCGGACGACGGCGGCGTGCACCCGCTCCATCCGGTCGCTGTCGCGGACGCCGAAGACCGCGCTCTGGCGGATTTGCGGGTGGGTGTTGAGCAGGTCCTCCAGCTCGGTGGTGTACACATGGCCGCCGACCACGACGACCATGTCCTTGATGCGGTCGACGATGGTGACGTAGCCCTCGGCGTCGACGAAGCCGATGTCGCCGGTGCGCACCCAGCCGTCCCGCATGACCTCGGCGGTCAGCTCCGGCTGCTTCCAGTAGCCCTGCATGGTCATGTCGGACCGCGCGCACAGTTCGCCGGTCTCGCCCGCCGGGAGGTCTCTCCCGGCCTCGTCGCGGACGGCGACCTCGACGCCGGGGATGATCTTTCCGGCCGAGCGGAGCCGCTCGGGGCGCGCCGGATCGTGGTCCTCGGGGGTGAGGATGCTGATGCCGCCGGCCTCGTTCTGGCCGTAGACCTGCATCAGCACCGGGCCGAACCGCTCGACGGCGTCCGCGAGGCGGGCGGGCGACGCCTGGCAGCCGCCGTACGTCAGATACCGCAGGCTGCCGGTGTCGGTGGTCGCCGCGGCGGGGTGGTCGATCAGCTCGTACAGCAGCGGCGGCAGGGCGAAGAGGTGGGTGATCCGCTCGCGCTCGATGGTGGCGAGGACCTCGGCCGGGTCGAAGTCGTCGTGCAGGACGACGGTGCCGCCGGTGTGCAGGACGCCGTCGGCCAGGAGGCCCGCGGCGTGCGCGAGGGTGGTGCAGACGAGCTGGCGGGGCGTGATGTCGCCGAACATCCCGCCGCGGCTCCACCGCCCCTGGGCGAAGGTGCTGCAGATGCCCTTCGGGTGGCCCGTGGTACCGCCGGTGTGGCGGATGAGGCAGATGTCGTCGGGGCGGGCGTCGCTCGCCACCGGCTCGGCGCTCTGCGCGGCCGCCAGCTCCAGCAGATCGCTGCCGGTCTTGGCGGGGCCGAGCATCAGCACGTCCGGACCCGGCGCCAACTCCGCCAGCTCGGCGGCGCGTTCGGCCTGCCGCGGGTCGACGATCAGTGCCCGGGTCTCCACATCGCGCACGATCGCGGCCTGCGCGGCGACGGAGAGGTTGTTGTAGAGGTGGTTGACGCGGCAGCCGAGGAGGCCCGCGGCGTAACGGGCGGCGATGACCTCGGGGATGTTGCCGCTGAGCAGGGTGATGGTGTCGCCGCGGGACACGCCCCGGATGCGCAGGGCGCGGGCGAGGCGGTGGACGAGGTCGCGCAGCTCGCCGCCGGTGATCCGGCGGCCCTGGTGGATCAGTATCTCGCGGTCCGGGTGGGCGGCGAGGACGTCGAGGTTCTCCTCCACGAGCGTACGGAACGGCGGGGCGGCTGCGGGCATGGGGGGATCCTCCTGGGGCCGGCGACGGAGCGCACGGACGGGCGGCGCAAGGAAAGAATTAGTTGCTAGAGGCAACTAAAAAGAGCGTAGTGGCTCCTGAATCCCACCTCCAATCGGAGGGTCGGGATTCGGACGTTTGCGGCACCGGCCCCGCACCGGCCCCGCACCGGCTCCGAAGCGCCCGCCGGACGACCCGCGCGGCGCCCCGGACCCCCGCCGTGCCGCCGCCCCATCGCCCGGCCATGGCCGACTCGGCGTCCGCGAGGGATGATGGTGCGCAGCGCAGCACGGCGGAAAACGGACGGTGCCCCGGGCGCCGCCCGCGCCCGGCGGAAGGAGTGCCTGGATGGGGGCGACCGACGCGTTCCCCGGCGGCATGGGCCCCGCCGGGGCGGCACCGGGGGACGCGGGCGGCCTTCTCGACGCGCTGGGCGTGGCCGCGGTCGTGCTCGACGCGCGTGGCCGGATCGCGCTGTGGAGCCCCCAGGCCGAGGCCCTGTTCGGCTGGAGCGCCGCGGAGGCGCTGGGCCGCCCGGCCGCCCAGCTGCTGGTACCGCCCGAGCACACCGAACTGGTCCTCCAGCTGTTCTCCCAGGTCATGGACGACGGTGCCACCTGGGCGGGCTCCTTCCCGGTCCGGCACAAGGACGGCACCACCCGCCCCGTCGAATTCCGCAACATGCGGCTCACCGACACCGAGGGCCGCGTCTACGCCCTCGGCATGGCCTGCGACCGTCAGCTGCTGCGCCGCGTCGAACGCGACCTGGCGCTCTCCGTCCGGCTCGTCGCCCAGTCCCCGATCGGCCTCGCCGTCCTCGACACCGACCTGCGGTACGTCATGGTCAACGCGGCGCTGGAACGCCTCAACGGCCAGCCCGCGGGCGCCCAGCTCGGGCTGCGCCCCGACGCCTGCCTCAGCTTCCTGGACACCGACATGCTGATGACCAGCATGCGCAAGGTCCTCGCCACCGGCACCCCGCGCCTCGACCAGGTCACCGTCGGCTGCCCGCCCGACGACCCCGGCACCGAGCACGCCTGGTCGGTCTCCCACTACCGGCTGGAGGGCCCCGGCGGCCAGGTGCTGGGCGTGGCCTCCTCGGTGCTGGACGTCACCGACCACCACCGAGCCGCCACCGAGGCGGCCCGCGCCCGCCGCCGCCTCGCCGTCATCGCCGACGCCTCCGCCACCGTCGGCACCACCCTCGACGTGGACCGCACCGCCCGCGAACTCGCCGACGTCGTCGTACCGGAGCTGGCCGACCTCGCCGCCGTCGACGTCCTCGACAGCGTCCTGGAGGGCCGCAGCCCCCTCC
>NZ_VKJP01000317.1 GCF_007280575.1 Streptomyces benahoarensis
CCGGTCGTGACGGACGGGAACGCTTCGTAGACGATCTCGACATTGCCCGTGCCGGACGGCGCGTCACCCACCGTGCCGACCGCGAGGCCGAGATCGAACTCGTGTCCGACCGTGTACGGAAGCCCGGCGGGAACGTGCGAGGAGAGAGGGGCGCCCGGTGGTCCGTGTCGCTGTGGTGGACGACGAGCGGCTCGTCAGGTCGGGGCTGCGGATGATTCTGGGCACCGCCCCGGACATCGAGATGGTCGCCGACTGCGGCGGCGCCGAGGCCGTCGGGACGGTGCTGGGCAGCGGTGCCGAGGTCGTCCTGCTGGACATCCGGATGCCGGACGTGGACGGGCTGACGGTGCTGCGGCAGCTGCGTGCCGCCCCCGAGCCCCCGGTGGTGGCGATGCTGACCACCTTCGACGCCCAGGAGTACCTCACCGCGGCGCTGCGCGAGGGCGCCGCCGGTTTCCTGCTCAAGGACTCCGAGCCGGAGCAGCTGGTGCGCGCGGTGCGGACGCTGGCGGCGGGCGGCAGCGTGCTGGACCCCGGGGTGACCCGGGCGGTGATCGGTGGCTATCTGACCGCCGAGGACCAGGCCGCCGCGGCGCGGGCCGTGACGGGCCTGACGCCGCGGGAGTCGGAGGTGCTGGCGCTGCTCGGCGAGGGGCTGGCCAACGCCCAGATCGCGGACCGGATCGGCCTCGCGCCCAGCACCGTCAAGGACCACGTCCGGGCGCTGCTGGGCAAGTTGGGCGGCCTCAACCGCATCCAGGCGGCGATCGTCGCCGACCGCGCGGGCCTGGTCGCCCGTATACCCCGCGGGACGTGCTGACGATGGCGGGCACGGGGCAGGCGCGGCAGGCGCCCGCTTCCGGGGAGGCGCCGGGGGCACAGAAGGGCCACGGCGCGCCGGGGGCGCTCGACGACCGGCTTCCGGCGGTGCCCGGGGCGCGGGGGCACGATCCGGCACCGGGGGCGCGGACCGCGGCCGTCGCGCCGGGGGCGCGCGGGGGTCCGGGTGCGCGGGTACCGCGGTGGCTGCGCCGGGCCGCCCCGGTGGCCGTCCCGGCGCTGCTGGGGATCGCCGACGCGTTCCTCGTCAACGGGCTCCATCTGCTCCTGGAGCTGGCCGTGTCGCTGGTCGCGGCCGCCGCGCTGCTGCTGCGCCGCCGCTTCCCGCTGCTGGTCTTCCTCTTCACGCTCCCGGGGCTGTACATCGGCTACATCTGGTTCGCGCCGATGATCGCGCTCTACACGGTGGCGGCGCGGCGCCCGGGGCGGTTGCGGCTGGGGATCTGCGCGGCGCTGCTGATCGCCGCGCACTTCTTCCCGTATCCGCTCTCGGATCTCGAACCGACCGCGTACCGGGAGAACGCCCTGGTGCTGATCGACGCGTGCGTCACCTCGGCGGCGCCGATCACCCTGGGGCTGCTGGTGCGCACCCGGGGCGAGCTGGCGGCGCGGGTCGAGGAGCTGACCCGCAGTCTGCGCCGCGAGGACCGGCTGCTGGCCGACCGGGTGCAGGCCACCGAACGCGCCCGGCTGGCCCGGGAGATGCACGACGTGGTCGCCCACCAGGTCAGCCTGATCAGCCTCCAGGCGGGCGCCGTGCAGGTCAGCACAGGTGACGAGGCAGCCCGGGACGGGGCGCGCACCATCCGGGAGCTGTCGGTGCGCACCCTGGAGGAGCTGCGGCACATGGTCGGCGTGCTGCGGACGGCCGGTGGCCCGGAGGAGGCGCGCCGCCCGGCGCCGCAGCCTGACCTGGCGGAGCTGCCCCGGCTGATCGGGATGAGCGGCCTCGACGTGACGTACGAGCCGGGCGTGGTGGCGGGCGCACGGGGCGCGCAGACGGTGGAGCGGGCGGCGTTCCGTACCGTCCAGGAGGCGCTGACCAATGTCCGTAAGCACGCCCCGGGGGCGCGGGTCCTGGTCCGGATCGATCCGCTGGAGGCACCGGACGCCGGGCGGGCCACGGACGCGGCGGTCACGGGCGGCCTACGGGTGGAGATCCGCAACGGGCCGCCGGACGCCTCGGCTGCGGCTCCGGCGCTACCGGGCGGCGGTCACGGACTGGTGGGGCTGCGCGAGCGGGCGCAGAGCCTCGGCGGGACGCTGGAGACGCGTCACACCTCCGAGGGCGGCTTCGTCGTCCGCGCGCGGTTCCCGTACCGGGCGGAGCCCCCGTACGGGTCGGACACCCCGTACGGGTCGGGGTGACGGCCCCGGGGGGCGCGCCGCCCAGGGGCGCCGGGCTCAGGCCGAGAGCGGGGCGGCGGTTTCGTCCACGGCGGTGTGCAGGTCCGGGTAGACCTCGAAGAGTCGGCGGACGCCGAGGGCGGCGAGGACGCGGTTGACGTGCGAGCCGTCGACGGCCCCCTGGGCGGGGAGGATCAGCCGGAGACGGCCCTGACAGGAGCGCATCAGCCGGCGGGCGGCGATGAGCACGCCGACGCCGCTGGAGTCGCAGAACCGGACCTCGGACAGGTCGAGGACGACGTTCCGCCGGCCGTCGGCCACCGCGTCGTGGACGTGCTGGCGCACCGCGGGCGAGGTCACCAGGTCCATCTCGCCGGACACCTGGAGCACGGCCCACCGGCCCTGTTCGTCTTCTGCCACCTTCAACGACACGCGCTCGAAGCCCTTCGCTCGCTTGCGGACCGGATGCTCCCGGACATATCCGGAACACACCCTTCCCCGGCTCGACTGCCCGGCCTCTCTCCCCTGAAACACTGCGGAATGCGTGGCGCACTGGGCCGTTCCCGTCCAAGGCTATGCCCAGCGCGCGGTCACTCTTTGCCGAATTTCGGTCACACCCCGGTAACGCATTCTCCGAATTGGGCGGGATCGATCTTCTTCGAACCCGCCTGACCGGGCATTCCCACCCCAAAGTGACGACTCCTCTACCATCCGCACCCTTGTTCCGGGGCGGTTTGCCGCAAAGAAGCGTGCGGTGTCGGACCCCCCGACTACATTCGGTGGCGCGTCCCGCCCGCGCGGGCGGGACGCGGGCAAGGAATTGACCGCACGACGGCGCGTCCGGCCGCGCCACGAGCGGTCCGTACGACGGCGGTGAAGGACGGGACAGGGTCCGATGGCGAGGGACGCACCACCACGCGGGGACAGACGGATGCAGCAGCGGCTCGCCCGCGGCGAGGCCGCCGCGCTCGGCGAGCTGTACGACCGCTTCGCCTCGCTCGTCCACAGCCTCGCCCACCGCGTCCTCGGTGACGAGGACGCCGCCGACCGCGTCACCCGCGAGGTCTTCGGCTACATCTGGGAGAACCCGGACGCCTACGACCCCAAGCAGGGCTCGCTGCGTTCCTGGGTCGCCACGCTCACCCAGCGCCAGGCCGTCCACCGGCTGCGCCAGAACGAAGCCGTCCTCGCCCGGGACGACGGGGCCGCGCCCGCCGAGGTCGAGCGGAAGATCCAGGACGCCTCCACCGCCGCCCGCGCCGACTACATCGTCACCTCCATGCCCGCCCCGCTGCGCGACGCCCTGGAGCTGGCCTACATCCATCGGCGCGACTACTGCCAGACCGCCGCCGACCTGGGCGTCACCGCGGACGAGGCCCGCCGCAGGCTCCGCCTCGGCCTCCAGCTGCTGTCCACCGCCCACCACCAGAAGCTGCCGCCCGGCGGGCCCGGCGAAGGAAACGGAGGGCCCTGGTGAACAGCCCGGAGGAATGGGAGGGGTATGGCTGCGAGGACGCGTACCCGCCGCGCCACGACGGCCCCGGCGAGCCGCCCGGCACCGGCGCCGCCCCGGGCCCGCCCGCGGCCCGGCCCCGGATACCGTCCCCGCGCGCCGCGGCCGAGGACCACGGCCCGCTGCCCGACGGCCCGCCCCCGGAGCGCGCCGCACCGAAGCCGGGCCCCACAAGACCCGCGCCCGCCGAGGGCCCTCCCCCGGGCGCCCCGGCGGCCCCCGGTGACGCCGCACACCCCGGTGACGGGCGGCCCGAACTGCCGCACCGCGTGCTGACGTCGCTGCTCGGTGCGTGGGCGCTGGCCGCCTGCTCGGCCGAGGAGACCGCCGCCGTCGAGGCACACCTCACCGACTGCGCCTTCTGCGCCGACGAGGCGCTGCGGCTGCGGGACGCCGTCGGCCTGCTCCACCCCGCCGACAACCTCGACCTCGATCCGCTGCTGCGCTCCCGCGTCCTGGAGGGCTGTCTGGGCCGCCGCCCGGCACGTATCCCGGTGCCCGAGTGGGCCGCGCCGTACGACGCGGAGACCGCCAAGCTGGACGCCCTGCTGCGGGACATGGGCGACGCCGAGTGGCGCGCCCCGGTGCGGCTGCGATGGTTCGACGGCGAACGGCCGGTGCACCGCGAGACCACCGCCGCCGGAGTGCTCGGGCATCTGCTGGCGGTCGACGGCCTGGTCGCCGCATCCCTGGGCCTGCCCGATCCGCTCGGCGACGCCGCGCCCGCCGGAACCGCCGGGCCCGGTGACCGCACCCGTGCCCTGTGGCGCACCCTCGGCGAGGCGCCCCGGACGCCCGCCCTCCACCGGCCGTGGCGGGAGCAGAGCCATGCGCTGATCCGTACGGCCTCGTTCACGGGCGGCGGGGTGAGCGACCTCGCGGTGCCGTACGGGCCGGTCCGGCTGCCGCTGCGCGACGCCTTCCTCGACCGGGCCTTCGGCTGCTGGCTGCATGCCGGTGACATCGCCGACGCGGTCGCCTATCCGCACAAGGGCCCGGCCGCCGGTCATCTGCACAGCCTGGTGGATCTCGCCGCCCGGCTGCTGCCCCGTGCGCTCGCCCGCCGCCGCCAGGCCGGGCTCGCCGGGCCGCCCCGGGAGCTGGTGGCGGCCGGTTCCCCGGGCCGGACGCTCCATCTGGAGATCGAGGGTGACGGCGGCGGCCACTGGTACATAGCTCTGGACTCCCCGGCGGCGGTCGGCTCGCCGGAGCGCACGGTGGCCCATCTCGCGCTCGACGGCGAGGAGTTCTGCCAGCTGGCGGCCGGGCACATCGTCCCGGACGAGGCCGCCGCCGGTTCGGACGGCGAACGCGAGGCGGTCCGCGACGTCCTGTACGCCACCGCCTCCCTCTCCCGTCTTTGAGCGGGCCCCGTCTCTGAGCGGGCCCCGTCTCTGAGCAGGCCCCGTCTCTGAGAAGGAAAGGGAGGCGGTCACCGGGCGGGCCGAGGGCGCGCCCGTCGGACGGCTAGGCGAACACGACCGTCCGGGTGCCGTTGAGCAGCACCCGGCGTTCGCTGTGCCACTTCACCGCGCGGGACAGCGCCTGGCACTCCACGTCCCGGCCGATGGCGACCAGTTGGTCGGGGGTGACGCCGTGTCCGACCCGCTCGACCTCCTGCTCGATGATCGGGCCCTCGTCGAGATCGGCGGTGACGTAGTGGGCGGTGGCGCCGATGAGCTTCACGCCGCGGGCGTGCGCCTGGTGGTACGGCTTGGCGCCCTTGAAGCTCGGGAGGAAGGAGTGATGGATGTTGATGATGCGGCCGGACAGTGCCGTGCACAGATCGTCGGAGAGCACCTGCATGTAGCGCGCCAGCACCACCAGCTCGACCCGCTCGGCCCGTACCAGCTCCAACAGCTCCGCCTCGGCCTGCGCCTTGGTCGCCCTGGTCACCGGGATGTGGCGGAAGGCGATGCCGTACGAGGCGACCAGCTCGGCGAAGTCGGTGTGGTTGGAGACGACGGCGGCGATCTCGACCGGCAGCGCCCCGGTCCAGGAGCGGAACAGCAGGTCGTTGAGGCAGTGGCCGAACTTCGACACCATCAGGACGATGCGCATCTTCTCGTCGGCGCGGTGGATCTGCCAGTCCATCCGGAACGAGTCGCCGACGGCGGCGAAGCTGGCGCGCAGCTCCTCCACACTGTCCGGGGCGTCCGCGCTGAAGTGCACGCGCATGAAGAACAGCCCGGTGTCGCGGTCACCGAACTGCTGACTGTCCTCGATGTTGCAGCCCGTCATGAACAGGAAGCTGGACACGGCGTGCACGATGCCCGGCTTGTCCGGGCAGGACAGCGTCAGGACGTACTGGTCGGTGGGACGGCCCTGGTCGGAACCGCTGGGGACGGACCCGTCGTTCGGGCCGGGCGTGGAGGACTGCGACTCGCTCATGACCCAACAGGGTCGCATACCCGGGTACCCCCTGGGCGTCCCGTCGGCTCAGGCGCCGACCGCGGCACCACCGGTCACCTGTGCCAACGCCTCCAGCGACAGCGGCGGCGCGTCCGGATCGTCGCCGTCCGCCCGGGCCAGCCGGACATGCGCCTCGCGCGCCGCACGGACCGCCTCGGGCCAGGCGGGGTGCTCGACGTACGCGGTGACGGGTGAGTCCGCGCCGACCTGGTGCATGATCCGCAGCACCCGCAGCACGGTGGCGTCGACGAGCGCCGCCTCCTGGGTGTCGCGGAAGATCGTGCCGACGTATTTCTCCGCGGACCAGTTGTCCAGCCAGGTGTCCTCGACGAGCCGGTAGACGGCGTCGGTCACATCTCCGTACCCGGGGCGGCCGGCCAGCCAGGTCTCCTGGTGGAATCCGGGATCGGAGAGCATGTGCAGCGCGGAGCGCACATTGCTGCGCCAGCGCCACCACGGCATGTCGTTGTGTGGCATGCCGTCCATGGTGGTCGAGCGGCGGCCGCGACGGGAAGACTTCTCCGAACCTTGCACAGTATTCGATCGTACGTTCCTTGTTCCCGATCACCTATCGCCCCCTGGAGTTCACCTCACCGTCACCCTCCGCTGTCCTGGAATCACTCAGGCGTTTCGGGCGGACCGCGAGGCTCCCCAACCATGACCGGACGGCGCCGCCCCTCCTCCCGCCCCTTCCCGACC
>NZ_VKJP01000318.1 GCF_007280575.1 Streptomyces benahoarensis
AACCGAATTCAACACCTATTAAGTCGTCGGCAGCGTCAGATTTGTATAAGAGACAGGGGTACAAGAGGCCGCATGCGATCACTCCTCTCCCGTGTCGACCGACGGCTCTTCGCCGCCATTGCCACGCGCGAGTGGCCCGGCGCGCAGCAGGTGCTGCCGCGGCTGACCCGCGGTGCGGATCACGGGCTGCTCTGGCTGGGGCTCGCGGCCGGGGCCGCGGCGCTCGGGGGCCGCCCGGCGCGCCGGGCCGCCGTGCGCGGGGTCGCCTCCCTCGCCGTGGCGTCCGCGACCGTCAACACCCTGGGCAAACGCTCCGTACGGCGCACACGCCCGCTGCTGGACCCGGTGCCCGTCATACGCCGTCTGCGGCGCCGGCCCTTCACCTCGTCGTTCCCGTCGGGGCATACGGCGTCCGCGGTCGCCTTCGCCACCGGGGTCGCCTTCGAGAACGAGTGGTGGGGGCTGGCGCTGGCGCCGCTCGCCGCGTCCGTGGCGTTCTCCCGTGTCTACACGGGGGTGCACTATCCCGGCGATGTGCTGGCGGGCGCCGCGCTCGGCGCCGGGGCCGCCTTCGCGGTCCGCGGCCTCGCCCCGACCCGGGCCCAGCTGGCGCCCCCGGCCCGGCCGTGCGCCGACGCGCCCGCGCTGCCCGGCGGCCGCGGGCTGTTCGTGGTGGCGAACCAGCGGTCGGGGCAGCGCGGCGAGACCCGGCCGGACCGGGCGCCGGAGGTGCACGGGGCGCTGCCCCGCGCCACGGTCGTGACGTGCGGCGGACCGGACGCCCCCGATCTGGGCAAGGCGCTGGAGGAGGCCGCGGAGAACGCCAAGCGGTGCGGCGGCGCACTGGGCGTGTTCGGCGGCGACGGCACCGTCAACGCGGCGGCCGCCATCGCGGTCCGGTACGGGCTGCCGCTGGCGGTGCTGCCCGGCGGCACCCACAACCACTTCGCCTACGACCTGGGCATCGAGACGGTCGGTGAGGCCGCGCGCGCCGTGGAGGACGGTGAGGCGGTCGCCGTCGACCTGGCGCGCTTCCGCGCCGCGCCGCACCGCGAGGGGCGGTACTTCCTCAACACCTTCTCGATCGGCGCCTATCCGGAGCTGGTACGGCTGCGGGAACGCTGGGCGGGCACGATCGGCGCCTGGCCCGCGGGGGTGCTCGCCGCCTGGCACGTGCTGCGCACCACGAAGCCGGTGTCCGCCGAGATCAACGGCCGCCGGATGCAGCTGTGGATGCTGTTCGTCGGCAACTGCTCCTACCGCGGCCTGGGGCTGACGCCCGTACGCCGCCACGATCCGGCCGACGGAGTCCTCGACGTACGGGTGGTGCGGGCCGGGCGACTGGCCCGCACCCGGCTGCTGGTGGCGGCGCTGACCGGCACCCCGCGCGCCTCCCCCGTACTCAAGGAGGCGCGGCTGCGCAGCCTGCGGATCGGCGGTCTGCCGGACGGCACGGACCTGGCGTACGACGGTGAAGTCACCTCCACGCCGGGCCCGTTGACGCTGACGAAGGAGAACGAGGCACTGACGGTCTACCGCCTGCCGCCCGAATCTTGAGACGCCTCTCTCGCGATACGAGATAGCGGCGTACGGTGAAACCACCACGCCGCGAGGGCGTCCGCGCTGCTGCGGCGCGGGCGCCCCAGGGGCACCCGGGGCGGCCCGCCGGAGCGCGGAGCCGCCGCCCGACGCCGCGAAGGAGACCGCATGCCGCAGGAGACCGCCGTCTACACCCATGGCCACCACGAGTCCGTCCTCCGCTCGCACACCTGGCGCACCGCCGCCAACTCGGCCGCGTACCTGCTGGGTTCGCTCCGTCCCCACATGGAGGTGCTGGACATCGGCTGCGGTCCCGGCACCATCACGGCCGATCTGGCCGAGCTGGTGCCGGACGGGCGGGTCACCGCCCTCGACCACGCGTCCGGGATCCTGGAGAAGGCCCGCGCCACCGTCGAGGACCGGGGCCTGACCAACGTCCGCTTCGCGGTCGGTGACGTCCACGCACTGGACTACCCGGACGACACCTTCTGTGTGACCCACGCCCATCAGGTGCTCCAGCACGTCGGCGATCCCGTCCAGGCGCTGCGGGAGATGCGCCGGGTGACCAGGCCCGGCGGCATCGTCGCCGTGCGCGACGCGGACTACGCGGCGATGACGTGGTATCCGGAGGTCCCCGGCATGGACGCGTGGCTGGACCTCTACGAGCGGGTGACGCGCGCCAACGGCGGTGAGCCGGACGCCGGACGCCGCCTGCACGCCTGGGCGCGGCAGGCGGGCTTCGCCCCGGAGGCGGTCACCGCGACCGCCGGCACCTGGTGCTACCGCACCCCCGAGGAGCGCGCCTGGTGGAGCGGGCTGTGGGCGGACCGCACGGTCTCCTCCGGGTACGCGAAGCTGGCGGTGGACGGCGGGCACGCCACCCCGCGGGAGCTGACGGAGATCGCGGCGACGTGGCGGACGTGGGGCGCCGAGGAGGACGCCTGGTTCGCGGTGCTGCACGGCGAGATCCTCTGCCGGGTGTGACGCCGCGGGGGACGTCGGCGCGGACGACCTCGCCCGCCCCGACCCCTGTCCCGAATCTGCTGATCGCGCACCGTGCCCCTGCTCAACTACCCTTCGCCGTATGGACATTCTGGGGACCTCCTTGCGGGTGTGCGTCGGCGATCTGGACGCCGCCGTCGGTGTTTACGAGCGGCTGACCGGGA
Source organism: Streptomyces benahoarensis (assembly GCF_007280575.1). GTDB lineage: Bacteria > Actinomycetota > Actinomycetes > Streptomycetales > Streptomycetaceae > Streptomyces > Streptomyces benahoarensis. The sequence goes on from NZ_VKJP01000318.1 coordinate 2,706, forward strand.
CCGAGGCCGTGCGCTTCCAGCACGGTCCGGTCGCGGTCGCGGCGGTGGGCTGTTTCTTCCTCATGAGCGGGCCGGAGGCGGAGCTTTCGGTGCTGTCGAAGGTGACCGCGACGCTGGCCGTCAAGGATGTGGACGAGGCGGTGACAGATCTGCGGGCGGTCGGCGCGGAGATCATCGCCGGTCCGCTGCCGACACCGATCGGCCGCAACCTCATCGCCCGCCACCCGGACGGTTCGATCTTCGAATACGTCGACCGACAGAGCGGCTGACGCACCCACAGCACCGGCCGACGGGCGGTGCGGCCCCGGGCACCCGTGCCGACGGCCGCACCGCCCCCACGAAGCCACCCGTACAAGGCCGTCCACGCAACGCCACCCGTACGCAGTCGGGCCCCGCCATCGGCCTGCTCCTCCAGCTCACCCCCTCACGACACCTCCAGAACGATCTTTCCGCGGACATGGCCGCCCTGGCTGAGGCGGAAGGCGTCGGCCGCCCCGGAGAGCGGGAAGGTGGCCTCGACCGGGACCGTCAGCCGCCCGGCGTCCGCCAGCGCGGCGAGGGCCGCGAGATCGGCGCTGTCGGGCCGTACCCACACCATGTGGCCGCCGAGGGCGGTGACCTCGCCGTCGGCGATCGACGCCACCCGGGATCTGTCCTTGAGGACTTCCTGGGAGACGGCCACCACACCGCCGCCGACGAAGTCCAGCGCCGCGTCCACGCCATCGGGCGCCAACTCCCGTACCCGCTCGCCGAGTCCGGCACCGTAGAGGACCGGTTCGGCGCCCAGGGAGCGGAGGAAGGCGTGGTTGCGCTCGCCCGCGGTGCCGATGACGCGGGCGCCCTCCGCCACGGCGATCTGTACGGCGAGCGAGCCGACGCCGCCGGACGCCGCGTGCACCAGCACCGTCTCGCCGTGGCGCAGCCCGACCCGGCGGATCGACTGATACGCGGTCAGCCCGGCGAGCGGCAGCCCCGCCGCCTGCTGCCAGCTCAGCGCCGCCGGACGCCGGGCGAGGGTGCGCACCGGCGCGGCGACCAGTTCGGCGTAGGTGCCGTGCTGGACGGCGTCCTTGCGGACATAGCCGATGACCTCGTCGCCGACGGCGAATTCGGTGGCGTCGGCGCCGACGCCCGTCACGACACCGGCCACGTCCCAGCCGGGGGTCAGCGGGAAGTACGCGTCCATCATCGGATCGAGCGCACCGGCGACGATCTTCCAGTCGACGGGGTTGACCCCGGCGGCGCGCACGCGGACGAGAACGGAGTCAGGGCCGACCTTGGGGTCGGGCCGGTCGGCGAGCGTGAGGACCTCGGGCCCGCCGTAGCTGTTCGTGATGATTGCCTTCATGTCCGTCACAACGCGTAACCATCGAGGATGATTCCGCGTCCCTCTGATCTCTTCGGGGGAATTTCCGGCCGGGCGCGCAACGGACGGCCGGACCCGCTCCGGCCCGCGCCCGGCGCCCGCGCGCCCCATGCCTCCGCCCCCGGGAAATTCCCGCGCGGTGACGGTCCGTGCGGATTACGCTGACCGCGCCCTCCCGGCGGCGCCGGGGCGGTACGGAGAGCGGGGCGGTCGGCGGCCCGCGTGGTACGGAACGGAAGACGGACCGATGGCGACGCAGCACACCTACCGAGTGATCGTCCGCGGTACCTGGGACCGCCTGTCGGACGCGTCCCGGGCCACCCTCCTCGCGGAGGTGGCCGACCACGGGATGGCGCAGCTGCGCTTCACACCCGAAGGGTCGCTGGTCTACGACGCCGCCCTGGTGTCGTTCAGTTACCGCTACACCATCGTCTCGGACGCCGAGGACGGTGAGGAGATGGCCGCGGCGCTGGCCGAGGAGAAGGCGGAGGCGGCGCTGCGGGCCGCCGGGCACGGCTACCGCAGACTCCGCGCCAAGGCCACGGACATGGACACGATGAAGATCAACCGCAAGGGCCGCGGCTGACGGGCCCTCGGCCCGCCCTGGGCCCCCGGCCTGCCCCTGTGGCCCCGCCCCGTCAGGCCGCCTCGTCCTCCGGCACCATCTCGCTGGTGATCGCCCAGCGCTCGTGATCGCGCCAGGCGCCGTCGATGAGGAGGAAGTCCGGCGAAAAGCCCTCCAGCCGGAAGCCCGCGCGGCTCACCAGGGCGAGGGAGCGTTCGTTGCCGGGCTGGATGTTGGCCTCCAGGCGGTGCAGCCCGAGGACGTCGAAGGCGTACCGCAGGACGAGCCGCAGCCCCTCGCTCATCAGGCCGCGTCCGGCGGCGTGCACGAAGCCGCCGTAGCCGATCGCCCCGCAGCGGAAGGCGCCGTGCACGATGTTGTTGATCGTCAGATATCCGGCGACCGAACCGCCGTCGCGTTCGCAGATCAGGAAGCCCTCGCGCGCCGGTTCGCGGAGCTTGGCGACGTACCCGGCGTACGCGTCGGCGTCGGACGGCGGGTAGAGCCACGGCCGGTGCAGTGTGGCGCTCTCCCGTGCCCGGGCGGTGAACTCCGCGCGGTCGTCCGGGGTGAAGTGACGGATGCCCACCCGGGGACCCGTCGCGAGGTAGTGATCAGCGGTCATCGGCCGATCGTACGGAGCGGCGGGCGCGTCCGGCCAGGTCCGTCCCTACCGTGGCGACGGGTCAGCTGTCGTGGCGCCACCGGGGCACGTCCGCGCCGCACCGGCCCGGCGCGGCGGCCCAGTCCGTGGGCCCGCCGTCGAACGCGACCGGCGAGGCCGCGTACCGCAGCCGTCCGACCGGGCTGTCGGTGCTCCGCAGATGGCCGTCGGGGTCGTACGTGCCGTCGGCCACGGGCCCCGGCGGGGTGTCCAGGGCTGTGCCGTGCACCAGCCAGCGGGCGGTGCGGGCCAGGGAGAGCGCGGTGAGCTGCGCGTCGCCGGTCTCCGCCTGTTCGGTCAGGGAGCGCAGTACCGCCGCGGCCAGCAGATAGCCGGTGCCGTGGTCGAGCGCCTGAGCGGGCAGGGCGCCGGGCGTGCCGTCGGCGTCCGCCTCGACGACGGCGATGCCGGTGGCCACCTGGACCAGGCTGTCGAAGCCCCGGCGGCCGCCCCAGGGGCCGTCCTCGCCCCAGGCGGAGAGGCGGGCGAGGACCAGGCCCGGACGGCGTTCGGCCAGCGCCTCGGGGGCGAGGCCGAAGCGGTCGAGGGAGCCTGGGCGGTAGCCGGTCACCACCACGTCCGCGTCGGCCAGCAGCTCCTCGAAGGCGGCCCGGCCGGAGCGGGCGCCCAGGTCGAGGGCGGTGGAGCGTTTGCCGAACCCGGTGTCGTTGTGCGCGTCCTGGCTCTCCGCCAGCTGCGGCGCGTCGATGCGCAGCACGTCGGCGCCGAGCAGCGCGAGCGTCCGGGTGGCGACCGGGCCCGCGATGACCCGGGTCAGGTCGAGGACGCGCAGTCCCCGGGCGGGCAGCAGCGGGTCGCCCGCCAGCGGCGGCAGGCGGCGCGGCGGAGCGCTCGCGCCGAGGCGCTGGCGGGTGACGAGCGGGTGGGTGGCGACGGTCGCGCCCTGGCCGTGGACGGCCCACTCCCGGGGCGTGCGGGCGGCGACCGCCAGCCCGCCCGCCGCGTACACCGTCTCCTGGACCTCCTCGGCGCGCCGCCCGGCCAGCTCGGCGGCGACATCGGCGGCGTCGGCGGTCGCGGGCAGGCCGAAAGCGTGCAGCAACCGCTCGCGGTGATGCGGGTAGTTGGCGTGGGTGCGGACCCAGCCATCGGCGGTGCGCCAGAAGCGGGAGAGCGGGGCGAAGGTGGACGGGGCGCGGCCGTCGATGCGCAGCCGGCGTTCGCTGACGAAGGCCGTCGCCACCGCGCCGTCGTCGACACGGACGGCGGGGACGGGGCGCCCGGTGCGGCGTGCGGTGAGTTCGGCGGCGGCGAGTGCGCAGCTGGCGACCGTGGCGCGGGCCAGTTCCCGCACCGGCAGCCGGGCGGGCAGCAGCCCTGGTGGTCCGGTGTACCGGATCCGGTCCGTCAGCTCCGGGGCGCCGCCGAGCGCCGCCCATGCCTGCGCGGTTTCCCCGCCGAGTCGTTGCCCCATGGGCGCAGTCTGGCACCGCGCGCCGGGCCAGGGTAGCCGGGGGCGGGCCCCATCCGGAGTGCCGGAGCCGTGG
>NZ_VKJP01000319.1 GCF_007280575.1 Streptomyces benahoarensis
CGCCCGCCCCGCCCCGCCGGACGCCGGACACCTCCCGGAGGGGCCGCCGGCCGTCCCCGGCGAGGAGGCGGACGGCGTCCCCGAGGACGAGGCGGACAGCGTCCCCGGCCCGCCGCTGCGCTCCGAGGCGGCGGGCCCGTCCGCCGACCTCTTCCGCCAGTACCTCCGCGAGATCGGCCGCATCCCGCTGCTCACCGCCGCCGACGAGGTCGACCTCGCGCGCCGCGTCGAGGCCGGGCTCTTCGCCGAGGAGAAGCTGGCCCGCACTCCGGACCTCGGCTCCCAACTCGCCGGCGATCTCGACACATTGGTGGTCCGCGGCCGGATGGCCAAACGCCGTCTGATCGAGGCCAACCTCCGCCTCGTCGTCTCCGTCGCCAAGCGCTACCTCGGCCGCGGCCTGACCATGCTCGACCTCGTCCAGGAGGGCAATCTCGGCCTGATCCGCGCCGTCGAGAAGTTCGACTACGCCCGCGGCTTCAAGTTCTCCACCTACGCCACCTGGTGGATCCGCCAGGCGATGTCCCGCGCCCTCGCCGACCAGGCCCGCACCATCCGCGTACCGGTGCACGTCGTCGAACTGATCAACCGCGTGGTCCGCACCCAGCGCCGCATCCTCCAGGAGACCGGCAGCGAACCGTCCCACGACGAGATCGCCGTCCACCTCGGCCTCACCACCGAACGCGTCGAGGAGGTCCTGCGCCTCGCCCAGGAACCGGTCTCGCTGCACGCCCCCGTGGGCGAGGAGGACGACGTCTCCTTCGGCGACCTCATCGAGGACGGCGACGCCCCCTCACCCGCCGAATCCGCCGCCTTCCTCCTGCTCCGCGAACACCTCGACGCCGTCCTGTCCACCCTCGGCGAACGCGAACGCCGCGTCGTCCAGCTCCGCTACGGACTCGCCGACGGCCGCCCCCGCACCCTGGAGGAGATCGGCCGCCTCTTCGGCGTCACCCGCGAACGCATACGCCAGATCGAGTCCAAAACCCTCGGCAAGCTCCGCGACCACGCCTACGCCGACCAGCTCCGCGGCTACCTCGACTGACGCCGTCACCCCTCCGGTACGAACGCCTCCGCGGGCGGCGCCGCGGTGAACGCCCCCGGGTACGCCTCCTCCCGCACCGCCGCGTACTGCTGGCGCACCGCCTGCCCCACCGGCAGCTCCTCGCCCGGCTCGAAGACCTGGCTCGCGGCCGCCGGCCACTGCGGCGGCTCCGCCGGACCGCCCGGCTCGGCGGTGGGCAGCGTGCCGTGCGCCGCGCCGAGCGCCCACGCCGCCTGCCGTGCCGCGCCCAGCGCCGCGTACTCGGCCGGCTGTGGCACCACGACCTGCACGCCGAAGAGCGCCGGCGCCACCGCCTGCACCGCGGTCAGCTCCGCCGCCGCGCCCAGCAGGAAGACCCGGCGTACCGTCACGCCCCGGCCGCGCAGCACGTCCAGCGCGTCGGCGAGCCCGCAGAGCATCCCCTCGACCGCGGCGCGCGCCAGATGCTCCGGCTTCATGCTCTCCCGGCGCATTCCGTGCAACGACCCCGCGGTGTGCGGCAGATGCGGCGTCCGCTCGCCCTCCAGATACGGCAGCAGCACCATGCCGTACGCACCGGGCGTCGACGTCAGCGCCAGCTCCGACAACCCCTCCAGGTCCGTCCCGAGCATCTCGGCGGTGCCACGCAGCACCCGCACCGCGTTGCTCGTGTGCACCACCGGCAGATGGCGGCCCGTCGCATCGGCGAACGAGGTGATGGTGCCCTCGGCGTCGACCAGCGCCTCGTGGTGGATGCTGAACACCGAACCCGACGCGCCCAGCGAGATCACCGCGTCGCCGACGCCCACGCCGAGCCCGAAGGCCGCCGCCATCGTCTCGCCCGTACCCGCGGAGATCAGCAGCCCCTCCGGGGTGAAGCCCGCCGTCCCCCAGGGGCGCAGCACCTCCGGCAGCCGCACCTGGTGTCCGAGCGCCATCTCCAGCAGATCCGGCCGGTACGCCTCGGCGGCCGCTGACCAGAACCCGGTGGTCGAGGCGCCGCCCCGGTCCGTCGTCCGCCGCGCCGGGCGGCCCAGCAGCTGCCAGGCCAGCCAGTCGTGCGGCTGCATGACCTCGGCGATCCGGGCGGCGTTCGCCGGTTCGCTCCGCGCCAGCCAGCGCAGCTTGGTCACCGGGTGTGCCGCCTGTGGCACCGCCCCGATGGCCTGCGCCCACGCCTCCCGTCCGCCGAGCGAGTCCGCCAGATCGGCCGCGGCGCTCTGCGCCCGCTTGTCGTTGCCGACCAGCGCCGGGCGGACGAGCCCGCCCTCGGCGTCCAGCGGCACCAGCCCGTGCTGCTGAGCCGAGACCCCGATCGCCTGGACGCCTTCGAGCAGCCCGTTCCCGGCGGCCTCACCCAGTGACATCAGCCACGCCTGAGGGTCGACCTCGGGCCCCTTCTCGACAGGGTGCGGCGCGTACCCCCGCCTGATGACGGCACCGGTATCGGTATCGCAGACCACGATCCGTGTGCACTCGGAAGAACTGTCCAACCCGGCGACTTTCCCCATGGCTCCAGATGATGCCCCATCCGGCGGGCCCGGGACGCCTCAGGGTTTACGACGGCCGCCGCGGGGCAGGGCCGGGCGGCGTCAGGTGTTGCTCGTACCCCAGTCGTCCGGGTCGGCATCGCGCTGCTCACGCAGCGAACGGACCCGGTCGGTGACCGCCTGCGGCATCCGGTCGCCGACCTTGGCCGAAACCTTGTCGAACGCCTTCGTCGCCGCCTCCCGGCCGCCCAGCGCGGCGGTTTCGGCGGTGTTGCGGACCGCGGGGTTCTCCGCGACCCGCCGGGCCGCCTTGCGCAGCTGTTCGTACCGCTCCCGTCCGGCCCGCGTGCCGAGCACGTATCCGACGGCCAGTCCCGCGATGAACGTGAGCCGGTAGCGCATCGCTCCACCCTTTCCTGTCGTCGGCGGCGCGTCCGCCGGGGAGGGGCCGTGCCGCCTCCGCCGCGGTGCCGCCCGCCGATGGCGTTCGGTCGCGTCCGGTACCGGTGCACCGGACCTGCGGGCTGTGCCGCGCGCCTGCCCTGCGGGGCCGGTGATCACCTGTGGCGATACCGATTGGCGGAGCACCCCCCTGCTTGCGCTAATGTATGTGTCGCAGCGAGCGCACGCCGTCCGGAGTTCTGGTCGGCGAAGCATTCGAGGCACACGCAGCATTCCCCTGTAGCTCAATTGGCAGAGCAGCCGGCTGTTAACCGGCAGGTTACTGGTTCGAGTCCAGTCGGGGGAGCGCGATCCCCTGTAGCTCAATTGGCAGAGCATTCGGCTGTTAACCGGAGGGTTACTGGTTCGAGTCCAGTCGGGGGAGCAACAATGAAGAGGGCCTCGAAAGGGGTCCTTTTTCATGTGTGGAGAACCGAAAGCCCCGCGGGTGAAGTCCTGTTGACCGTGCACAGCCGCCGGACGGCAGCCCACACGGGCAGCAGATCGTATGAGCGGCTATGCTGCGGCAGACGGCGCGCACAAATGTGCGCGGCGCGCCGTGTGGGGGCAGTAGCTCAGCCGGTCAGAGCAGCGGACTCATAATCCGTCGGTCGTGGGTTCGAGCCCCACCTGCCCCACACAGGCCAGGCGTCTTGCCTGGGAGGCACGTAACAGGGCCCTCGCAGTCGACTGTGAGGGCCCTCACTCTATGCGCGGGCGGGGCGCGGGAGCCCCGGCGCGGCCCGCGTCTCCCCGGTGGCACCCGAACGCCCCGGGCCGCCGCCCGATCGGCGGCGGGACCGCCCCGCACAGGCCCTCGGCGACCCGTCCCGGGGCGCCCTCCGGGTGTGCTGAGCGCCACGTCGAACGCGTGTCGCCGGGATGTCTAGGACGCCGCGCCGTGGGCAGGGGAGCGGGACGGTCCGGCGTGCGGAATACGGTGCGGGGCGATCCCGTTGCCGCAGCTGGATACGGACCGGACATACACGACAGACCCGCAAGTAGGGAGCCCGCATGAGCACCGTAGAGCTGACCAAGGAAAACTTCGACGAGATCGTCTCCGGCAACGACTTCGTCCTCATCGACTTCTGGGCCGAGTGGTGCGGCCCGTGCAAGCAGTTCGGTCCGGTCTTCGAGCGGTCCTCCGACAAGCACGACGATCTGGTCTTCGCCAAGGTGGACACCGAGGCGCAGCCCGAGCTGGCCCAGGCGTTCCAGATCCAGTCGATCCCCACGCTGATGATCGTCCGCGACAACATCGCGGTGTTCGCCCAGCCCGGGGCGCTGCCGGAGGCCGCCCTGGAGGACGTCATCGGGCAGGCCCGCGGCCTGGACATGGACGAGGTCCGCACCTCGGTCGCCGAGGCGCAGCAGGCCGAGCAGGCGCAGGAGAAGTGAGCGAGCTGCTGCTGGTCCGGCACGGCGAGACCGAGTGGAGCAGGGACGGCCGGCACACCAGCTGGACGGATCTGCCGCTCACCGCCGAGGGCGAGGAGCAGGCCCGCGCCCTGCGGCCCCTCCTCGCCCACCGGCGGATCGCCTCCGTCCGCGTCAGCCCGATGGCACGTGCACGGCGCACCGCGGAGCTCGCCGGGCTGGACGGTGCGCGGACCGACGACGGTCTGCGCGAATGGGACTACGGGGGCTACGAGGGCATCTCGACGCCGGACATCCAGCGGGAGCGGCCGGAGTGGTTCCTCTTCACCGACGGCACCGTTCCCGGCCCCGACGGGCATCCCGGGGAGTCCCCCGAGGAGGTCGGGGCGCGCGCGGACGCCGTCCTGGCGCGCGTACTGCCGCTGCTGGCGGCGGACGACGGGGACGTGGCGCTCGTCGCGCACGCGCATTTCCTGCGGGTGCTGACCGCCCGCAGGCTCGGTCTGCCGCCGTCCGCGGGGGCGCTGTTCACGTTCGGGACCGGCGCCGTCGGCATCCTCGGCACCGAGCACGGCCGACCCGCCGTGGTGGCGTGGAACGCCCGGTAGCCGCCGGGCCGTGAGCGGCGGCGGTGTTGCCCCACGGGCATGTTCGAGGGCGGCGGGCCGTGCCGTCGGCGGGCGCCCCGGTGTCAGGGCGCCATCGGGTCGAGGTACATCGGCTCGACCTTGCCCTCGATCATGGCGCCGAGCCCCTGGACGGCGCAGGTGTCGGGCCGGTCGGCGATGTGCACCGGCACGGTGGTCGCCTCCCGGATCATCGACTCCAGGCCCGGGATCAGCGCACTGCCCCCGGCCAGCATGATGCCGCGCTCGCCGAGATCGGCGACGAGGTCCGGCGGGCAGCGGCGCAGCACCGACCCGATGCCGTCCAGGATCGCCGTCAGCGGTGTCGCGATGGCGTGCCGGACCCGGTCGGTGTCCACCTGCACGCACCGCGTCGTCCCGCTGACCACATCGCGTCCGTGCACCTCCGCCGGCCCCGCGGCGAGGCCGCCGGTGCCGGAGAGCATCAGATGCAGCGGCCGTACCGCGCGGCTCGCCAGGTGCACCGCGTGGTGCTGGCGCAGATGCTGGACGACGGCGTGATCGATGGCGTTGCCGCCCACCGCCACGGTCTCCGCCGCCACGATCGATCCCAGGGAGAGCACCGCGATCTGCGTGGTGCCCGCCCCGCACACCACGATCATGGTCGCCTCGGGCTGCTCGACGGGCAGTCCGCAGCCGACCGCCGCGGCCACCAGCGTGTCGACCAGCTCCACACGCCGCGCCCCCAGCCCGCTCAGCGTCTCCACCGCGGCGCGCTGCGCCAGCGGTTCGCTGCCGAACGGCTGGCAGATCGCGGCCCGCATCGTCGGCCGCCGCCGCCAGGTCCGGCGCAGCTTGTTGCCGACGAGCTGCCGCAGCAGCCGCTGGGCCATGTCGATGTCGACCACCGTGCCGTTGGCGACCGGCCGTACGACCCGGATGTACTCCGGCGTACGGCCGTCCATCACCGCGGCGTCGGTGCCGACGGCCAGCAGTGCGCCGGTACGGACGTTCACGGCGGCCACCGTCGGCTCGTCGACGATCAGCCCCTGATTCTTGAGGTAGATGCGGGTCCGGGACGCCCCGATGTCGACTGCCACCGAACAACGGCGCAGCTGGGCGAGGCTGATGGTCATGGAAGATTCCTCCCCTGTGGGCCGGTACGGATGGAGCGTCGCAAGGAGCACTCCCGGCCATCCTGTGGCGCCCGCCCGCCCGCTGCGCGTTGAGGAGGTCCGGTCGGGGGACGTACCGATACCCGCCGGGAACGGGCCCCGGCGCGGCGTCAGCTCAGTCGGCGCTGGAAGAGGCCCCAGGTGAACTCCAGGACGGCGGAGCGGAGTTCACCCGTCGGGCCGGGGAGCGTGGCCCACAGGTTCCAGCGGTTGGGGGCGTCGCCCTCCAAGGGACGGGCCGGGGCGAAGGCGCGGGCGGCCTCGTCGACGGTGCAGGACCAAGGGGTGAGGTCGTCGGCGGTGCGCAGCCGCGGGGCGGGGGCCCCGGGTGCGCGGACCAGCCAGGCGTTCCAGACGGCGCCGCCCGGCGCGGTCAGCACCTCGAACCGCAGATCGGGCCAGAGCGGCACCGGCCAGCGCAGCGCCTCGCAGGTCAGATCGCCGACCCGGCGGGTCGTGACGGTCTCGGGCGTACCGAGCAGCGCACGGTAGGGCCGTGCCCCGGTGCGCGCCCCAGGCGCGTGCAGCCGGGCCTGCCACCGCTTGTTCGCCTCGCGCTGCTGGGCCCGGGACACGTCGAGTTCCCGTAGCGCCGCCTCGACGAGACCGGGCTGGTGGTCGGCCATCCGCCGCAACAGCACGAGCTGGAACGCGAGCGGGCCGGGCAGCGCACCGGAGGGGCCGGGGGCGTGGGG
>NZ_VKJP01000031.1 GCF_007280575.1 Streptomyces benahoarensis
CCTCCGAACCGATCACGGGAAGAGTTCCCGAACCGATCACGGGAAAAGCCGCCGTACCGATCAATGGGAAAAGTTGCCGTTTCGTGCGGCGGGTAAGGGGCGGTGCCGGTGGTGATCTCTCGTAGAGTTTCCGCGTGGGATCTCTGCGCAATCCGATCGGGCCGCTCCCCTCCTCCATCTACTGGCGGCGGAGAGCCGTTGCGCTGGGCATTTTCGCGCTGCTCGCCCTCCTCGTGCTGTGGGTCCTCAACTGGGGCGACGGCAGCAGCCGCACCAACACCGAGGGCAAGGGCGCCGCGGGCCACGGCCCGGCCGACGCCATCACCCCGGGACCGTCCTCCACCGGCCCCGCCATCAGCCAAAAGCCGGGCGGCCGGGACGAGTCGGGAGGCGGCGGCTCAGGGTCGGGCTCCGAGGGATCCAAGGGATCCGGGGGCTCCGAGGACTCCGGCAAGGGCCCGATCGGTACGGGCACCGGCGGCGCGCCCGTCGCGGCCGGTTCCGCCCTGCCGAACTGCACCGGCGACGGCGCGGAGTTGACGCTGCGCAGCGTCAAGGACTCCTACCGCCCCGGCACGAAGCCCGAGTTCGAACTGACCGTCAAGAACACCGGCGGCGCCGACTGCAAGGTCGACCTCGGCCCGAAGGCCGCGGTGCTGACCATCACCGATCCCTCCGCCGACGACCCGGTCTGGGCCTCCGACGACTGCCCCAACGGCTCCGCCGCCGCCCTCATGAAGATCCCCGCGCACTCCACCGTCACCCGCACCGTCACCTGGGACCGCCGGGCGGGCGGCCCCGGCTGCGCCACCCCGAGCGCCGCCTCCGTACCCCCCGGCACGTACCGCGTCGAGGCCGCCGTCCCGGGCCTGTCCGCGGTCCACACGGAGTTCACGCTCGCCAAGGACTGAGGCCGGGACGAGGACGGAGGCCGGGCCACGGCCCGACGACCTCCCGGCCCGACGCCCTCCCGGCCGGACCGCCTCGGACCAGCATCTTCCGCTTGTTCCGCCCACAGAGGATCTGCTCAGAGCATGCGGCCCTGGCGGGGCGGGGCCGTGCGGGGCACAGTCGCCGCATGAAGCTGCTGATGCTGGGCGGAACGGAGTTCGTCGGCCGGTCGGTCGTCGAGGAGGCGCTGGCCCGGGGCTGGCAGGTGACGGTCTTTCATCGCGGGAACTCCGCGCCGCCTCCGGGTGTGGAGGTGCGGATCGGCGACCGGAGCGCCCCGGGCGGGCTCGCCGCCCTGGAGGACGGGGTCTGGGACGCCGTCGTCGACACCTGGAAGGGCGCACCGGCCGCCGCCCGGGACGCCGCGCGGCTGCTGTCCGGCCGCGTCGGGCGCCATGTCTACGTCTCCTCCCGGTCGGTGCACCCGGTCCCGTCCGCCGCCGGACTCGACGAGAACGGCCCGGTGGTCGACGCCTCCCCCGACGACACCACCGCCGACGACTACGCACGGGCCAAGCGCGGCGCCGAGCTGGCGGTCCAGGAAGCGTTCGGTGACCGCGCGGTGCTGGCCCGCGCCGGGCTGGTCCTCGGCCCGTACGAGAACGTCGGGCGGCTGCCGTGGTGGCTGGGCCGCCTCGCCCGGGGCGGGCCGGTCCTCGCCCCCGGGCCGCGCGATCTGCCGCTCCAGTACATCGACGCCCGCGACCTCGCCCGCTGGTCGCTGGACGCGCTGCACGACGGGATACCCGGCGGCGCGTACAACCTGGTCAGCCCGACCGGCCACGCCACCATGGGCGAACTCCTCGACGCCTGTATACGGGTGACCGGTGCGGACGCCGAGTTGCGCTGGGCCGACCCGGAGGCGGTGACCGCCGCCGGGATCGAGCCGTGGACGGAGCTGCCGGTCTGGCTGCCGCCGGGCGAACTGCACGACACGCTGCACCGCGGCGACGTGACAAAGGCGCTGGCCACCGGCTTGCGGTGCCGTCCGGTGGCGGAGACGGTCGCCGACACCTGGGAGTGGCTGCGGTCGATCGGCGGCGCCGTCCCGGCGTACCCGGGGCGGCCCGCGCCGGGCCTGTCACCGGAGAAGGAGGCGGCCTTCTGGGCGGCGTGACGAGCGGCCACACCTGAGCACAGCGGGCCCGGGGCCTGGGCCCGTACGCCAACGCCCCGGACCCGCCCGCCTTCAGTGCCCCGCCCCGTCGTGGCAGGCGCAGGCACACACCTCGCGCCGCACCCCGGGCACGTCGCCCGGCTCCACCCGCTCCTTGTCGCACCACGGATGCCGTCCGACATGGCAGGCGGGCGAGAGATACGGCTTCGGGACGTACGGCCGTACCGTGCCCGCGCCGCCGCGCCGGACGACGCTCACGAGGTACGGCCGGACGGTGCTCATCACGTAGAGGTCGCGTTGCCCGCTCATCCGGCCGCCCCGCGCAGGACGGCGGTCAGCCGCCGCGCGGTGTCGAGGTTGCAGCGCCCCAGCTCGATCAGGACGAGCGGGAGCGCGCTGCCGTACGACAGCGGGTCGACGCCCAGCGACGGCAGGCCCACGCCCGCCGCCCGGAGCGCCCCGTCCAGCGCGCCGCACACGGCTTCGGCATCCTCGATCTGTTCCGTCCCCATGGATCACTCCTGTGATTTCGGTGTTCGAATGCCGGGACGCGCCACATCAACTACCGTGCGTATTCCGGGTGTTAAGAGAATGCACCCGCGTTGGAGCCCCCTTTCCGCATGTCGGAGTCCCTTCGGTCGCTCCAGAACAAATTTCCACATCTTCTTCGGGAGGTCGTCATGCCGCCCAGGCGCGCGGTCACAGGTCGAAGTCAGGAGCCACGTCAACGGTTCGCGGAAGAACTGCGTTTACTGCGAATGAAGAAAGGGGTGAGCCTTCGGGAGCTGGGTGAAGCTCTGGGCTGGGATCCGTCCCTCTTCGGAAAAATGGAAGGGGGACAGACAATCGGCAGCCCCGAAGTTGTGGAAGCACTGGAGGTCTACTACGAGACGCCGCCGGGACTGCTGATCGCCATGTGGGAGATGGCGCTGGGCGATACGTCGCAGTTCAAGGAGCGCTACCGGCAGTACATGACGCTGGAGGTGGAGGCAGCGGGGATCCAGTGGTACTCGCCGTCCATCGTTCCCGGGCTGCTCCAGACGAAGGCATATGCCCGAAGGCTGCTGCTTCTCGGCGGCCTCGCTCCCGGTGAGAAGCTCGACCAGCAGGTCGAAGCGCGGGCGGCCCGAGGAGACATCCTGAGCCAGGAGTACGGACCGCAGTTCCGCGCGATCCTGGACGAGGCCGTACTGCGTCGCACACTGCTGGATACCGAGGAGTGGCGGGAGCAGTTGCAACACCTCTGCACGGTGGCGCAGCTGCCCAACGTGAACATCCAGGTACTTCCGTTCACGGCCGGACTGCGGGAGTTGCCCAACACGGACATCGCGCTTCTGCGACTGCCGGAGGGCCGTACTGCCGCCTGGGTCGAGACCGGATACGACGGGCAACTGGTGGCTGATATCGCGGAAGTTGAGCGACTGCAATTCCGTTACGATCGGCTGCGCGACCACGCCCTGTCCCCGCGCGAGTCCATCGAGTTCATACAGCGTCTTCTGGAGGAAATCCCATGTCCGTCCACCGAGTCGAACTGAGCGCTCTCCAGTGGCGTAAGTCCAGCTACAGCAACCAGGAGGGCGGGAACTGCATCGAGGTGTCGGACGACCTCCTCGCCACCGTCAGCTGGCGCAAGTCGAGTTACAGCAATCCGGACGGCGGCGCCTGCATCGAGGTCTCCGACGACCTCGCCGCGCTCGTCCCCGTCCGGGACAGCAAGGCTCCCGCTGGTCCGGCGCTCGTCTTCGGGGCGCCGGTGTGGGCCTCGTTCGTCGGTGCCGTGAAGAGCGGGACGCTGTCCGGCCGTTGAGAGACGGGTACGGAAGCGGGCGGCGGCGCGGCGGGCCGATCGCGGCCACGGCGGTGATCGCCGTGGCCGCCGTCTGGTGGCTGGCGTGGTCGTCCGCCGGGGCGGCGCCGCCCCGGGAGAGCCGGGCGGCGGCGCTCGCCACGGCGCAACAGCAGGTCCGGGCGGTGGCCGCCGACGCCCGTATCGGTATCAGCGGGCGGTACAACCCGGGCGCGTCCTACGAGCGGTGCGACCGGCGCGGCGTCCGGGCGCCCGCCGACGGCCCGTACACCCTGACGTACACCGCGTACGCGGACCTGCCCGACCGGTTCCACATCGCCGCACTGCGACGGCTGCGGGCGGCGCTGGAACGGCGTGACGGCGTCGAGGTCACCGCGTACGAGGAGCGGCCACAGGTCCAGGAGGCCCAACTCGACGCCGTCGACCGGCCGCACCGCGCCCACCTCGCCGTCGCCTCCGCCAAACCGCCGCACACGGTCCGGCTGGCCGTCGCCACGGAATGCTTCCGGCCACCGGAGGACGGGCGGTAACGGGACCGCGCCCCGGCCGTCCTCAGCCCTCGCCCGCCAGATGGGCGACCACGCGCGGCCTCGCCCACTCCATCACCCCGCACCACACGTGAGTTGGTGGTGGCCGGGGCGGAATCTCCCGGGCCTCGCGCGACGACCGTGGCTACGGTGGCCCGATGACGGAATTCCACATACTGGACGAACACGCCGCCTGACAGCAGGACTTCGAGCGGCGGCTACGGGACGCGTACCTCGCCGCCGGTCTCGACCCGGAAGCGGCGGCGGCCCGGATCGGCAGCATCCGGGAGCGGGAGAAGGCCGCGGAGTGGACCGCCGCGGAGGTCATCCACGACGGGGCGCGGATCGGGTACGTCGCGAGGGGCATCACCGACGACCACGGCGCGCCCGCGGGCCGCATCGGCGACCTCTGGATCGACGCGGACCACGCCGATCAGGGGCATGAACAAGCCACCCTCGCCTGGGCCGAGGCATGGTGCGCCGCACGCGGCGTCACCTACGGCTTCAGCCTCCACGTCGACCCCGAGCACCGCGGCAAGAGGTACGGCCACGGCGCGATGGCGGCGGGCGAACGGGCCACGCGCGCCGCCGGGGACACGGCCCTGATGTTCACGGTGTGGGGCGGCAATGAGGTGGCGATGAATCTCTACGACAGCGCGGGATACCGGATTCCGGAAACCAACCGGTCGCGGCCTGGCGCCGACCGACTTCCCGGCCGAGCCCCCTCGGGAATCCCGTTGAACCTCCGCCGAATTTCCCGAAGTTGCGCCGCATTTACGGAGGGAACGTGACACCGTGGAGGGGTCGGTGCACCCCTTCCGAATTTCCGGAACGGATTCCCCGCCCCATTCGATCGACATTCTCAACGGCTTTCAAGATCACGTCGCTTGCGGGCCACCCGGGGCGGTGGGCCGCCGATGCGGTGTGAACACTCCGTGGTGCAGCTCGTTCAGCCGGCTGCGGCACGGCCATTCCCGCGGAGCAGGTCCCGATCAACACGAGCGGGAATCGAACATCGAGAATCCGTGCCCGATCCACAGCTCAAGACCTAGGGTGTGCCGCATGACGCTGCAACTTGTTCAGGTGAACTTCAAGGCCCGGGACGACTCGGCGCTCGGCCAGTTCTGGGCGGAGGCGCTCGGCTGGGGTGTTTCCAGCGAAGGGCCCGGCGTCACCAACCTGGAACCCGTGGGCTTCGACTGGCCGGACCCGTCCGCCCTCTGCATCGACCTCGTCCGCGTCCCGGACCCGGAGACGGTGAAGTACCGCGTGCACTTGGAGCTCGCCACCACCTCCGACGCCCATCAGGCGGAGTGGGTCGCACGTCTGAAGGAGCTCGGGGCGACGCCCGCCGATGGGGGCCGGGGCGACGCGCCGTGGACGGTGCTGGCCGACCCGGAAGGCAACGTGTTCCGCGTCCTGGAACCCCGGGAGCTCTACCGGGACACCGGGCCGGTAGCCGCCGTGGTCGTCGACTGCGCCGACCCGCGGGCCATGGTCCGGTTCTGGGGCGAGGCGATCGACTGGACCGTCCACGAGCTGACCGACGAACGCGCCCTGCTGCGCTCCGTCAAGGGCGTCGGACCGTACCTGGAGTTCCGCCGCACGCCCGACGACGAGATCGTAGGGAACCGCGTCCATCTCGACGTGATGTCCGACCCCGTAGGGGATCAGGCGAGGGAGGTCGCCCGGCTCGAAGCCCTCGGCGCGACACGGGCCGACGTGGGCCAGGGCGACGTCTCCTGGGTCGTCCTGGCCGACCCGGCGGGCAACGAGTTCTGCGTCCTCGGCCGGGGCTGACGCGGAACTCCGTCCGCTCCCTCATGGCGGTGCACGTGTGGGGCCCCCGCCACCCGGCGAGGGCCCCACACCTACGGGATCCGCGTACGGGATCCCGTACGCGGATCCGCTACCTCACCCCAGCTTGCTCACATCGCGCACCGCGCCCTTGTCCGCGCTGGTGGCCATCGCGGCGTACGCGCGCAGCGCCTGGGAGACCTTGCGGTCGCGCTGCTTCGGGGCGTAGACGCCGTCGAGCGCCAGGCGGCGGGACTCCAGCTCCGTGTCGGGGACGAGGAGTTCGATGGAGCGGTTCGGGATGTCGATGCGGATGCGGTCGCCGTTCTCGACGAGGGCGATGGTGCCGCCGGACGCCGCCTCCGGTGAGGCGTGGCCGATGGAGAGGCCCGAGGTGCCGCCGGAGAACCGGCCGTCGGTGATGAGGGCGCACGCCTTGCCCAGACCGCGGCCCTTGAGGAACGACGTCGGGTACAGCATCTCCTGCATACCGGGGCCGCCCTTGGGACCCTCGTAGCGGATGACGACGACGTCACCCTCCTTGACCTGCTTCTTCAGGATCGCGTCGACCGCCGCTTCCTGCGATTCGCAGACCACGGCGGGGCCCTCGAACGTCCAGATCGACTCGTCGACACCGGCGGTCTTCACGACGCAGCCGTCCACGGCGAGGTTGCCGTAGAGGATCGCGAGGCCGCCCTCGGTGGAGTAGGCGTGCTCGATGTCGCGGATGCAGCCGCCCGCCGCGTCGGTGTCCAGCGACTCCCACCGCTCCGACTGCGAGAACGCCTTCGCCGAGCGGACGCAGCCGGGCGCCGCATGGAACAGCTCCGTCGCCTCCGCGGACGGGGAGCCGCCGCGGATGTCCCAGTTCTTCAACCAGTCGGCGAGCGAGGGGGAGTGGACGGTGTGGACGTCCTCGTTGAGCAGCCCGGCGCGGTACAGCTCGCCGAGGATGGCGGGGATGCCGCCCGCGCGGTGCACGTCCTCCATGTAGTACGCGCCGTTCGGGGCGACCTTCGACAGGCACGGCAGCTGCCGCGACAGCTCGTCGATCTTCTTCATGTCGAAGTCGAGCTCGGCCTCCTGCGCGGCGGCCAGCAGATGCAGGATCGTGTTGGTCGAGCCACCCATGGCGATGTCGAGGGCGACGGCGTTCTCGAACGCGGCGCGGGAGCCGACCGACCGCGGCAGGACGGTGGTGTCGTCCTGCTCGTAGTGGCGCTTGGTGATCTCGACGACGGTGCGTCCGGCGTTCTCGTACAGCGCCCTGCGGGCGGTGTGGGTGGCGAGGACGGAGCCGTTGCCGGGGAGCGCCAGGCCGATCGCCTCGGCCAGGCAGTTCATGGAGTTGGCGGTGAACATGCCGGAACAGGAACCGCAGGTCGGGCAGGCGTTCTGCTCGATGCGGAGGATGTCCTCGTCGGAAACGTTCTCGTTGACCGCCTCGGAGATGGCGTTGACGAGGTCGAGCTTGCGGACCGTGCCGTCGACCAGCGTCGCCTGACCGGCCTCCATCGGGCCGCCGGAGACGAAGACGGTGGGGATGTTGAGGCGCATCGCGGCCATCAGCATGCCCGGGGTGATCTTGTCGCAGTTGGAGATGCAGATCAGCGCGTCCGCGCAGTGCGCCTCGACCATGTACTCGACGGAGTCGGCGATCAGATCGCGGGACGGCAGGCTGTAGAGCATGCCGCCGTGGCCCATGGCGATGCCGTCGTCGACGGCGATGGTGTTGAACTCCCGGGCGATGCCGCCCGCCGCGTGGATCGCCTCGGAGACGATGCGGCCCACCGGCTGGAGGTGGGTGTGGCCCGGTACGAACTCCGTGAAGCTGTTGGCGACGGCGATGATCGGCTTGCCGAAGTCCTCGCGCGCCACGCCGCTGGCCTGCATAAGGGCTCGGGCGCCGGCCATGTTGCGGCCATGGGTAACGGTGCGGGACCTCAGCTCGGGCACGATGGCACTCCCTCGGGATTCGTCTCGGACGACCGCCGCTGCGGCACCGGAAGGGGACAGGCACCCCGCCGCGTACCGGCGGCGTCCTACATCAGCCGTCCTGTATCAGCTCATCCCGAGACTACGCTGCCGATCCGCGATCCGGACAAGTCCTCCGCATGGTGAGACGGGTGACCGGAGTGCGGACGGGGCCGGGGGGCGTCCCTACCGCTTCGGCACCCCGGGAAGTGCCGCCCCTATCGCTTCGGCGACGCCAGATGGAGGCGGGTGAAGGCCAGCGCCTCCGCGAGATCCGCCTCCCGCTCCGCCGCGGACATCGCGCGGCGGGTGTTGACCTCGACGACGACATGGCCCTCGAAACCGGTCACCGCCAGCTGTTCCAGCAGCTCCCCGCACGGCTGGGAGCCGCGCCCCGGCACCAGATGTTCGTCCTTGTTGGAGCCGTTGCCGTCGGCGAGATGGAGGTGCGCCAGCCGGTCGCCCATCCGCCCCACCATCTCCAGCGCCTCGCTGCGCGACGTCGCGGTGTGCGAGAGGTCGATCGTGAAGTGGCGGTAGTCGTCGTTGGTCGGGTCCCAGTCCGGCGCGTACGCCAGCATCTCGCGGTCGCGGTAGCGCCACGGATACATGTTCTCGACCGCGAACCGGACGTCCGTCTCGTGCTCCATCCGCCACACGCCGCGCACGAACTCCCGCGCGTACGACCGCTGCCAGCGAAACGGCGGATGGACGACGACGGTGGAGGCGCCCAGCTTCTCCGCGGCGTTCTTCGCCCGCTGGAGCTTGACCCACGGGTCGGTCGACCACACCCGCTGCGTGATCAGCAGGCATGGCGCGTGCACCGCCAGGATCGGCACGCCGTGGTAGTCCGACAGCCGCCGCAGCGCCTCGATGTCCTGGCTGACCGGGTCGGTCCACACCATGACCTCGACGCCGTCGTACCCCAGGCGCGCGGCGATCTCGAACGCCGTCGCCGTCGACTCCGGGTAGACCGAGGCCGTGGACAGCGCGACCTTCGCATCGGGGATGCGCACCACTGGCTCTGTCACGAGGAACAGCGTACGGGCCGCACCGCTCAGGGCGCGGGCAGGTGATCGAGCCGCCGCAGGATCACGCCCTCACGCAGCGCCCACGGGCAGATCTCCAGCGCATCCACCCCGAACAGGTCCATCGCCGCCTCCGCCACCAGCGCCCCCGCCAGCAGCTGCCGCGAACGTCCCTCGGAGACACCGGGCAGCGCGGCCCGCTGCTGCGCCGTCATCCCGGCCAGCTTCGGCACCCACTCCTCCACCTTCTTGCGCTCCAGCTCCCGCTGGACGTACAGCCCGTCGGAGGAGCGGGCGGCGCCGGTGATCCGGGCCAGCTGCCGGAAGGTCTTCGACGTCCCGACGACGTGATCGGGGGCGCCGAAGCGGGTGAAGTCGCTCACCACCTTCGCGATATCGGCCCGCACCCGGCGGCGCAGCGCCCGTACGTCGTCCGTGCCAGGCGGATCGCCGGGCAGTGCGCCGCTGGTCAGACGGCCCGCGCCGAGCGGCAGCGACGCCGCCGCGTCCGGCTCCTCGTCCAGCCCGTACGCGATCTCCAGGGAGCCGCCGCCGATGTCCAGGAGCAGCAGCCGCCCGGCCGACCAGCCGAACCAGCGGCGGGCAGCGAGGAAGGTCAGGCGCGCCTCGTCCTCACCGGACAGCACCTGAAGCGCGACGCCGGTCTCCTCGGCGACGCGGCGCAGCACCTCCTCGCTGTTGGTGGCCTCGCGGATCGCGGAGGTCGCGAACGGCAGCACGTCCTCGACACCCTTGTCCTCGGCCACCTCCCCGGCCTCCCGGACCGTCGTGATCAGCCGCGCCACGCCCGCGTCGCTTATCGCGCCGTCCGCGTCGAGCAGTTCGGCGAGCCGCAGCTCCGCCTTGTGCGAGTAGGCGGGCAGCGGGCGTGCGCCCGGGTGCGCGTCGACCACCAGGAGATGGACCGTATTCGAACCCACATCGAGGACACCGAGTCTCATACGGGGAAACCTACTGCCCGCGCCCGGGCCCGGAGGGGACCGGGCGCGGGTGCGGGGGCGCTCGGCGGTGGTGCGCGCGCCCCTGGGGTCCGGTCCGGCGGCGACTCGCGAGGGCGGCGGGCCCGTACGCTGGAGTCGTGGCTAAGACGAACAAGGCGAAGCGTGGGAAAACCGCAGATAAGGGCGCAAAGCGCCAGGCCGGCGCGGCGGGCGCCACGGCCGACGAGGTCGGCCTCGACTTCGCCCGCGCCTGGGTCACCTTCCCGGACCCGGCCGACGACGAGCAGCTCTTCCGCTGCGACCTGACCTGGCTGACCTCCCGCTGGACGTGCATCTTCGGCAGCGGCTGCCAGGGCATCCAGGCGGGCCGCGCCGACGACGGCTGCTGCACGCTCGGCGCGCACTTCTCCGACGAGGAGGACGAAGAGCGGGTCGCCGGGCACGTGGCACGGCTCACCCCCGAGCTGTGGCAGTTCCACGACGTCGGCACGGAGAGCGGCTGGACCGAGGAGGACGAGGACGGCGACCGGCAGACCCGCCGCTGGCAGGGTTCCTGCATTTTCCAGAACCGCCCCGGCTTCGCGGCGGGCGCCGGGTGCTCCCTGCACCTGCTGGCGCTGCGCGAGGGCCGCGAGCCCCTGGAGACCAAGCCGGACGTCTGCTGGCAGCTCCCGGTGCGCCGCACCTACGACTGGATCGATCGGCCCGACGACACCCAGATCCTCCAGGTGACGATCGGCGAGTACGACCGCCGCGGCTGGGGCCCCGGCGGCCACGACCTGCACTGGTGGTGCACCTCCGCCACCTCCGCCCACGGCGCCGGCGACCCGGTCTACGTCTCGTACGAACCGGAACTCACCGAACTGATGGGCAAGGAGGGCTACGCCAAGCTCGCCGAACTCTGCGAGGAACGCCTGGCCGCCACCCTCCCGCTGGCCCCGCACCCGGCGGACCCGGCGAGCCCCCCGAAGTCCGCCCGCTCCGGGAAGGCCGTGAAGCTGGAGGTGCCGGAGGGGGGCGGCGCCTAGAGGGTGCCCGCAAAGTCCCGTCGTCCGCCCGGAGGACGTCGCGAGCCAGGGCGGGACTTCGGGCGCGCCTTCGGGCGCGTTCCTCGCGCGTGCCTGGGGCTATCCGGGGAGGGTGCCGAGGTCGGCGCCGGTCACGTCACCACTTGCGTCCCACAACCGCGTCGCGGTCACGGTGTCGGCCAAGTGGCTCCACACCGGTTCCCGTCGGGGCTTGCCGCGCAGGCCGAAGACGCGCGGGCCCCATAGTTGTCCTCCGCGCACATTCGGGTCGAGCACCGCCCGGACCGCGGGCCATGCGCCGGCGTGTTTGCCCTGGACGAGGAGGGCGGCTGGTGCCCCGCAGAGCCGCGCACCGGCGGGCCGCGCATGGACCGCCGGCCGTGACGGGGTGAGAGAGTCCAGTGCGCCGCCGGGATGGACCACCACGCTCGCCACCGTGCTGCGGGCGGCGCGCAGACGGCGGTCGAGTTCGAGGCCGAAGTACATCTGCGCCAGCTTGGAGCGTCCGTAGGTGCGCTGGGGCCGGTAGTCCTTCCGGGACTGCAGGTCGTCCAGGTCGAGTCGCTCGGACTTCGCTGCGAAGCTGCCCATGGTCACGACGCGGGCCGCCGGTGCGGCCGCCAGCAACGGCATCAGCCAGTACGTCAGCGCGAAGTGCCCGAGGTGGTTCGTGCCGAACATGAGCTCGTGACCGTCCGCGGTCTCCTTGCGCGGCAGGTCGTCGAGCGCGACGCCGGCGTTGTGGACCACCGCGTCGAGGTATTCCACCCCCAGTGATTCCACTGCTGTTCTGAGCGACGCGAGGTCGGCGAGGTCCAGCCGTACGGCCCGCACCCGCGCACCAGGCACACGCGAGCGGATCGAGGCTGTGGCGGCTTCGGCTCTCGCGGGATTCCGGCTGCCCAGCACGACAGCGGCCCCGGTTCCGGACAACTGCTCCGCGACGAAGTAGCCGATACCCGCGTTGCCGCCGGTGACCAGGAAAGTGCTGTCCTCGGCACGCGGTAGCCGTTGAACATCCCAGGGCAGGGCGGACGTGGAGGGCCTGGACGACATGGCGGCGGTGCTCCCTTGCAGTGGAAGGCGGCTGTGGCTGCTCCGCGGGGCAACTCGACCTCCACGGTTCCAGCGGCCACCGACACATCGCCTACAGATCAACGACAGCCCTGCCTGCCGACAGCCCTGCCGTCGCGATGCCGACCCATCGGTTGCCGCTGAGCGTCGCAGTGGCCAACTGGAGCCCTCAAAGACCAACTGAGACGCTCAGCCACACCAGCCCTCTCGTGATCTCAGCTCGGAACGCGCCCAGGGCGGGCCGGGTTCGGCGAAGTCGCTGGAAGGCTGAGGGAGTTCGAGGGCCGGGGGGGGTGGCTTCCCACCCGTTGACCGTGGGTTCCGCCCGGCCGCCGCAGTGTTCCGCCTGCTCGCTGCGACGTTCCGCCCGCCGCTGCGGCGTTCCGCCGGGCCCGTTCCGGCCTCCCACCTGCCCGTTCCGGCGTTCCACCCGCCCGCTGCGGCGTCCCGCCCGTCCCGTTCCGGCGTCCCGCGTCGCCCCTCAGCGCACCGTGGCCACCGGCGTCGACGAATCCGTAGGCGTCGGCCCCGTAGGTGTGGGATCCGGCGACGACGGGGCGGGGGGCAACGGGCCGGTCGGCCGGGGCGACGGTGTGGCCGGGCGGGTCGGCATGGGTGCCGGGCCCGCGGGGTGCCGCCCGCCCGTGCCCGGGGAACCGGCGCCCCGGCCCTCCAACAGGACCGCGGTGGCGCCCGGCCCGATGACGATGCGGGCCCGCCAGGGCCCGTCCGGCTCCCGGTCGTGGTCGACGTGGACGGTCACCGCCGTGGTCTGTCCCGGCCGCAGCTCCCCGGCCGTCCGGCTGAGCTGGAGCCACGGGGCGCCGGGCGCCGCCGTCCAGCGCACCGGGGTGCCGCCGGACGCGCTGAGCGTGATGACGGTCGTCGCGCCGCGCGGCTGCGCCGTCACCGTCAGCCGCCCGGGACCGGTGGACAGGCGCGACCATCCGCTGTCCGCGGCGGTCACCCGCGCCGCCACGTCCCCCGGCCCCTCGGACACCGACGGCGAGGAGCGCGGCGTCGTCCCGGCGTTGCCCGCGTTCTCGTACGGGCGGCCGTCCAGCCGCCCGCTGTCCGATTCGATGGCCGTCACCGGGGGCGCGCTCTCCGCCGCACCCGGTGCGGGCGCCCCGTGGTACGCCGCCCACAGGGCCAGCACCGGGGCGGCCAGCACGGTGGCGACGATCGTCGTCGTCATCGCGCGGCTGCGCAGCCGCATCCGGCGGGCCACCAGATCCGTCGGGCGGACCGGGAAGCCCCGGCGGTCGTAGCGTGGAGAACCGTTTGCCCCACCGCTGCGGCCCGCCCGGCGCACCCTGCTCGGCACGCCCGAACCGGCCACCCCCTCGGCCCGCCCGGACCGCGCCCGCCGGGCCGCCGCCAGCGCCCCGAACACCGCCTCCCGGGGCGCCGCGACCAGCGGCAGCGTCCCCCGGGCCGCCGGTGCGGTGCCCGGCCAGGGACCGGCGGCCGTCGCGCACTCCGCGGTGCCGCGGCACTCGGCGCAGTCGTCGACGTGCCGCACCAGCTCCCGCCGCAGCACCGCGCCCAGCAGCATCGGGGCGCCCCCGGCCAGCCGCGCCACGTCCGGGCAGTGGCCGCGCTCGACGACGGCCAGCGCGGCACGGGTCCGCTCGACCTCGCAGGACGCGGTGGCCAGCAGTGCCCGGGTGGCGACCGGGTCGGTGCCGAGCACCGCGGCCACCTCCGCCGCGGGCAGCCGGTGGCGGACCGACAGCTCCAGGGCCTCGCGCTGCTCCGGCGTCATCCCGGCCGCCTCGGGCCACGCCAGCCTGGCCAGCTCGCGCCGCCCGGCCTCCGGGTCCGCCGCCGGATCCGGCGCGCCGGGATCGGCCAGCCGCCGCAGGCACGCCCAGCGGGCGAGGGCGTAGAGCCAGGGGCGGTACAGGCCCGGATCGCCGGGGCGTCTGCCGTGCTGCCGCTCGGCGAGCGCCAGCGTCTCGCCGAGCACCGCGGCCGCCGCATCGTGCGCGCACAGCACGGACAGGCAGTACGTGAACAACCCGTCCAGATACGGCTCGTAGCCCGCGGCCCGGACGACGTGCCCCGGACGGCCGGGGATACCGGGGCGCGCGGCATGCGGCTGCGTGCCTGCGGCGCCCGGAGGGCCCGAAGGAGGGGCCAGGACGGGCCAGGCGACACGGACCGACCGCTCGGGGCGGACGGCCTGCTCGGGACGGTCGGACGGCACCGGTCGGCCGGGGTGCTGCGGCCTGCTCCGATGCGAAGCGCCGCTGCGCGACCGGTGTGCGCCGGTGGTGTGCGTGGGGTGCTCGGGCCTGCTCATCACCCCGGCGACGGTAGGGCGATGATCCAGCGGCACTCGCCGTCTGGCCGCTCATTCAACCCTAACGAGTGAGCGTCTCACTCAAAAGGGGACATGAACCACCCGTTCCGCCCAAGCCTCCCGAACGCGACGGGGTGGGGCGGACGGCCCCGGGCCCTACGGCGGGGCGGGCGGCGCGATGGCAGGCCCGGCGCCGCAGCGGTCCGGCGAGCGGTGCGACGGCGGCCCGACCCGGCGTCCGTGGCGCCTCGGTGGATGCGCCGCCGCCCTCCGTCGGCCCCGCTGTCACACCCCGCCGTTACGGTGACGTCATGGCAACCCGTAAAACGTCGGCCAAGGAGCGCCCCTCCTACCGTTGCACCGAGTGCGGCTGGACCACCGTGAAGTGGCTCGGGCGCTGTCCCGAATGTCAGGCGTGGGGCACGGTCGAGGAGACCGGCGGCGCCGGGGCGGTCCGCACCACCGCGCCCGGCCGGGTCACCACCGCCGCCGTCCCCATCGGCCAGGTCGACGGCCGCCGGGCCACCGCCCGCTCCAGCGGCGTGCCCGAGCTGGACCGCGTGCTCGGCGGCGGCCTCGTCCCGGGTGCCGTCGTGCTGCTCGCCGGGGAGCCCGGCGTCGGCAAGTCCACCCTCCTGCTCGACGTCGCCGCCAAGGCCGCGTCCGACGCGCACCGCACCCTCTACGTCACCGGCGAGGAGTCCGCGAGCCAGGTACGGCTGCGCGCCGACCGCATCGGCGCGCTCAGCGAAGACCTCTATCTGGCCGCCGAGACCGACCTCTCCGCCGTCCTCGGCCACCTCGACGACGTCAAGCCGTCGCTGCTGGTCCTCGACTCCGTGCAGACCGTCGCCTCCCCGGAGATCGACGGCGCCCCCGGCGGCATGGCGCAGGTCCGCGAGGTCGCCGGGGCCCTCATCCGCGCGTCCAAGGAGCGCGGGATGGCCACGCTCCTCGTCGGCCATGTCACCAAGGACGGCGCCATCGCGGGCCCCCGCCTGCTGGAGCATCTCGTCGATGTGGTCCTGCAGTTCGAGGGCGACCGGCACGCCCGGCTGCGGCTGGTCCGCGGCGTCAAGAACCGCTACGGCACCACCGACGAGGTCGGCTGCTTCGAGCTGCACGACGAAGGCATCACCGGCCTCGCCGACCCCTCGGGCCTCTTCCTGACCCGCCGCGCCGAGCCGGTACCCGGCACCTGTCTGACCGTCACCCTGGAGGGCCGCCGCCCGCTCGTCGCCGAAGTCCAGGCGCTCACCGTCGACTCGCAGATCCCCTCGCCGCGCCGGACCACCTCCGGCCTGGAGACCTCCCGCGTCTCGATGATGCTCGCCGTCCTGGAACAGCGCGGCCGGATCAGCGCCCTGGGCAAGCGCGACATCTACAGCGCCACCGTCGGCGGCGTGAAGCTCACCGAGCCCGCCGCCGACCTCGCGGTGGCGCTCGCCCTGGCCAGCGCCGCGAGCGATACCCCGCTGCCCAAGAACCTCGTCGCCATCGGCGAGGTCGGGCTCGCCGGGGAGGTCCGGCGCGTCACCGGCGTCCAACGGCGGCTCGCCGAGGCCGCGCGGCTCGGCTTCACCCACGCGCTGGTGCCGTCCGATCCGGGCAAGATCCCCGACGGTATGCGGGTGCTGGAGGTCGCCGACATCGGCGAGGCGCTGAGGGTGCTGCCCAAGCGACCCCGGCGAGCGGCCCCGCAGGAGGAAGAGGTCCGCCGGTAGACTCTGCCCCGGTCCCGCCCGCCCCACCGCGGTCCTGCCGCCGGGACACGTACGCTCCCTGGTACGCCGCAGGACACCACGGCAGGGGCCGGGCGGCTGCGGACCGACAGACCTTGCGACGGAGGAGTGCAGTGGCAGCCAACGACCGGGCATCGTCTCCCGGAAGGTCCGGCGGGGGTTCCGGCACCGACGCCCTGATGCGCGCCTCGCTGAGCGCGGTCGCCCCCGGTACGGCCCTGCGTGACGGACTCGAACGCATCCTGCGCGGCAACACCGGCGGCCTGATCGTCCTCGGCTTCGACAAGACCGTCGAGTCGATGTGCACCGGCGGGTTCGTGCTGGACGTCGAGTTCACCGCCACCCGCCTGCGCGAACTGTGCAAGCTGGACGGCGCGCTCGTGCTCGACAAGGACATCAGCAAGATCCTGCGCGCCGGGGTGCAGCTGGTGCCGGACGCCTCCATCCCCACCGAGGAGACCGGCACCCGCCACCGCACCGCGCAGCGCGTCTCCATCCAGGCGGGTTTCCCGGTCGTCTCGGTGAGCCAGTCGATGCGGCTGATCGCCCTGTATGTCGACGGGGAGCGGCGCGTCCTGGAGGAGTCGGCGGCGATCCTCTCCCGCGCCAACCAGGCGCTGGCGACGCTGGAGCGGTACAAGCTCCGCCTCGACGAGGTCGCCGGTACTCTCTCCGCCCTGGAGATCGAGGACCTGGTGACGGTCCGGGACGTCTCCGCCGTCGCGCAGCGCCTGGAGATGGTCCGTCGCATCGCCACCGAGATCGCCGAGTACGTCGTCGAACTCGGCACCGACGGCCGCCTGCTGACGCTCCAGCTGGACGAGCTGATCGCCGGTGTCGAGCCCGAGCGCGAGCTGGTCGCCCGCGACTACGTCCCCGAGCCGACCGCCAAGCGCTCCCGCACCGTCCCCGAGGCGCTGGCGGAGCTGGACGCGCTCACCCACACCGAACTGCTGGAACTGCCGACCGTCGCCCGCGCGTTGGGCTACAGCGGCTCGCCGGAGACGCTGGACTCCGCCGTCTCGCCGCGCGGCTTCCGGCTGCTGGCGAAGGTGCCGCGGCTGCCCGGCGCGGTCATCGACCGTCTCGTCGACCACTTCGGCGGCCTCCAGAAGCTGCTGGCCGCCAGCGTCGACGACCTCCAGGCGGTGGACGGCGTCGGCGAGGCCCGCGCCCGCTCGGTCCGCGAGGGCCTGTCCCGCCTCGCCGAGTCGTCCATCCTCGAACGGTACGTCTGACGGAGGCAGGACCGGGGGCGTTGACGTACGGGCGTGCCGTACGGGCCCCGGGCTTCCGCGGGCACGGCCCGGCGCGGGGTGCGCCGGGCCGTTTCCGTGTACGGGCTCCGCGCCCGCCGGGCC
Organism: Streptomyces benahoarensis; assembly: GCF_007280575.1. GTDB lineage: Bacteria > Actinomycetota > Actinomycetes > Streptomycetales > Streptomycetaceae > Streptomyces > Streptomyces benahoarensis. The sequence continues at coordinate 17,677 of NZ_VKJP01000031.1, forward strand.
GGGGGAAGGACGTCGCCGGGCGCGGAGGTCTGGGGAGCGCATCGGCTCAGAAGGAGAGGGCGACGCTGGGGTCGGTCTGCCAGTAGGTGACGAACGCGTTGTCGTCGACCTTGGTGCCGTCCGGCAGGGCGAGGCTGACGCTGTGACCGGCGTCGGGCTCGTTCTCGTCCCTGCCCTGGAAGTGAATCTCCAGGTTCCGGGCGTCGCGCAGGTGGGTGTCGTCGCCCGGCTCACCCGTCAGACCGACACCGGCGTACGCCGACTCACCGGGCTCGACGCTGACGACGGCCTGCGGCTTGGAGTCGTCCAGCACGCGGGTGGCGGCCTGGTCCTCGTCGAAGCGGAGCATGGGGGCGACGAACGCCTCGCAGCGCTTGCTGCCGGTGTTGGTGATCTTGATAAGCAGGTGGTTGATCGGGCGGGGCGCCTGCGAGACCTCGGCCTTCACGGTGGCGCCGGTGCAGGGGGCGGTCGCCTGGGCGTCGTCGCCGTCGGCGTGGTTCTTACCGGCGTCGTCGCCGCGCTCGGTGGAGGCGCGTGCCTCACCCTTACCGCCGCTCTGACCGCCCTTGACGTCGGCGGTGCTCTTCCCCTGCTCCTCCGACGCGGAGGGCACGGACTTGAGGGCGTCGTCCTTACCGTCCGCAGGTCCGCAGGCGGTCAGGGAGAGGGCAGCGAGGGCGGTGACGGCGAAGAGGGCGGGCTTGCGGACACGGCGAAGAGCAGACATGACGAACCTCAGGTACGTGGTGGAAGTGGATGACCGCGGTGGCTGAGAGCCTCAACGCCGCGGCGTGGTCACTACATTCACCGTTCCCCTCCCCACCCCGCAAGGATGTGGGGCTCCTTCGGGACGCCGGAATGATTCCACCCCGTCTGGCCTGCGGAGTTGTCCACAGCCTGGAACGCTTGCCTGGAACGCGTGGAATAGTTGAGGCATGACGAAGGACGAGGGGGAGGGCTCCTTCGCGGCCATGCTGCGGGAGTTGAAGGGACGCACGGGACAGAGCTACGGCACGCTGGCGAAGCGTCTGCACGTGAGCACGTCAACGCTGCACCGCTACTGCAACGGCGACGCGGTACCCGCCGAGTTCGCATCCGTCGAACGCCTCGGGCGGCTCTGCGGCGCGGACTCGGACGAACTGGTCGAGCTGCACCGGCGATGGATCCTGGCGTCGGCCACCCGGGGCGGGAAGAAACGCCCGGCGGGGGCAGCCCGGGAGGAGGCACCGGAGCCGGAGACGGATGCGGTGTCCGCGCCGGGTTCGGCGTCCGCACCGGGTTCGGCCTCCGCGCCGGGTTCGGCCTCCGCGCCGGAGCCAAGCGGTCCGAAGCCGGATGCCGAGCCGGGGCCGACGCCTGATCCGGAGCCGGAGCCGGAGTTGACGTCCGAGCCGGCGCCGGGTGGCGCGGCGGGGCGGATGCCGGAGTGGGCGCGGGGCGCGGGGATGGCGGCCGTGGGCGGGGAGCGGCCCGGACCGGCTCCGGTCGATACGGCTCCGGGCCCGGGGGTGCGCCCGGACGGAAGGGCGGCCCGGAACGCGGCCCATCCCGTTCCGGCGGAACCTCCGCGCTCGGCCGACCGCGCGGACGAGGAGGCGGCCGGGAACACGGCCTTCACCGTTCCGCCGAAGGCTTCCCGGAAGCGGCGCTCGCTGCTGATCACCTCCGCGGTGGCCGTCGTCGCCGCGCTCGCGGTCACCGTCGCGTACGGCGTCTCGGGGGACGACGCCGCCCACCGCGTCACCACCGCCCACGACGGGGACGCGCAGAACGGCGAGCGCGACGCGCCGGCCGACGGCACCCCGTCGGCGACCGCGAAGGAGAAGGGGAAGCCGGAGAAGGGGGACGGGAAGGAGAAGGAGGGGAAGAAGGACGCGTCCGCCCCACCCGGCAAGGGCGGCCAGGGCCCGTCCGGCGCCCCCTCCGCCTCCACCGGATCCGGCAGTGGTCACTCCGGGGGCAGTGTGCCGCTGTCGGCGAACGTCCGCCCGTACGTCTGGGGGGACGACCTGCCCTGCTTCCAGACCTTTCTCATCAACCGGCCCCCGGAGAACATGCCCGGCACCCCGCAGACCGGGGACACCGTCGGCTGGGCCCGCAGCCTCGGCGGCGTCGACGCGGAGCATTCGCGCATCGGCGTGGTGGTCCGTGGCACGGAGAAGGAACCGGTGGTGCTGGAGGCGCTGCGCGTCCAGGTCGTGGGCCGGGGCCCGGCGTTGGGCTGGCAGCACTACAACCCGTCGGGCGGCTGCGGCGGCGGGCTGACCCCGTCGTCGTACTCCATCGCCCTCGACAACACCAGCCCCGTCGTCAAGGCGGTACCCGGTGAGCAGGCGGGGAAGACGATCCCCGCCAAGCCGTTCCCGCGCACCGTCAGCGCCACCGAGCCGGAGGCGCTGGCCATCCGGGCGGACGCTGTCTCCTGCGACTGCAGTTGGTACCTGGAGCTGGACTGGAGCAGCGGCAAACGCAGCGGCACCCTCCCCATCGACGACGGCGGCCGCCCGTTCCGCACCAGCGGCGCCGCCAGCCGCACGACCTACACATACGGCGGCGACCCCGCCAAGTGGTGGGGCGACGGCTGACCCGCCACCCGCCGGGCGGCGGGCCCTGGAACGTTGGCCATGGAACGCAGGAATCGGGCCGGACCGTTGGCCATGGAACGGCCGTAGGCCCTGGAACATTGGCCACGGAATGCACGAAGCGGCCCCCGCCGGAGCGGGGGCCGCTGGTCGTATGTGCGGGTCAGGCCGGTCAGACCGGTTCGGCGACGGGCGCCGGGGCGATCTCGTCCTTCTCGGCGGCGGGGCTGACCGGACCGCCGCGCAGCGGGATCTCCTTGAGGAACCACGCCGCGACGAAACCGATGATGCTGACCATCGCGCCCCACAGGAACACATGGTGCGTACCGGTCGAGACCGCGTGCAGATACGCGTCCTTCACCATCGGCGGCAGCTGCGCCAGGCCCTTCGGGTCCAGCTGCGCGGCACCGCCGGACGGCAGCTTGCCGCCCGCCGCGCCGAGCCGCTCGCTCATCGTGTCCTTCACCTGCTGGGTGAAGACCGCACCGAAGATCGCGACACCGAAGGAACCACCGATCGTCCGGAAGAGCGTGGCGGACGACGAGCCGACGCCCATGTCCTTCATCTCCACGCTGTTCTGCGCGATCAGCATCGTCGTCTGCATCAGAAAGCCCATACCGGCGCCGAGCACCGCCATGTAGAGACCCGAGGTGAAGCGGGTGGTGCCGACGTCCATCAGGGACAGCAGCGCCAGACCGACGGTGATCAGCCCGCCGCCGATCACCACGAAGACCTTGTACTTACCGGTCGTGGTGGTGACCCGGCCCGCGAACAGCGACACCGCCATCATCGCCAGCAGCATCGGCAGGAGCAGCAGCCCGGAGTTGGTGGCCGAGGCGCCCTGCACCGTCTGCTGGAACAGCGGCAGGAAGGTCATCGACCCGAACATCACGAAGCCGACGAGGAAACCGATCAGCGTGACCAGCGAGAAGTTGCCGTTCCGGAAGATGTGCAGCGGCAGCACCGGCTCCGCGACCTTCCGCTCCACCAGCACGAACAGCACGAGCGCGACGACCGCGCCCGCGCCCAGCCCGATGATCTGCGGCGACGCCCAGTCGTACTCGGTCCCGCCCCACGTCGTCATCAGCACCAGCGCGGTGATGCCGACGGTGAGCAGCACGGCGCCGATGTAGTCGATCCGCGTCTGCGCCCGCTTCTTCGGCAGATGCAGCACCGCGGTGACCATGGCGAGGGCCACGGCGCCGAGCGGCAGGTTGATGTAGAAGCTCCAGCGCCAGCCGAGGTGGTCGGTGATGGTGCCGCCGACCAGCGGCCCGCCGATCATGGCGATGGCCATGACACCGGCCATCATGCCCTGGTACTTACCGCGCTCCCGCGGCGGAATCAGATCACCGATGATCGCCATGACGCCGACCATCAGACCGCCGGCACCCAGCCCCTGCACGGCACGGAAGCCGATGAGCTGACCCATGTCCTGGGCCGCGCCGGAGAGCGCCGAGCCGATCAGGAAGAGCACGATGGACGACAGGAACACGCCCTTGCGTCCGTACATGTCGCCGAGCTTGCCCCAGATCGGGGTGGACGCGGCGGTGGCGAGCGTATAGGCGGTGACCACCCAGGACAGGTGCTCAAGACCGCCCAGTTCGCCGACGATCGTGGGCATCGCGGTGCCGACGATCATGTTGTCGAGCATCGCGAGCAGCATCGCGATCATCAGCGCGAAGAGCACCACGCGCACGCTGGCGGGCCGCTTGCCCGCCGTCTGCTCCTGCTGGTCCCCCTGCGCCGGTTCTGCCTTGTCGGCCGTTGCCATGCCGTCCCCCGTCGGGGTCGCTCTCCGCGACATCCCCATCACTCTCACTTACTCCCACTTACTTGCCGCCCGGCTAGTTCAGTACAGTGAGGAAAGGTAAGACGTCACTAGCCGGTCGTCAAGTAAGTTTCTTTCTTGGCCCGCCCGGAGCACCACACCGAGGACGCAGGAGAGCACCATGGGCACAGGTCAGGCGCGCAGGGGCAACACTCGCCGACGCATCCAGGACGCCGCACTGGAACTGTTCTCCGCGCACGGCTACGAGAAGACCTCACTCCGCGAGATCGCCGAGCGGCTGGACGTCACCAAGGCGGCGCTCTACTACCACTTCAAGACCAAGGAAGACATCGTCATCGGGCTCTTCGAGGACGCGGCGCAGCCGATCGACGAGCTCCTCGCCTGGGGGCGGGAGCAGCCGCGCACCACGGAGACCAGGACCGAGCTGGTCCGCCGCTACGCCGAGGCGCTGCGCAACGCCGAATCGCTGTTCCGCTTCGTCCACGAGAACCAGGCGACGGTGCGGGATCTCAGCATCGGCGAGATCTTCAAGCGGCGGGTGAGGGAGCTGTTCGACCTGCTCAAGGACCCGGACGCCGAGCTGGTCGACCAGATGCGGTGCCTGACCGCGGTCCACGCACTGCACGCGGGCCAGTTCACGGTGCAGCACGTCGAAGGCGACCCCGAGGAGAAGCGCGAAGCCATCCTCAGGGTCGCCACGGAACTGGTCACGGCGGCCAACCCGCCGCACCGCCGGCCAGCCCGGCCGGACTCAGCTCAGACGGAGTCGCCGTGAGCCCGCAGGAATCCGGTCGGCTCGATGCCCGACCCGTAGTTGGGGCCGGTGCGGACCTCGAAGTGCAGGTGCGGGCCGGTGGAGTTACCGGTGGAGCCTGACAGGCCGATCTGCTGACCGGTCTTGACCGCCTGGCCCACGCTCACCTGGATGTTCGACAGGTGGGCGTACTGGGTGTACATGCCGTTCGGGTGCTTGACCACGATGGCGTTGCCGTACGCGGGACCGTCGCCGCCGCCGTTCGGACCGGCCTTGACCACGACGCCCTGGTGCACGGTCTTGACGGCAGTACCGGTCGGCACGACGAAGTCCTGACCGCTGTGGTTGTGCGACCAGTGGCTACCGGCGAGGCCGAAGGTGGAGCCGAGGGTGTAGCTGTCGACCGGCTTGACCCAGGCGTCGGCGGCCTTCTTGGCGCTCTGCACGGCCTTGGTCTGCGCGTCGGCCTGCTTGGCGACAGTGGAGCTCACATTCGAGGTGAGGCTCGTCAGCCCGGAATCCGCGGCGTTCGCGATTCCCGCACCCAGGGCGACGGAGGCGCCGAGACCGACGGTGACAGCCACCGCACGGGTACGGAGAGCGGACTTCTTGGAATTGCGGAGCTTGGCGAACTTCGACATGCGGGTTGCACCTCCGGAAAGGAACGAAAAGGGATCTGCGACCCGGCTGCGGACCGGCATCGCCATTCCTTGGTAACCCGCCATCGCCGTGCTGCCAAGGGCCCTTTCTACTAGCCCGGACCGTAAGCGCTGCGCGGCGCGGATGCTGGTCGGACACCACACATAACCAGTGGATCAATCCCCCAAATCACCCCATCTCGCCCACGTGCGACCGATCGCCATACCGTGCCTGAACTGGACATATGGACTTACATCACCCAGGTGGCCGCCCCAGCTCCCCGCACCCGGAAAGCGCGACCTACGACACCCGCCCCACACCCCCTCGCACTCCCGGAGAACTCCCCCTAATCCCTCTAGTAGGCGCGAATTCGACTGTGCGACAAGTCACCAGGGAGCGGACTCCCATCCCTTTTTGCGGGACTTTCGATGTCCGTTTCGGGACCAACGACCTTCTGTGACCGGGGTTACCTCCACCCCTTCCCCGCGGCCTTTCCTTCATCATTTTCGGGATTTATGTGACCGCGGTTACTTGGAATGGTGGTGAATGTGACGGGGGTTATGTGACGGCGGTTACTTGCCTTTGCGGGACCCTCCGACCGGGGAGAGACAGCGGCTGCCGACGGGGCCCGTCGCCGGGTGCCGTGGTCGAGGCCCGGCGTCGCCGCGGAACCGTCCGAAACCGCTCCCGGCCGCCCCGTACGCCCCTAGCCTTGATCGCGCCCGTAGCCGTAGCCGCGCAGGGACGGCGGACGGCCGGGTGCCCGGCCGCGTACGCCAGGGGATCAGAGCCGCGTACACCAGCCGTCAGAGACCTCAAGGCAACAAGGGAAGACAAGGGAACTCGGGGGGCCACCACTCATGGATCCATCCACCGCCGGCGTACGCCTCGCCTCCGCCGTGGTCGGGCCGCTGGTCCGGAAGCTCTTCGTCCGGGAGGGGCCGGGCGCCGCGCTGACCGGCGCCCCGGTCCGGCTCTCCGCACTGGTCTCCTTCCGCGGCGAGAAACGCACCCTCACCGCGAAGGACCTGCACCAACTCGCCGCCGAGCTGGTGCGCCGCGCCGTCGACGCCGCGGGCCCGGGCGAGCGCCCCGTACCCGCCGACGAGGACACCGCCGTCGCCGACGCCCTGGCCGCCTCCCTGGGCGCCCTCGGCGACCTCGACATGGACGATGCCCAGGCCGTCCAGCTCGGCGCCACCGCACTCGCCGCCCGCCTCACGGCCGCCGCCCCGCACGCCACGCGCGACCTCAGCCAGGGCGCCGAGGAGCTGCACCGCACCCTCCTCACCACGTCCTGCCTGCACATCGTCCACTTCTTCACCCAGCGGTCGACGTTCGTGGCCCGCACCCTCGTCCAGCAGAGCCGCGGCCTGGACACCCTGATCGACCGCGTCGACACCCTCATCGCCCGCCAGCCGTCCGTCCACGCCGCCGACGCCGTCTTCGCACGCGACTACCTCCGCTACATCGCCCGCAAGCACAGCCGCCTGACCATCTACGGCATCGACCTCACCAACTCCCCCGACCGCTGGCCGCTCGACGCCGCCTACCTGAGCCTCCGCGCCGCCCCGCGTCACCACACCGACCCCGGCGGCCTCACCCACCTCGACGGCCTCGGCGCGGAACCCGCGCCGCCGCCCCTCGAACCGGCTGACCGCGCCCTCGCCCACCTCGACCGCGTCCTGCTGCGCGGCGTCGCCGGCTCCGGCAAGAGCACCCTCGTCCAGTGGCTCGCCGTCGGCTGCACACGCGAACCCGCCGAGACCCCGCTCCCCCACCTCTACGGCCGCATCCCCTTCGTTCTCCCGCTCCGCACCCTGCACCGCGCCGACGCGCTGCCCACCCCGGACCGCTTCCTCTCCACCGTCGGCTGCCCCCTCGCCGGGTCCCAGCCCCCGGGGTGGGCCGAACGCGTCCTGACCGCCGGCCGCGGCCTCCTCCTCGTCGACGGCCTGGACGAGATCCCCGAGGCCGACCGGCGACGCACCCTCGACTGGCTCCGCGACCTCCTCGACGCCTTCCCCGATTCCCCCAACCTGTGGATGGTCACCACCCGCCCCTCCGCCGTCCGCGAGGACTGGCTCGCCGCCGAGAACTTCACGGAACAGACCCTCGCCCCGATGGGCCGCGAGGAGGTGGCCGCCTTCATCGCCCGATGGCACGCCGCCGCCCGCCCCGACGCCCCCGACCCGGACGTCCTCGACGCATACGAAACGTCCCTGCTCACCGCCGTCCGCACCAAGCAGGACCTCGCCCGGCTCGCCACCAACCCCCTCATGTGCGGCCTGCTCTGCGCCCTCCACCGCGACCGCCGCGGCTACCTCCCCACCGGCCGCAAGGAGCTGTACGACGCGGCGCTGACGATGCTGCTCGCCCGCCGCGACCGGGAACGCGACATGCGCGGCCCCGACGGCATCGAGCTGAGCGACGAACCACAGATCCAGCTCCTGCAACGCCTCGCCTACTGGCTGATCCGCAACGGCCGCACCGAACTCGACCGCACCCACGCCGAACACCTCATCGCCCAGGCCCTGCCCGCGGTCCCCGTAGCCGCCGCCCAAGGCGACGCCCCACAGATCTTCCGCCACCTCCTCCTCCGCAGCGGCCTCCTCCGCGAACCCACCCCCGGCTCCGTCGACTTCATCCACCGCACCTTCCAGGACTACCTGGGCGCGAAGGCCGCCATCGAGGAGGGCGACTTCGGCCTACTGGTGCGGCACGCCGATGACTCCCAGTGGGAGGATGTGATCCGGATGGCGGTGGCGCATGCGCGGCCGCGGGAACGGGGGGCACTTCTTACGGAGCTGGTCGCCTATGGCGACAGCACCGAGGACAAGACCACCCGCATCCGCGTCCATCTCCTGGCCCTGGCCTGCCTGGAACATGCGACGGAGCTGGCGCCCGAGGTGCGGGAGGCGGTGGAGGAGAGGGCGGGGGCGATTCTGCCGCCGCGCACCTCAGAAGAATCCCTCCTACTGGCCGGGGTTGGCCCCTTCGTCGTGGAACTGCTACCCGGGCCGGAGGACGGGCTGACGGAAGACGAGGCCCGGCAGGTGGTGACCACGGCGGCCAAGATCGGCACCGAGGGCGCGCTGGAGGTGCTGAGGCGGTTCCGCAACCATCCCGGCGTGCACAACCAACTCGCGAGTTCCTGGCCCTCCTTCGCAACCGACCGGTACGCCGAGGAGATCATCCGGCACCTCGATCCGGGCGGCCTCTACTGGGCCGGGGCCACCGCCGAACTTCAAGCTCTCAAGGCACTCGGCGGTCGTACCCGTATGTGGGTGACCGGGGCCCTCACTGAAGAAGAACTCATCGGCGCTCTGGATCTGGAACGCCTCGAATTGCTGTGCCTCATGAATGCCCCAGCCCTCGACAGCCTTGGCTTCCTCCGCGCATCACAGCGGCTGACGGTACTGACATTGAGCGCCTGCCCAAAGGTCACCGACCTCGCCCCGCTGAGCGGGCTCACGGCCCTTCGTGCGTTCAATCTTCGCTATGGCGGCGACGGCTCCACCCGCTTCCCCCGGGGCCTCTCCACGCTTCGCCACCTCGTTAGTTTGATCTTTGATGCCCCTCTCCCCCCGGAGGGCTTGGACGCCTGCCCGACGGAATCCCCACTGACCCAGCTGTCCCTAGGCGCCCCGCTCGGTACCGAGTTCCGTGAAACCTCGGCCTGGCCAAACCTCGCCACGCTCCAGCTTCGCCGCCTCACCCCTGACTTCGGCGAGGAGCAATGGCGGGCCGTCGCCCAGCACAAGAAGCTGACAGACTTCACCTTTGGGGTCCACGACGGCGGACCCCTCCATATCCCCGCCGGGCTTCAGCTCCCCCAGGTGACGACGCTCGTCCTCGTCAACGACGCAAAGGCCCCGGAAACGACCCTCACCGCATTGCTGCGCACAGCCCTCCCTCATTTTCCCGGCGTCCGCACCCTGACGGTGGCGGGCATGCGCTCCCCCGACGCTGTCTTCGAGGTCCCACCGCTCACCGACCTACCCCACCTCGAAGAGCTCTCCCTCTCCTGCCTGCGCCCCGTCCCAGGCACCACCATTCCCCCCGGCGTAAAACTCACCCTCTACCCCGAACCCCGCACCTGACGCACCAAGGGCGCGGCACCCGGCACAGCAAACCCCGCCCCACACAAAACAACACCGCCCCCAACCCATAACCAGGTTCGGGGCGGTGCCACAGGCACTACGCGAAGCGCGAGCCGCTACGCATCCTTGCTCAGATCAGTCGGACCAGACCCACCAGCCGTCGACTCGATCGGCGGCGCATCCGGCAGGGCCGACTTCTCCTCGCCGCGGAAGGTGAAGGCGGCGGAGTCGCCCTCGCCCTCCACGTCGACGACCACGATGTGACCGGGGCGCAGCTCGTTGAAGAGGATCTTCTCCGAGAGGGCGTCCTCGATCTCGCGCTGGATCGTGCGGCGCAGCGGACGGGCGCCGAGCACCGGGTCGTACCCGCGCTTGGCGAGCAGCGACTTGGCCTCGCCGCTCAGCTCGATGCCCATGTCGCGGTCCTTCAGCCGCTCGTCCACCTTGGCGATCATGAGGTCGACGATCTGGATGATGTCGTCCTCGGTGAGCTGGTGGAAGACGACGGTGTCGTCGACACGGTTGAGGAACTCGGGGCGGAAGTGCTGCTTCAGCTCCTCGTTGACCTTGTTCTTCATCCGCTCGTAGCCGGTCTTGGCGTCGCCCTGGGCGGCGAAGCCCAGGTTGAAGCCCTTGGAGATGTCCCGGGTGCCGAGGTTCGTCGTCATGATGATGACGGTGTTCTTGAAGTCCACGACCCGGCCCTGGGAGTCGGTCAGGCGACCGTCCTCCAGGATCTGCAGCAGCGAGTTGAAGATGTCCGGGTGGGCCTTCTCGACCTCGTCGAAGAGCACGACGGAGAACGGCTTGCGGCGCACCTTCTCGGTGAGCTGGCCGCCCTCTTCGTAGCCGACGTAGCCGGGAGGCGAACCGAACAGCCGCGAGACGGTGTGCTTCTCGCTGAACTCCGACATGTCGAGGGAGATCAGCGCGTCCTCGTCGCCGAAGAGGAACTCGGCGAGCGTCTTGGACAGCTCTGTCTTACCGACACCGGACGGACCGGCGAAGATGAACGATCCGCCGGGACGCTTCGGGTCCTTCAGACCGGCACGGGTACGGCGGATGGCCTGCGAGAGCGCCTTGATGGCGTCCTTCTGGCCGATGACGCGCTTGTGCAGCTCGTCTTCCATCCGCAGCAGCCGGGAGGACTCCTCCTCGGTGAGCTTGAAGACCGGGATGCCGGTGGCCGTCGCCAGGACCTCGGCGATCAGCTCCTCGTCCACCTCGGCGACGACGTCCATGTCGCCGGCCTTCCACTCCTTCTCCCGCTTCGCCTTCGCGGCCAGGAGCTGCTTCTCCTTGTCGCGGAGACCGGCGGCCATCTCGAAGTCCTGCGAGTCGATCGCGGACTCCTTCTCGCGGCGCACGTCGGCGATCTTCTCGTCGAACTCGCGGAGGTCCGGCGGCGCGGTCATCCGGCGGATGCGCATCCGGGAGCCGGCCTCGTCGATGAGGTCGATGGCCTTGTCCGGCAGGAAGCGGTCCGAGATGTAGCGGTCGGCGAGGGTGGCCGCGGCGACCAGTGCGGAGTCCGTGATGGACACCCGGTGGTGCGCCTCGTAGCGGTCCCGCAGGCCCTTGAGGATCTCGATGGTGTGCGGCAGCGACGGCTCCGCGACCTGGATGGGCTGGAAGCGGCGCTCCAGCGCCGCGTCCTTCTCCAGGTGCTTGCGGTACTCGTCGAGCGTGGTGGCGCCGATGGTCTGCAGCTCACCGCGGGCCAGCATCGGCTTGAGGATGGAGGCGGCGTCGATCGCGCCCTCGGCGGCGCCCGCACCGACCAGCGTGTGCAGCTCGTCGATGAACAGGATGATGTCGCCGCGGGTGCGGATCTCCTTGAGGACCTTCTTCAGGCGCTCCTCGAAGTCACCGCGGTAGCGGGAGCCGGCGACCAGCGCGCCGAGGTCGAGGGTGTAGAGGTGCTTGTCCTTGAGGGTCTCGGGCACCTCGCCCTTGACGATGGCCTGCGCCAGGCCCTCGACGACGGCGGTCTTGCCGACGCCGGGCTCGCCGATGAGGACCGGGTTGTTCTTGGTGCGGCGGGACAGCACCTGCATGACCCGCTCGATTTCCTTCTCGCGCCCGATGACCGGGTCGAGCTTGGTCTCCCGGGCGGCCTGCGTGAGGTTGCGGCCGAACTGGTCCAGGACGAGGGAGGTCGAGGGCGTGCCCTCGGCGGGGCCGCCGGCGGTGGCGGCTTCCTTGCCCTGGTAGCCGGAGAGCAGCTGGATGACCTGCTGCCGCACCCGGTTGAGATCGGCGCCCAGCTTCACGAGGACCTGGGCGGCGACGCCCTCGCCCTCGCGGATCAGGCCGAGCAGGATGTGCTCGGTGCCGATGTAGTTGTGGCCGAGCTGAAGGGCCTCGCGGAGCGACAGCTCCAGGACCTTCTTGGCACGGGGGGTGAAGGGGATGTGGCCGGACGGAGCCTGCTGGCCCTGCCCGATGATCTCCTCCACCTGCTGGCGGACCGCCTCGAGCGAAATCCCGAGGCTCTCCAGGGCCTTAGCGGCGACACCCTCACCCTCGTGGATCAGGCCCAGGAGAATGTGCTCGGTGCCGATGTAGTTGTGGTTGAGCATCCGGGCTTCTTCCTGAGCCAGGACGACAACCCGCCGCGCGCGGTCGGTGAACCTCTCGAACATCGTAAATCGCTCCTCAGAGCGGTCGGGCAGTGAAGGGGGCGGTCCCCTCCCTGTCCTTCCGCATGCTAGTCCCGCAGGGCGGGACAGCTCATTCCAACTGCCGACACCCGTACGCGGCTCACCCCACTCTCGTAGGGACGTCACCTGCCCGAACAGCCGACAACTGCTCCAACCCGATGGTGCGAGACGATGTTCCCGCAGGCCAGGCATATACGCCCACCACCACTACGCCCGTGGCGAACGCTGCCCGTTCCGGCGCGGCGTCCCGGAAACCGGCCGTGATGCCGATATCGGGGCGCCGAACGCCGTCACACCGTCTTTTCCCATGATGAATGTCTTACCCGTCGCCACTGACACTCCATGCGGCACAGGCCCCTTCCCTCCGCTACGGGCGAACACCTTCGGACCGATCCGGACCGCCGTCCGCCGCCCGGCCGGGCACGGAACGTGCTGCCACGTCAACCCAACGTAACCTTCCGGGTTCCCGGAAGTTGCACCGGGCATGGCCCGCGCGCTCCCGCATCCCCGTACGCCCCTCGCCGCCGTACGCCGCTGGTACGAGCGGGAACTCGGCTGGCCGACGACCGACGGGGAGCCGGTGGAGCTGCTGACGGGGGTGCGGTTCGACGTCCTGGAGATGCCTGCGGACGCGGGCCGGGCGGTGCTGCGGCGGCTGCCGCGCACCGGGCCGGTCGCGCTCCTGGGCGGTCATCTCCGTACGCCGTCCGGCCCCGGGGCGGCGGGGTGCCGCGCCGGGGGTGTTCCGTCCGGGGGCGACGGGATTTCCCGCGTCGATCGGCCGAAAATGCTCATGCTCATCGCGGCGGGCGGCTCCGAGGAACTGCCCGGAATCCTGGAATGGCTGGAGTGGGGCTCACTCGCGGCGGATCTCACGGCGCGGGGCTCCGGAGGGAGTATGACCGCTCCGTCATTCCCCACTTCCGGACCGTCATCATGCGCAATCGGCTCACGGGAGGCCGCGGTATGGATGCGGCCTCCCGAACCGGGATACGAGGCCGAGAATTCCCTGCCCGTCACGGGGATCGGGGCAGGTTTCGGGGAGCGCGGTTGCGTCCCCGACCTCGTACGGCTCGTGAGCGCGGCGGCGACGGAATGCCACCGGGCCCGGTTGCTGCGTGCTCGTAAATGACCAAACGGATCGCGCCGAAGGCGATCAGCCGTTGGCCTTCTCGTATGCCTCGCGAATGTCGGCCGGGACACGGCCGCGGTCATTGACGTTGTAGCCGTTCTCCTTGGCCCACGCGCGCACCTTCGCGGTGTCCTGGCTGCCGCCCGAAGCCGCACGCGCCTTGCCGCGGCCGGAAGCGGAACGGCCTCCGGTACGACGGCCGGCCTTCACGAAGTCGGCAAGAGACTCACGCAGCTTGTCCGCGTTGGCGGTGGTGAGGTCGATCTCGTAGGACTTGCCGTCGAGAGAGAACGTCACGGTCTCGTCGGCCTCGCCGCCGTCGAGGTCGTCGACAAGAAGAACCTGAACCTTCTGTGCCACCGGGTTTCCCTTTCATCGAATGCGGATTACGACGGAAAGCAAACCGCTTTTCCCGGAAAAACACAAACCCCTGGGTAGGGTTCACTTGCCCGCGCACCGGGGAACGCGTCGTGTCCTGGCCATGGGATAGGGGCGCGATTCGGACATGGAACGCCGGTCAGAGGTGCAGAAGCATGCGACTGTTGCCCAGGGTGTTGGGCTTCACTCGTTCGAGACCGAGGAACTCCGCCACGCCCTCGTCATAGGAACGCAGCAGCTCGCTGTAGACATCACCGTCCACCGGAGTCTCGCCGATCTCGACGAAGCCGTGCTTGGCGAAGAAGTCGACTTCGAAGGTGAGACAGAAAATGCGCCGCACGCCGAGCCAGCTCGCGGTCCGCAGCAGCTTGTCCAGGACCTGATGGCCGACGCCGGAGCCCTTGAGCTGCGGGTCCACGGCGAGGGTGCGAACCTCGGCGAGGTCTTCCCACATCACATGGAGCGCGCCGCAGCCGACGACCTCGGCGTCCTCATCGCGCTCGGCGACCCAGAACTCCTGGATGTCCTCGTAAAGCGTGACGGTGGCTTTGTCGAGCAGGATGCCATCACGGGAGTACGAGTCGATGAGGTGGCGTACGGCGGGCACATCGGCGGTCCTGGCGCGGCGGACGGTGAGCCCTTTTGAATGCGGAGGCATGCGGCTTGAATGCGGAGGCATGCGGCGACGCTATCGCTCCGCGGCGCTCGCGTCCGCTCCGGGTTCCTCGCCTTCCGCCGGGGCGGTGCGGCGGGGCTCTTCCGTGACTTCTTCCGGTGCCGCATCGGGCGCCTGAGCGGTGTTCCGGCGGGCGTCCTCCCGCGGGGCGCCTTCCGCTTCTCCGGCGGGTCCGCCGCCGGATGTCTGCTCGGGGGCGGCGGGGGCTTCCGTGGCATCGGTGAGTTCTGCGGGCGGGGCCGGTTCGTCGACCTGAACCATACGGACCGCATCGCGCAGAGCGTTGCGTTGCTCGGGCGACATCATGCCGAAGAACGCAACAAGAGCGGCTGCCGGGTTGTCGCTCGCGGACCACGCTTCGTTCATGAGTGCGGCCGAGTATGCGGCGCGGGTGGAGACCGCCTCATATCGATAGGCGCGGCCTTCCGCTTCGCGCCGGACCCAGCCCTTCTGGTGAAGGTTGTCCAATACCGTCATGACGGTCGTGTACGCGATCGACCGTTCCTTCTGCAGGTCTTCCAGAACTTCCCGGACGGTGACCGGGCGGTTCCACTCCCAGACCCGCGTCATGACGGCGTCTTCCAGCTCACCCAATGGTCTCGGCACACTTGAAGAATAGTGGGAGATGTCGCGATTGCTGGTTCATCAGGTGCGTTTGCACGGGAAAAACGAGGTACGGCCCGGGAGGGAATCCCGGGCCGTACGAAGTGCGGGTGGCGATGCCGCCGGATTGGGCGGAAGGTCAGGCGCCGCGCGTGGTGGGCTCCTGGCCGGAAGCGGCCGATTCGGCGAACGCGGCGTCCACCGCGGCGTCTTCCTTGGCCTTGTTCTGACCGCCCTGACTCTTGACCATGACCACAATCAGCGCGGTGAACGCCACGGCCATTAGTGCGGGCGGGAAGAGCGCGGCGACGTAATCCATGGCGGGGGCCTCCTCGGGGCGTGAGGATTCCAGGGTACGCAGCGCTCAGGCCGTACGGGCCGCGGGGGGCGGCGCGGGGCGACGGCGGCGCGGGAAGACCTCCCCCGGGGTGGGTACCTGTCTCTTATACACCT
>NZ_VKJP01000320.1 GCF_007280575.1 Streptomyces benahoarensis
CCCCGCCGTCCCCGCCCCTACCGCCCGGAGCCGCCCATGAGTACCGAAGCGTTGCTGCGCGAACTGCGGCGCGACCTGCACGACGGCGGCCTCCATGGCTGTCTCCTCGTCCGTGATCTGCACACGGGCGAGGAGCTGGGGATCGAGCCGGACGCTCAACTGCCCGTGGCCTCCCTGGTCAAGGTGCCGCTGGCGCTGGCGACGGTCGAGCGCATCCGGCGGGGCGAACTCGACGGCGCGACGATGCTGGACGTGGCGCCGGGCCGGATCACCACGCCTGGCCCCACCGGGCTGAGCCGCTTCCGGCACCCCGTACGGATCGCCCTCGACGATCTGCTCTACCTGAGTACGTGCGTGAGCGACGGGACGGCCGCCGACGCGCTGTTCGGCCTGACCCCGCCCGCCCGGGTCGCCGCGATCCTCCAGGAGTTCGGCCTCGTCGGCATCACCGTCCGGCACGGGATGCGGGAGCTGTCCGAGACGCCGGAGGAGCGGTTCGACGCCGGGCAGGCCCATCTGGCGCACTCCCTCGCCATCGACGCGGGCACCAGCGGCCGCGGTCACCGCGTGCCGCAGCTCGACACCACCCGCGCCAACACCGGCAGCGCCCGCGCCTACGCCGACCTGCTCCAGGCGCTGTGGACGCCCTCGGCGATCCCACCGGAGGTCGCCGCGCGCGTACGGGAGCTGATGAGCCACCATCTGCTCCGCCACCGCCTCGCCCCGGACTTCAGTTCCGACGCCACCACCTGGTCCTCCAAGACCGGTACGTTGCTCAACCTCCGGCACGAGGCGGGCGTGGTCGAGCACGCCGACGGCCAGATGTTCGCGGTCGCCGTCCTCACCGAGTCGCTGGTCCCGGCGAGCGCCCAGCCGGGGGCCGAGGCCCTCATGGGCCAGGTGGCGCGTCGGCTCCGCGACCATCTGCGGCAGTTCTGAGCCCGCGGAAGCGGCCCGGTGGCGCCCGGCCCGGCGTACGCTCCGACGCAGGTCAGCCGCTGGTGACCGGCCCGCCCGCCAGTTCGCCGAGGAGTTGCCAGGTGTGGCGGCGGTCGGCGTCATCGGCGCTTTCCGTACCGGCGAACACCACCTCCGTGGCGCCTGCGTCGTGGTAGCGCCGTACCTCCTCCGCGACCGTGCGCTCGTCACCTATCACCGCGACATCGGCGGCCCGGCGGCCGCCCGAGAGCCCGATGACACGGGCGTACGAGGGGAACTGCTCGTAGAACGCGAGCTTCTCGGTGATCTTCGCGCGGACGGCGTCGACGTCGTCGGTCACGACGCCGTGCACCAGCGCCACGATCCGCGGTGCGGGGCGTCCGGCCGCCTCCGCCGCGGCGGTCACCGCCGGAACGATGTGCTCCGCCAGGGCCCGGGGCCCGGCCAGATAGGGCAGGACGCCGTCCGCCAGTTCGCCGCTGACCCGCAGGGCCTGCGGCCCCATCGCCGCGACCAGCAGCGGCACGCCCGCCTCGGCGCCTGGCACCCGCGCCGGTATCGGGGTCGTCGCGGTCAGCAACTCGCCGTGGAAGTCGGCCCCGCCGGTCTCGGTGAGCGCGCGGAGGGCGGTGAGGAATTCCCGCAGCCGGGCGACGGGCCGTTCGAAGGGAATGCCGAAGCCGCCCTCGGTCAGCAGCTTGGTGCCGAGGGCTAGGCCGAGGTGGTACCGGCCGTGGGTGGCCGCCTGCGCGGTCTGCGCCTGGCTGGAGACGAGCAGGGGGTGGCGCCCGAAGACGGGGATCGCGGACGTCCCCACCTGGAGCCCGGGCACCTCGCGGCCGACGATCGCCGCGAGCTGGGGCGAGTCGGCGCCGAAGGTCTGGCCGAACCACGCGGACCGCAGGCCCGCGGCGGCGGCCTCGGCGGCGAGCCGTACGGACGCGTCGATCTGATGGGTGTGGCCGCTTGCATCGAGAGCTACTCCGAGGGTCATGTGCCGGTGAACGTACGGGAGTTGAACGTCATTCCGCAGCGTATGGCAGGGGGGTGACAGTTCCGTTTCGTCGCGGAGGGCGGGCGGCCTGCCGGGACGAAACGGACGGCCCTCGTCCGGCCGCAGGCGCGGGCCCCGCCCAGGCCATGTTCCGGCCCCGGCGTGGCGGAACGCACGGCCCCGCGGCCCACCGCCGACACGTCCCGCCGATGCGCCACGCACCCCCTCTGAACTGCACGGATCGACACCAGCAAAGCATCAGCAGCACGTCAGCGGAACGCCAGAGCGCGCCCTCAAGCTGGTGTCGATCAGGTGCCCGCACCTGGCGTGAAGACCATGAAAACGGGAGTCCACATGCGTACCGCCATCCGTCGCCCTGCCGTCCTCGCGGCGGCCGCCGTCGCCACCCTCAGCCTCACCCTCACCGCCTGCGGTGGCGATGGCGACGGTACGAAGGACAAGGGAGGCGCCGCCTCCGCCCCGGCCACGCAGGACGCCGCCCATGCGGACAAGGCGGACGCCGCCGACTCCCGGACCTCGGACGCCGACTCGCACGCCCCGGCCGCCCAGACCGAGGCCAAGAAGTCGACGGAGGCCGGGAAGACGACCGGCGGCAAGGCTCCCGCCTGCACCTTCGAGGATGTGAAGATCACCGCCGAGAAGCAGGACGGCGTGCCCACCACGCACCTCACGCTGACCGCCACCAACACCTCGGGCCACGCCTGCACGCTGCTCCAGTACCCGCTGATCGCCTTCGGGGACATCCACACCGCCAAGGACGTCCCGGCCGTGGCCAAGAGCAAGCCGGGCACCCCCGTCGTCCTGAACGCCGGGGCCCCCGCCTACGCGGCCGTGCGCATCAACAACGGCGGCGCCCACGAGGACAACCGCGCGGTCACCTCCTTCAACGTCAACCTCTTCGCGCCCGAAGGTCCCGCTGAGGGCTCCAAGGTCGTCAAGGCGCCCAAGGGCGGCATCGCCGTCGACGACACGGTCGCGAAGACCGGTTACTGGACGACGGAACTCCGCAACGGCGCCGACGAGTTCTGACCTGTCGCTCCCGGCCCCGCGCCACCCGTGGAAGGCCCCGGCTCCGGTCGGGGCCTTTCCGCACGGCGGAGCCCGGCGCGCCCGCGCGTCGTCCCGCTCTCCGTCCGAGCCCCTGCACGCCCCGCGGAGCCCACCCGGGGCCGGAATTCGGCTCCCCGCAAGCCCCTCGCTCCGTGCTCACATGGGCGGAAAGGGGGAATTCACCACGGACGGGACGAGGGATACCGCGAAGACACGCCTCTCGGCGCTGGCCTGCGCCACGCTCATGACCCTGCTGCCGCTCACCGCGCCCACCGCCGCACACGCGGCCACCAAGTGCCCGAAGAACGACATCTGCAGCTGGTCCCAGCCGAACCTCAAAGGCAAGAGGTACAAGCAGAACACCGCCGGAGACCACGGCTGTTTCCCCATCAATGGCCGGCCGGTCTCCCACCAGAGCAGGTTCAGGGCGACCTTCTACAGCGATATGGGCTGCTACGGATCGACCTTCAAGCTCAAGCCGGGCACGTACTCGGCCAAGACTCCCTGGAAGGTCGTCAGCGTCAGCTACTGACGCCCCGTGCACCACACGGCGACGAGCCCTTACCGCATTCCGCGGCCAGGTCCGGCGAGGCGGTCATGGCGACCGCGGGGCCCCTCCGCATGTGCCCGGCTTCACGCCTTCGATGTTCAGGGGAGAAGGCCGTATAGCCTGGGGAAATGCTGACCGAAGTCATCGCGACCCGCTACGTCACGCCCTTGCGTGAAGGCGGGTCGCTGCCGGGGATCGTCGAAGCCGACGGCCTTGGCGCGTATGTCATGTCTGGTGCTGGGCGGTACGTGGTTCTTGGGCAAAGAGGTTGTGCTCGGCGCGCTGCGACGGGGGTGGGACGTTACGGCGTCCACTCGCGGGCGTTCTGCGCCTGACGTGCCCGGTACGACCCCGGTTCATGGGGACCGGACGTCGTCGGCGGGTCTTCAGCGCGTTGTCAGGCACGGTCCGTGGGACGCCGTGATCGACACCTCCAGCTCTGACCTGCCGCCGTACTCTTAGCGACCCGCACGCTGGGAAATGCTGCAGCCCGGTGGGTACACGTTTCCACGGTCTCTGTGTACGGAGGATGGCCACAGGCTCCTCTGACCGAGGACTCCCCGCGACTGGTGCGCCCGCCTGACGCCGATGAGACATTCGGGTACACCGGGGCCGATGGGGCGCCAACGGAGTACGGCTTCCAAAAGGCCGGAGGCGAGCGCGCCGTCACGGCGTCCTGTGGCGCCGCCAGACCACAGCTCCGGGGCGTGGGAGCCCCTCGCGAGGCGCGTCCACTCCTACCGGAAGCACACCTCCGTTGGCGACCTGCGGGCGTGTGGGGTAGTCAGCCGTGGTTGGCGTTCTTGGGCCGTCCGTACCGGAGCGTGACCGCCGGCGATCGGGCGCGGTCAGGTCTTGTTGGCGAACAGTTGGTTGAGGTGTTGGTCGACGGCGGTCAGGGCTTCTTGGGGCTCGATCACGCCCAGTTCGATGAGCGGGGTCAAGCCGGTGAGTGTCAGGAGAAGGTTGGTCTCTGTCGCCGGATCGCGGTCGGGGCTGATGTGGCCATCGGTGATTGCCTGGCGGACGATCTGCTTGATGAGGTCGCGGCCGTGAGTCAACCCGTCGCGTGCGCGTGTGTGGATGTTCGCGCTATGGAGTGCCTCCAGGACGTAGGCGGCGCTCATCCGGCTCGTCGCGCGTGCGTCGGGATGGAGAGGGAGCATCTCCGTAAGCATCACTCGGAGCATGTCACGGGGGTGTGGTGGGTTGCCGAGTTCTCTGACGCCTTCGGCGACGCGCAGTGATGTCTGTTCGGACGCGAAGTCCATGGCGAAGGCCAACATCTCTTCTCGAGTGGCGAAGTAGTGCTGCACCGCGCCGTGGGAGATGCCCGCTTCCTGGGCTACTTCGCGGACGCTCGCCTGCGCGATGCCGCGTTGTTCCGCTACGCGCCACAGTGCTCGGGCGATCGTCTCGCGGCGTTCGCGGTGATCCACCTGCTTGGGCATCGTTGACCTCCCCTGTTTCCATACAGTTGACATATTACAGTTGACCGGTAAAAGCTGGGAGTCCGTTCGTGGAGGAAGGGCGTGGTATGTCCGGACAACTCAGAGCACGGACCGCGGAGGGCCTCGTCGAAGGGCACCGGCGGGGAGAGCATGCGGTGTTCCGTGGCATCCCCTATGCGCAGCCGCCGGTCGGGCCGCTGCGCTTCCAGGCGCCTGCCCGGGTCGAGGGGTGGGACGGGACGAGGCAGGCGACCGAGTTCGGCCCTGTGGTTCCGCAGGCGGGGCCGACGGCCGAGAGTTCAGTCGGGAACGACTGGCTCACGCTCAACGTCAGCAGCCCGGCCCTGGGGACGGCCGGGCTGCCCGTGCTGGTGTGGATCCACGGTGGTGCCTACATCGCGGGGGCCTCCAGCGATCCGATGTACGACCCTGCGGCCCTGACCAGCGCGGGCCTGGTCGTGGTGAGCATCAACTACCGGGTGGCAGCCGAGGGTTTCGCTCTTGTCGAGGGCGCCCCGGCCAATCGCGGGTTTCTCGACCAGATCGCGGCCTTGGAATGGGTACAGCGCAACATCGCCGCTTTCGGCGGAGACCCTGACCAGGTCACGGTGGCGGGACAGTCCGCCGGGGCGGGGTCGATCGCGGCCCTGCTGACGATGAAGCGGGCGCGCGGGTTGTTCCGCAGGGCCATCGTGCACTCGGTGCCGGGATCGCTGTGCACCCGCGCGCTGGCGGAAGAAGTCGCCGCCGCGCTTGCGGGCCGGGTCGGTGCGGTACCTGACGCTGAAGCCCTGTCCGGCATAGACCCCTTGCGCCTGGCCGGTGAGCTCACCGCCCTTGGTGCCGACCTTCCCGGCCACCGCGAGAGTTGGGGGCGGCTCTCGCAGATCGGTGTCGCCGTGTGCCCGGTCCTCGACGGCGTGGTGCTCACCGAATCGCCCTGGAGGGCGTTGGCCGGCGGCCGTACGGGCGGAATCGAGCTCCTCGTCGGCCACACCCGCGATGAATTCCGGCTGTTCAGCGTCATGATGGGACGTCTGGGCACCTTCACCGAGGACGAGGCCCACACGGCCCTGGATCTGTTCGCCCCGGCACCAGGCGGCGCCGACGCCTACCGTGCCGCCTACCCACAGGCCACCCCTGAAGAACTGCTTGAACTGGTGTACTCCGATGCCCTCTTTCGGATGCCCTCACTGCAGCTGGCCCAGGCGAACCAAGCGGCTGGAGGCACGTCGTTTCTCTTCGAGCTGCAACTGGCGGCTCCGGCGTCCGGCGGAGTCCTGGGCGCCTGCCACAGCCTCGACGTTCCCCTGGCGTTCGGCACGTTGGACAGCCCCGCCGGCCGGTACTTCTTCGGCGACCGGCCAACGCCGGAGGTCTCGGCAGTATCCTGGGAACTGCAGCGGGGATGGGTCCGCTTCGCCACGGCCGGCGACCCCGGGTGGCCCGCCCACCGGCCCGCGCGGCAGCTGACTCGCGTCCTGGACATCGAGTCGAAGACCTTGCCCTACCCGGAAGAGGCATCTCGCCAGATCTGGGAGCGGCACGACCCGGCCCCCTTTGACCTCACGTAGACGAGGATCCAGTCTGCCTGGGTCTTCCCCACCAGCGGGGCATAGATCGCCCATCATGGCCCCGGTGCCCTAGTACTGCAACGACACTCCGTGACGTGGTGCGCGTGATCTCGTTGATCGCCGTGTGCGGGAAGAGATAACTGACGGTTGGTCAGGCGCGTTCGAAGACTTCGTGGCGCGGTTCGCAGGCCGAT
>NZ_VKJP01000321.1 GCF_007280575.1 Streptomyces benahoarensis
CGGGGAGGGGGTACAGGCGTCGCATGGGCGGCAGTGTGACATGGCTCGCCCGGCGGCCCGGGACCCGCCACGGAGCGACTAGGCTGGAGTGCTGTGTCGTCTTCCCAGCCCTCGTCCTCACCGTCCGCGCCGATAGCCGAATCGCCGGACGGCGCCGGCGCCGCGCCCGCCGCGCTGACCTCCCGCGCCCCGCACGTCCCCGCCGACCGGCTGGTCGCCGAGATGGTGCCGCCGCCGCGCTTCCAGGGCGCCCGTTTCGACACCTACCTCCCCGACCCGAAGCAGCCCAGCCAGACCGAGGCCGTGACGGTGCTCGGCGCCTTCGCCGCGGGCATCGGCGGCGCCTCGGCCGTCGGTGGCAGGCGCCGCTGGTTCGCGAAGAAGCCCGCCGCGCCCAAGGGCCCGCGCGGCGTCTACCTGGACGGCGGCTACGGCGTCGGCAAGACCCATCTGCTGGCCTCCCTGTGGCACGCCACCGACGCGCCGCCCGAGCGCAAGGCGTTCGGCACCTTCGTCGAGCTGACCAACCTGGTCGGCGCGCTCGGCTTCCAGGAGACCGTCCGCACCCTCGGCGGCCACCGCCTGCTGTGCATCGACGAGTTCGAGCTGGACGACCCCGGCGACACGGTGCTGGTCTCCAGCCTGCTGTCCCGGCTGGTGGAGTCCGGCGTGGCGCTGGCCGCGACCTCCAACACGCTGCCCGGCAAGCTCGGCGAGGGCCGGTTCGCGGCGGCCGACTTCCTCCGCGAGATCCAGGGCCTGAGCGCCCACTTCCGGCCGTTGCGCATCGACGGCGAGGACTACCGCCACCGCGGTCTGCCCGAGGCACCCGCCCCGTACGACAACGAGACCGTCACCCGGACCGCGTACCACACGCCGGGCGCCTCACTCGACGACTTCCCCTCCCTTCTGACGCATCTGTCGAAGGTGCACCCCAGCCGCTACGGCGCGATGTGCGACGGCATCCGGGCCGTCTGCCTCACCGATGTGCAGGCAGTGCCGGACCAGTCCACCGCACTGCGCCTGGTGGTCCTCGCCGACCGGCTCTACGACCGCGAGGTGCCGGTGGTCACCTCCGGCAAGGCGTTCGACGAGCTGTTCAGCGACGAGATGCTGCGCGGCGGCTACCGCAAGAAGTACTTCCGCGCGATCTCCCGCCTCACCGCCCTGGCCCGCGACGCGGGGCCGCTGGTCACCGGCGCGTAGTGCGCGCACACCGGCGGGGCCCCACGCCCCGCCGGTGTGCGCGTGACGGATCGTCAGCCCCGGCGGGCGGCGAGGTGGCAGACGGCCGCCACCACGGCGGCGGATATCGGTATCGCGGCGGCGAGCGGCAGCCACGGCATCTCGGCCGTGCCGCTCATCGAGCCCGCCACCAGGCCCCGGACCACCGCGCTGGCGGGCGAGAGGGCCGGGACGACCAGCAGGACGCAGCCGAGCAGCCCGGCGCAGACCGGCAACGCGGTGCCGTGCAGCACCGGCCGGTTGCACACCGCCCCGACCGCGGTGCCCAGCAGCAGGCAGACCACGGCGGCCGCCAGCCCGCAGGCCGTCGCCGGCAGCAGCGCCACGGTGACCTGGTGGTCGTTGGACCGGCGGTCGGAGAAGAGCGCCACGAACGCCGTCCCCGCGAGCGCGGGCGGCAGCGCAGCGAGGGCGGCCGTCAGGACCGCCGCGAGATGCGCCCGGACCGGGCCCACCGCGGCGGCGGCGCAACTGCGGGCGGCGGGCGGCTCGTTGGTCACACAGACCCGGGTCAGCCAGACCGTCAGCGGCAGCAGGGCCGCCGCGGCGAACGCGAAGGCGTCGAGGACCGGGCTGCCCGTCCCGATGCCGACGACGAGGAACCCGGCGTACAGGAGTATCGGCGGCAGCCAGCGGTGCGAGCCCAGCAGCAGGGCCGCCTGGTAGCGGAGCAGGGCGATCACCGGTGGTCTCCTTCCGCGAGTGCCGGGTCGGTGACGGCCGGGGAGGCGGGGCCTGCCGGGGCCGGACCGGTGGCGGCCGGGGAAGCAGGACCTGCCGGAGCGGAGTGGTCCGCCGTCGCCGGACCGGCGCCGCGGGCCATCGCCCCGTCGTCCGGCTCCCCCGTACCGGGCATGGCGTCGCCGCCAGCCGGCCCGTCCGGCGGCCGCTGCGCCACCGGGGCGGTCACCGTATGGATGTGCCAGGGCGGACGGGCCGTCAGCAGCGCCCGCAGCAGCGCATCGGAGTACGCGGCGGGGACCGTCAGCCGGGCCGTGCCGTCCGGCTCCCGCTCGGTCACGGGCCGCCCCGGCAGCTCCTCGGGCAGCTCCGCACCAGACCCGGGCGGCGCGGCGCGGACCGTCACCCGGGGCCCGGCCGCCGGGGTGTGGGCCGCCGGATCCGGGGGCGGCGCGGGGCACAGGCGTCCGTCGACGACACGGTGGCAGGCGTCGGCCGCACCGGCCAGCCGCCGGGGATCGTGGTCGACGAAGAGGACCGTGCCGCCGTCGGCGACCCGCTCGGCGACCGCGCGGTCCAACTCGGCGCGGGCCGCCGCGTCCAGGCCCGTCCACGCCTCGTCCAGGACGAGCAACTCCGGTGCGGCGAGCAGCGCCTGAGCGACAGCCACCTTCTGGCTGGTGCCCTTCGACAGCTCGGAGAGCGGCGTTCCGGCGTGCCCGGCGGCGCCGAACCGCTCCAGCCACACCCCGGCCGCCCGGTCCGCCGCCGGACCGCGCAGCCCGTGCACGCGCCCCAGGTGGGTGAGGTATCCAAGGGCGGTGAACGGCAGTGCAGGGGGGAACCGTTCGGGGACGTACGCGGTACGGGGGCGGCCGCGGATCCGGCCGGTGGTGGGCCGGTCGATCCCGGCGCACAGCCGCAGCAGCGTGGACTTCCCGCTGCCGTTGGCCCCCTCGATCCGTACCAGCGTGCGCTCCGGCAGATCGAGGTCCACCCCGCGCACCACCCACGGCCCGCGCAGTCCGTACCTCCGGCCGACGCCGTCCAGCCGCATGTCTCCCCCTCGCCGTTCCGTCCCGCGCTCCCTCGTGCCTTCACCGTGCCAACGGCAACGGCCGCGGGACCGTTCCCCGGACCTCGCCACCCTGGGGAGGGTCCGCGAGGTCACGTCGTCCGGCGCACGGGCGCCCTTGGGACGGCTGGCACACTGGGCGGATGACCAGCACCGAAGCCCATGGCTCCGCCGCCCCGACCGCGGTCGGGGCGCACCTGAGGAGCGCGGCGGAGCGGGACGTCGCGCCGCAGTTCGTCCTGCCGCTCGTCGTCCGCATCGAGCGGGCCGGTCCCCCGGCGCGCACCGACGCCCTGGAGACGGCCGCCCGCGCCGTACTGGTGCTGCTCTCCGACGCCCGCGCGCACGGCGACGGCGAGTGGGCCGCGGCCGTACGGGACTGGCAGGACGCCCGGATCCGGAAGGTGGTGCGGCGGGCGCGCGGCGCCGAGTGGCGGCGGGCCGAGGCGCTGCCGGGCCTCACGGTGACCGGGGACCGCACCGAGGTGCGGGTCCACCCCCCGGTGCCGCTCGACGGCTGGCCCAAGGACCTGGCCCGCCTCCAGGTCTCGGGCACCGAACTGGACGACCCGGAGCCGCCGTCCGCGCCGCCCGCCGGGAATCCGGTGCTCTGGCTCAACCCGGGCCTGACGATGTCGGCGGGCAAGACCATGGCGCAGGCCGGGCACGGCGCGCAACTGGCCTGGTGGGAGCTGTCCGCACCGGAGCGCGCGGCCTGGCGGGACGCCGGTTTCCCGCTGTCCGTACGGACCGCGCCGACGGACACCTGGGACGGCCTGACCCGGAGCGGGCTGCCGGTGGTGCACGACGCGGGCTTCACCGAGATCGCCCCCGGGCCGACGGTGGTGGCGGAGGGCGGCGAACGGTTCTGCCCGCTGCCCGGATCGCGCCGCCCGTAGGCGAGGGCTTCCGGGCTCCGCCACCGGGTCCCGGCCTTCCACAGGGCTCTGTTCTCCGGGCGGCTACCCGCCCGATGCCGCCTTGGCCGCCGCGGTGACGCAGTCCTTGCAGGGCGGGAGGGAGGCCATCTCCTCCCGGGTCGCGGGGCGGATCGGGTTCAGGATGCGGCCCGCGTCGTCGGTGTGGTGATGGTCGCACCCGGCGAGGTGCCGGCGGCGGGGCGGTTTACCGGTCGGGGTGCCGTCGAGGGTGACCGGTTCGTAGATCACGTTGATGCCGGGCCAGTGGCCATGGGCACGGTCGAACCACGCGAGGAAGCCCCGGACACCGCCCAGCTGACGGATCCGGTCGTGCACGGCGGTCTGGTCGTGCCCGGTGACGAAGTCCTTCCCCGCGGGGGTCCCTTCCCCGCATCCGCACAGGCACGGGGACCGCTCCTCCGGGGCGTCGAAGTAGCCCACCGGGTTGCGCTGCGGCGGCAGCGGCGACGGCTTGCCGACGTAGGCGTCGTGGACGGCGTGCCCCGGGGTGAGGACCGCGCCATGGATCACCGACCGGCGCGCGCCCTCCCGTCCCTCGTCGCCGCCCGGGGCGGGCTCGACGCGGTCGATCGCGACGGCGAGGACTCCGACGCCGTCGCAGGTCATGAGGGCGAAGCGCTCCCGCTGCGCGCGCTCCCCCAGGTGCCAGGTGCCGTGGCAGGCGTCGTACAGGGCCGTCGGGCTCATGGTGGGGCCGTAGCCGACGCGATCGCGTCCCAACTCGTCCTCCCCGGGGTCCACCCGTCGCTCCGGGCCGAGGCTGATCACGATCATGCGCCTGCTCCTCACCGCTGAATACTTTTCACCCCGGGGGATGTGAACTATCGGGGCCGGGAGGGAAAGGTACGTCGCCAGCCAGGACGGCACAGGTATTTTTCCGGCCATCGCCGGACCGCCCATCCGCTCAGGGGGCAGGGGCGCGCGCACGGGTCCCCGGCCCCCCTGAGGGTGGCCGGAACCCGGCCCGTACCTTTGTGGCGTGTTCACGTCTCTCCTCGGCTTCACCGCCGTCGCCGCGCTGCTGACCGTCTCACCGGGGCCCGACTTCGCCGTCGTGCTGCGCACGGCGCTCGGCTCGGGGCGGCGGGCCGCGCTGTGCAGCGCCTTCGGCATCGCCGCGGGATGCTTCGTCTGGGGGCTGGCCGGGGCGGTGGGACTGACGGCGATGCTGTCCGCCTCCGAGGCGGCGTACGGCGCGCTGCGGGTGGCCGGTGCGCTGTACCTGATGTGGCTGGGCGTCCAGGCGCTGCGGGCCTCGCGACGCAACCGGACCGCTCCAGAGACTGCGATTCCGGCCACCGACGAGGACGCGGGCACGGACGGGCTCTCGCCGCTGCGGGCGTTCCGCACGGGGCTGCTGACGAATGTCCTCAACCCCAAGGTCGGCGTGGTCTACCTGTCGCTGCTGCCGCAGTTCATCCCGCACGGCGCGCCGGTGGTGGCCACCACCCTGCTGCTGGTGGCGGTGCACGCCGCGCTGGGCGTCCTGTGGCTGGGCACCCTCGCCTGCGCCGTCCACCGGGCGCGCGCCTTCTTCCACCGCCCCCGGGTAGGACGGCGGCTGGATCAGGCCGCCGGCGGGGTGCTGCTGGCCCTGGGGGCGGCCACCGGGTTCGAGGCGGCCCGCTGACGGCCGACAGCGCGCACGGCCGGTCCCGACGGTGGGCGTCGCCGCACGCAGAAGCTCAAATCGGGCTCTGAAACCGGCGCGCACAGGGTTCGGTGGGCGGTGCCGGGGCGAAGTACCGGTGCGTACACAGTGCAAGGGGGAACGGATGGAACGCCTGGGAACGGGCATCGGCTGGCGGCCGGAAATCGCCACGGAGATCGCCGGGTTCGACGGCCTGGACTGGGTCGAGGTGGTGGCCGAGAACCTCTGCCCCGACCATCTACCGCCAGAGCTCCAGGAGTTGCGTGCACGGGGCCTGACGGTGGTGCCGCACGGGGTGTCGCTGGGCCTCGGCGGCGCCGACCGGCCCGACGAGGGGCGGCTGACGGCGCTCGCGGAGCGCGCGGTGGCCCTGGACGCGCCGCTGGTCACCGAGCACATCGCGTTCGTCCGCGCCGGGGGTCCGGCGACCGGTTCGCCCCGGCTGGAGGCGGGGCATCTGCTGCCGGTGCCGCGCACCCGTGACGCGCTCGACGTGCTGTGCGCGAACGTACGGATCGCGCAGGACGCGCTGCCGGTGCCGCTGGCGCTGGAGAACATCGCGGCGCTCGTCGCCTGGCCCGGCGAGGAGATGACCGAGGGGCAGTTCCTGACCGACCTGGTCGAACGGACCGGCGTGCGGCTGCTCATCGACGTCGCCAATCTGCGCACCAACCACGTCAACCGGGGCGAGGACCCCGCCACCGTCCTGGACGCGCTGCCGCTGGAGGCGCTCGCCTATGTGCACGTCGCGGGCGGCGTGGAGCGCGACGGCGTCTGGCACGACAGCCACGCCCATCCGGTGACCCGCCCGGTGCTGGACGTCCTCGGGGCGCTGTGCGCGCGGACGGTGCCGCCCGGGGTGCTGCTGGAGCGCGACGAGGATTTCCCCGAGCCCGGCGAGCTGGCCGCGGAACTGACCGCGATCCGCACGGTGCTGGAAGGGGCCCGGCATGACGCAGCGGCCTGACGGAGGAGCGGACCGAGGCCCGATACGGGCGGCATCCGCCGTGGGCGCCCAGGCGCCTGCACAGGGCGCCCACGGGACGACGCGCGCCCCCCGGCCCGTCGCCGGTACCGACCGTCCCGTCGCCGCCCCCGGCATCACCTGTCTCCTATACACATCTGACGCTGCCGACGACTTAAT
>NZ_VKJP01000322.1 GCF_007280575.1 Streptomyces benahoarensis
CGTCGAGCACGTCTTCGCCCGCATGAACGCCTGGAAGATCCTCCGCGACTGCCGCCTCAAAGGCGACGGCGTCCACCACGCCATGCTCGGCATCGCCCGCATGCACAACCTCACCCTCGCCGGATAGGCCAGCGGGCCGCACCGCGGTCAGCCATGCCCAAGGTGATTCGAAGATCATTTACGGGACAACCCTTAGGTGGGCGTCCCGTGGCGAGATGGACGCGAGTCGGAACGGTGGCTGTTTTACGTGAGCGGCGGAGTGGGGGCGGTCCGGGAGACGCCCTGCGGGTAGAGGGGCGCTTCGGCGGCAGCTTCGAGTCGGACGATGCTGGCGAGGTCGGGGTAGCACGCTCGTCATCGTCAAGGAGCTGGGCGGCTCCTGCGCCCCACTCGGAGATCGCCGCGATCCTCTCCGCACCGCTTGCCCACAGGGCTATGCGTATGCGTTTGCGCGGCGGGCCTTTTCGGCGAGGACCTGCTGCAACGTGAGTACCGGCGTGACCGCGCAGTTCTCGCGTTCGTCGCGGCGCACCCGGGGGCCTCAACCCGATTCGTGGCCACCAGTATCGGAGTGTCCGAGCGAGTCGTCGCCCGGAATCTTGGTCGTCTCACGGAGGACGGCCTGTTGGTGCTCGTCGCAGAAGGGATGGCACCGGCCGAGTGCTCGTATCGCCTGGCGACCTGACAGGGCCAGGTGTGGAGGGCGCCGCCGTTCCTTCAACGTAAGGGATGCCGCCGCGTACCTCGGCATATCACCGCACACACTTTATGTCTGGCGGCACCGACGGCAGGGGCCGCCGAGCTTCCGCATGGGCCCTCGTGGTCGCGTCATGTATCGGCGGACAGCTCTCGACGCCTGGATCCATGAGCAGGAACGCGCAGACTCTCGCTCTGACCCTGCTTTTGAACCCATTGGGTGCGCCTCCGCAGCGACGTACGAACCCCGGTGCTTGACATATCGAATGTTGTTGGGCGCGCTGTTCGCATCCTCTTGAAAGGAAACCAGTTTGGCCGGCTATATCGAGGATCGTTGGCTCAAAAAGAAGAAGGATCCGGTCACCGGGAGAAGAGGGAAGACCGCTCGCCACGGTAAGGGCAAGCGGTACAAGGTCGCCGGCATACCTGGGGTGCGAGACCGATCCTTTGATGTGCTGGAGGACGCCAAGGCGTGGCTGCGCCGGGCAGCTACGGACGAGGAGCGAGGCGAGTTCGTAGACCCGCGCGACGGGTCCATCACGCTGGCCGACTACATCGCGACGCACCGGGCGCCAGGGCGAGGAGGTGCTCCGAAAACCCAGGACAGTCAGGAGCGTAGAACGCGTCCCCATATAGTCCCGCACCTGGGCCAGCTTCCGCTCAGGAGCATCGCCGCAACGGATCTGCGGGCGTTCATAACCAAGTTGGAGTCGACAGTCTCGTCAGTCGACTACCAGCGCGGCATCCTGTCCGAGCTTTCCTCCATCCTGGAAGCGGCCGTCGACGACAAGCGCCTCGCGCGCAATCCTATGCACGCGAAATCTGTGCGGTGGCCCAAGTCCCCACGGGAGCGGCGCGACGCGTGGCCGATGGGCACGGCACTGCGAGTCCGCGATGCCATCAACGAGCGGAACAGGATCGCCGTCGTAGTCGGCCTGGGATGCGGACTCCGCCAGGGCGAGGTGTTCGGGCTGAGCCCGGAGGACATCGACTATGAACGCGGCATGCTTCACGTTCGGCGCCAAGTGCAGGCGATTCACGGAAGGCTGTACTTCGCCCTGCCGAAGGGGAAGAAGATCCGCACGGTGGATCTGCCCCCCTCGGTAGCCGAGGAACTGAAGCGTCACATCGAAGCGTTCCCGCCGGTAGAGGTGGAGCTGCCGTGGGGGAAGCTAGGGGGGGGAGGAAGAAGTTCTCCCTGCTGCTCACCACGCGCTTCGGTAACGCTTTCGCGGTGAACACATGGAACACCTACACCTGGAAGCCTGCCTTGGCCAAGGCAGGCGTCATCCCGCCACGTACCGAGGGAGCGAAAGCCTGGCAGTGGGCGGCGGCTCCGAAGGACGGTTTCCACGTGCCTCGGCACACCTACGCCTCGATCATGCTGGAATCCGGAGAGTCCGTCGTGACCCTTGTTCGGTGGCTCGGACACTCCTCGCCGGCGATCACCCTCGGTTACTATGCTCACTTTATGCAGGAAGCTGGCAGCAAGGGGCGCGGCACCATCGACGGTCTGCTTGGGGAGCGGGGAAACCGGCTCGCTGGCCGAAACTCCCCAGATTCTCCCCAGCGCTGTTGACCGGTGATTCCTGCCTCTACGCCCCGGAGAGGTCGTCCGTGGATTATAAGGTTGAGAAGATGGGTGGCCTGGGAAAGTGCTGGAAGAGGTCGTAGCGACCCGCTATATCGCGCCCTTGCGTGAGGGCGGCTCGCTCCCCGGGATCGTCGAAGCCGACGACCTCGGCACGTATGTCATGAAATTCACCGGTGCGGGGCAGGGTCGGAAGACGCTGATCGCGGAGATCATCTGTGGGCAGTTGGCGCGGCGGCTGGGGTTGCGGGTGCCGGAGCTGGTGCGGATGCAGCTCGACCCGGTGATCGGCCTGAGCGAGCCCGACCAGGAGGTCCAGGAGCTGCTCAAGGCGAGCGGCGGGCTCAACCTCGGGATGGACTACCTGCCCGGGTCCCTCGGCTTCGACCCGCTCGCGTTCGAGGTGGGCGCGCGCGAGGCGGGCCGCGTGGTGTGGTTCGACGCGCTGATCAACAACGTCGACCGGTCCTGGCGGAACCCGAACCTCCTGGTCTGGCACGGCAAGCTGTGGCTGATCGACCACGGCGCCACGATGATCTGGCACCACAACTGGCCCGGCGCGGAGAAGGGCGCGGTCAAACCGTACGACGCGACCGACCATGTGCTGGCCACCTTTGCGCCCGATCTCGCCGCGGCCGCCGCGGAGTTCGCGCCGCAGATCACTGAGGACCTGCTCACCGAGGTCGCCGCGGACGTCCCCGACGAGTGGCTGGTCGACGAGCCCGGCTTCGCGTCGCCGGACGAGGTGCGCGCCGCGTACGTCCGGGCGCTGCTGGCCCGCGCCGAGGTGATCGGCGACCACATCACCCTGAGGGAACGCACCTCGGACGGACCGTCCCGGGCGCCGGAGTGGCTGACCGGCAAGCCCCCGCGGAGGGCAGTGAAGTGAGCGGACTGCACAACGGGCGCGATGTCTTCGAGTACGCGCTCCTCAAGGTGGTACCCCGCGTCGAACGCGGCGAGATGATCAACGCCGGGGTGGTCGTCTACTGCCACGCCCGCCACTTCGTCGAGGCCCGTACCCATCTGGACGAGGCGCGGCTGCTCGCCCTCGACCCGGCCGCCGATGTGGAGGGCGTACGCGCCGCCCTGGGTGCCGTCGAGGGCGTCTGCCGCGGTGGCGCGCAGGCGGGCCAGGCGGCGGGGGACGACGCCGGGCGCCGCTTCCGGTGGCTCATCGCGCCGCGCAGCACCGTCGTCCAGCCGGGCCCGGTGCACACCGGTCTGACCTGCGATCCCGCCGGTGAGGCCGGGCGGTTGCTGGAGCTGCTGGTGCGCTGAGCCGCGAGAGGGGCGGAGCGGGAAGCCGGAGCGGGGCCACGGGCCGCGCTCCGGCTTCCCGCATGCCGGGGGCGGCCGCGCGCGGGTGAGCTGTGTAACGGCGCGGCGATGGGCGTTGACAGGGGGTGGCCGGGCTTCTAGCGTCACCGGTGCTGGAGATACTAAGCGGTTGCTCACTACGGGCACGGTGTGGCACACCGCTTGTCGAGGTTGGTTTCGAGGCTAGGGAGAACCCGCATGTCCACCACCGAGCAGCGCGTCGCCATCGTGACGGGCGCGGCCCGCGGCATCGGCGCCGCCACCGCCGTCCGGCTGGCCGCCGAGGGCCGCGCCGTCGCCGTACTCGACCTCGACGAGGCAGCCTGCAAGGACACCGTCGACACCATCACCGCGGCTGGTGGCCGGGCCCTCGCCGTGGGCTGCGACGTCTCGGACGCCGGACAGGTCGAGGCGGCGGTGGAGCGGGTCGCCGCCGAACTGGGCGCGCCCACCGTCCTCGTCAACAACGCCGGTGTCCTCCGCGACAACCTGCTGTTCAAGATGAGCGACACCGACTGGGACACCGTCATGAACGTCCACCTGCGGGGCGCGTTCCTGATGGCGCGCGCCTGCCAGAAGCACATGGTGGACGCCGGGTTCGGCCGCGTCGTCAACCTCTCCTCCAGCTCCGCGCTCGGCAACCGCGGCCAGGCCAACTACTCCGCCGCCAAGGCCGGTCTCCAGGGCTTCACCAAGACCCTCGCCATCGAGCTCGGCAAGTTCGGCATCACCGCCAACGCCGTCGCCCCCGGCTTCATCGCCACCGACATGACCGCCGCCACCGCCGAACGCGTCGGTATGGGCTTCGAGGAGTTCCAGGCGGCGGCCGCCACCCAGATCCCGGTGCGGCGCGTCGGCGAACCGGCGGATATCGCCAACGCCATCGCCTTCTTCACCGGCGACGCGGCCGGTTTCGTCTCCGGCCAGGTCATGTACGTCGCCGGCGGCCCGCTCAACTGACCGCACCACCCCACCGGGAGAACCACACATGACCGAGCAGCACAGCGCGCTCCCCGCCCTCTCCGGCAAGGTGGCACTGGTCACCGGCGCCAGCCGCGGCATCGGCTACGGCATCGCCGAGGCGCTGGTGGCCCGCGGGGACCGGGTCGTCATCACCGGCCGCAACGAGGACGCCCTCAAGGAGGCCGTCGAGCGGCTCGGTGCGGAGCGCGTGATCGGCGTCGCGGGCAAGGCGCACGACGAGGCCCATCAGGCCGTCGCCGTCGAGCGGGCGATGGAGACCTTCGGCCGCATCGACTACCTGGTCAACAACGCCGGTACGAACCCGGTCTTCGGCCCGATCGCCGACCTCGACCTCGGCGTCGCCCGCAAGGTCTTCGAGACCAACGTGATCTCCGCACTCGGCTTCGCGCAGCGCACCTGGCACGCCTCGCAGAAGGAGAACGGCGGCGCGATCGTCAACATCGCCTCCATGGCCGGTATCGGCGCCTCGCCGTTCATCGGCGCGTACGGCATGAGCAAGGCGGCGATGGTCAACCTCTCGCTGCAGCTCGCGCACGAATTCGCGCCCGTGGTCCGGGTCAACTCCATCGCGCCCGCGGTGATCAAGACGAAGTTCGCCGCGGCGCTCTACGAGAACCGCGAGGAGGAGGTCGTGGCCTCCTATCCCATGGGACGGCTGGGCGTGCCGGAGGACATCGGGGGCGCCGCCGCGTTCCTGCTCTCCGACGCGTCGGGCTGGATCACCGGCCAGACCCTCGTCATCGACGGCGGGCTCCTCCTCAACGCCGGGGTGTGAACGCCGGGGTGTAGTCGGAGGGACGGCCGGGACATCCGGCCACCTCAGCGGCGGGGCGCCGGTCACTGCGGGCCGGCGCCCCGCCCTTTTCCCTGTTCACACGGCCGGGGCGACGGTCCCGGGGCGCCGTTCGCCGTGGGCCGGTGACCGCGCATTGCCGCGTTGTCAGTGGTCGCCGGTAGGTTCTGGAGTGCGAGATACGGAACGCACACCGGAGGTTGTTCACGTGGTCACCGACACGCTGCCCGAGTCCTGGCGCGGCGCCCTCGGCGAAGAGCTGGCGAAGCCCTACGTCAAGGAGCTGGCCGACTTTGTGGCGCAGGAGCGGGCCCAGGGGCCGGTCTACCCGCCGCGCGACGAGGTCTTCGCGGCGCTGGAGGCCACGCCGTACGACCAGGTGAAGGTCCTCGTCCTCGGCCAGGACCCGTACCACGGCGCCGGGCAGGGCCACGGCCTGTGCTTCTCGGTGCGGCCCGGCGTCAAGACCCCGCCGTCGCTGCGGAACATCTACAAGGAGATGAAGGAGGAGCTGGGCCACCCCGTGCCGGACAACGGCTATCTGATGCCGTGGGCGAGCCAGGGCGTCCTGCTGCTCAACGCCGTGCTCACCGTCCGCGAGGGCGAGGCCAATTCCCACAAGGGCAAGGGCTGGGAGAAGATCACCGACGCCGTGATCCGCGCCGTTGACGCCCGCCCCGACCCGGCGGTCTTCGTCCTGTGGGGCAATTACGCGAAGAAGAAGCTGCCGCTGATCGACCAGGACCGCCATGCGGTGGTGCAGGGCGCGCACCCCTCGCCGCTGTCCGCCAAGAAGTTCTTCGGCTCCCGCCCGTTCACCCAGATCAACGAGGCGGTCGCCGCCCAGGGCCACGCCCCGATCGACTGGCGCATCCCCGACCTGGGCTGAGCGGGGCCCGGCGCCCCGGCATCCGGCGCGCCCCTGTGCGGCTCCCGTGGGCCTCCGGGCGTGGCGCCCACACCGCGCGGGGGCGGCGCCCGGCGGTTAGCGTCGGGAAGCAGCGGCGGGTGGCGAGGCCGCGGCGGACCGATGTGGGAGCGAGCGTGACGGAGCGGCAGCAGGAGCGGACGGCCGAGGGCGGCGTCCCGACCCGGATCGGCCAGGCGGTCATGCTGCACCGCGCCGGAGACCGGGAAGAGGCCCGCAACCGCCTCGCCGCCCTCTGGCACGAACTCGGCCCGTCCGCCGACCCCCTCCACCGCTGCACCCTCGCCCACTACCTCGCCGCCACCCAGGACACGCCCCGGGAGCGCCTCGCCTGGGACCTCACGGCGTTGGAGGCGGCGGAGGGGTTTGTCACGGGTGGGCGGCCTCGGACGCAGGGGAGCGGCGGGGGCGAGCCGTGCGCCGGAC
>NZ_VKJP01000323.1 GCF_007280575.1 Streptomyces benahoarensis
GTTCGTACGGGGCGGGCACTCCGGGCCGCAGGGGGCGGGGCGCCAGGCCGTAAGGTGCCTCCCCGGCGTACGCCCGCGCTCGCCGCCGCGTATCCGGAATCCGTATCCCACTTCGCTCGGTGGCCGTCGCCTCACCGACCGCGCACACCACCCTTCCGGGGCGCCGCGAGGCCCCGCGGATGCGGGCGGCACCGGCGTTGACGCTTAAGCTCGTCCCCGGGCGGCGCCGTACGCGGTGCGGCCCGTTGTTGCCCGGAAAGCGGAGAGAGAAGAGTGAGCAGGGTGTTCGTGCGGGTCGGCGGAGTGACCAGGACTGCGGGGTAGGTGGACGTGCACATCGTCATCATGGGGTGCGGGCGGGTCGGTTCCGCGCTCGCCCAGACCCTGGAGAGCCAGGGCCACACCATCGCCGTCGTCGACCAGGACCCGACCGCGTTCCGCCGCCTCGGCTCGTCGTTCGGCGGCCGCCGGGTGACCGGCGTCGGCTTCGACCAGGACACGCTGCGCGAGGCCGGGATCGAGGAGGCGGGCGCGTTCGCCGCGGTCTCCAGCGGCGACAACTCCAACATCATCGCCGCCCGGGTGGCCCGCGAGATGTTCGGCGTCGAGAACGTCGCGGCCCGGATCTACGACCCGCGCCGCGCCGAGGTCTACCAGCGCCTGGGCATCCCCACCGTCGCCACGGTCCGCTGGACCGCCGACCAGATGCTGCGGCGGCTGCTGCCGTCGGGCGCCGAACCGCTGTGGCGCGATCCGAGCGGCGGTGTGCAGCTCGCCGAGGTGCACACCTCCCCGTCCTGGGTCGGCCACAAGATCAGCAAGCTCCAGGAGGAGACCGGCGTCCGCGTCGCCTTCCTCACCCGGCTGGGCGAGGCGATGCTGCCGACCTCCCAGACCGTGCTGCAGGAAGGCGATCTGGTGCACGTCATGATGCGCACCAACGACGTCGAAACCGTCGAGGCGGCATTCGCCGAAGGTCCCGAGGAGGCCCACGCATGAGGGTCGCGATTGCCGGAGCCGGCGCGGTGGGCCGTTCCATCGCGGGTGAGCTGCTGGAGAACGGTCACGAGATCCTGCTCATCGACAAGGCGCCCACCGCCATCTCCGTCGAGCGGGTGCCGCTCGCCGAATGGCTGCTGGCCGACGCCTGCGAGATCACCTCGCTCGACGAGGCGGCGCTGCAGCGCTGCAACGTCGTCATCGCGGCGACCGGCGACGACAAGGTCAACCTCGTCGTGTCGCTGCTCGCCAAGACCGAGTACGGCGTGCCGCGGGTGGTCGCCCGGGTCAACAACCCGAAGAACGAGTGGCTGTTCAACGAGGCGTGGGGCGTGGACGTCGCCGTCTCCACGCCGCGCCTGATGTCCGCCCTCGTCGAGGAGGCGGTGAGCGTCGGCGACCTCGTACGGCTGCTGCGCTTCAGCCACGGCGACGCCAACCTCGTCGAGCTGACGCTGCCCCCGGAGGCGGCGCTGGCCGGCACCCGGGTCGGGGACGTCGACTGGCCGGAGGACACCTCGCTGGTCACCATCATCCGCGGCACCCGCGTCCTGACGCCCAACAAGGAGGACGCGCTGGAGGCGGGCGACGAGCTGCTGTTCGTCGCGGCGCAGTCGCGCGAGGAGCAGCTGGAGGACCTGCTGTCGGTCCGCCGCAAGGACGCGTAGCCGACGCGCATACGGCGAAGGGCCCGGGAACCGTGGTGGTTCCCGGGCCCTTCGGGCGTTCCGGGCGGCGCGCCGGTCGGGTCAGCGGCGGTGGCGCGGACCGTCCGACGGGACCCGCCGCCCCGTGGCCGCGCGCTCGGCCTTCGCCGCCTTCTCGGCTTCCTCGGCCGCCTCCATCTCCGCGAACACATCGATGGGCGGCGGCGCCTTCACCAGGAAAACCCAGGTCAGATAGACCGCCAGCAGGAACGGCGGAATCTTCAGCGCGATCAGCACCCAGCCCAGCTGCGTCGTGTCCGCCCACCAGTACAGCGGGAAGAGGATCGCGCACTTGGCGAAGAGGATCAGCCCCCACGCCCAGCTGGCCTTGGCGTACGCGGCCTTACGGCCAGGGTTGCGGGTGCGCCAGGAGAGGTTCTCCTTGAACACCGGTCCCAGGATCAGCCCGATCAGCGGCACCCCCGCCACCGTCGTGATCATGTACGCCAGCGCCAGGCCGAGGGTGTAGATCATGCCCGGCAGATAGAAGTCCTTGGCGTTGCCGGTCATCATCGCGAAGACGACACCGAACGCGACGCCGAAGACGCCGCCGAAGGCGTGCTTGAGGGTGTCCTTGCGCACCAGCCGCACCACGGCCAGCACCAGCGACACCGCCAGCGCCGCGATCGCCGAGGACTTCAGGTCCTTGTTGACCGTGAAGATCGCGACGAACAGCAGGCCCGGCAGCACGGTCTCCACCATGCCCCGCACCCCGCCGAACGCCTCGAACAGCGCCGCCTCGGTGACGGCCCTGCTGTCCCCCTCCGGGCCCGGCCCTCCGGCGGGGCCCTGCGGCGCGCCCGGCGCCCGGCCGTCGGGCGGCTCGGCGGCGTGCTCCGCGGCGGGCGGGTGGTGGGGGGATGCGTCAGTGGTCGGTCGGTCGGTCGACGTCACCGGCTACTCCTGTCCGAGCGGTCGGAGTTCGTACTTCGGATTGAAGAGCACCCGGCGTCCGTGACTCATCGAGACACGGCCCGAGGCGATGAGCTTGCGGCCCGGCTCTATGCCGACGATGGAGCGGCGGCCCAGCCACACCACGTCGAGGGCGGCCGAGCCGTCGAACAGCTCCGCCTCCAGCGCGGGCACCCCGGCGCGCGGCCGCAGCGTCACATGCCGCAACGTGCCGGTGACCTTGACGATCTGCCGGTCGTCGCAGTCGGATATCCGGGTGCAGCCCGTCGCCTGTGTGTCCTCCCGCAGCTCGGCGGACTGCAGCTCCTCCTCGGAGGACGACAGCCTGTCGAGCATCCGGCGGAACCGGCCGGCCGGCTTCTCGGATCGGGTCCCAGCACTCATGAACCCAGCGTACCGGTGCCCACCGACACCGCTCACAGCATGCGCGCGGCCGGGCCCGGGGCGCACGGTACGGACCGCGCCCGCCCGGCACGGGGCGACGTGCACGGGGCGCACTCGCCCGCGGCTACGGCTACGGCTACGGCTACGGCTACGGCTACGGCTACGGCTACGGCTACGGCTCGAAGCGGTACCCCATGCCCGGTTCCGTGACGAAGTGCCGCGGATGCGACGGGTCCGCCTCCAGCTTGCGACGCAGCTGCGCCATGTAGACCCGCAGGTAGTTGGTCTCCTTGCCGTACGACGGCCCCCAGACCTCCTGCAGCAGCTGCTTCTGGCTCACCAGCCGGCCCGCGTTGCGCACCAGTACCTCCAGCAGATGCCACTCCGTGGGCGTCAGCCGGATGTCCCGGCCCCCGCGGTTGACCTTCTTCGCCGCGAGATCGACGGTGAAGCCCGGCGTCTCGACGACCACCTCCGCCTCCGCGGACCCCGTCGGCTCCGCCCGGCGCACCGCGGCCCGCAGCCGCGCCAGCAGCTCGTCCATCCCGAACGGCTTGGTGACGTAGTCGTCGGCGCCCGCGTCCAGCGCCTCGACCTTCTCGTCCGATGTCTGCCGGGCGGACAGCACCAGGATCGGCACCCGCGTCCAGCCCCGCAGCCCCTTGATCACCTCGACGCCGTCCATGTCCGGCAGGCCCAGGTCCAGCACCACGACATCGGGATGGCGGGCCGCGGCCAGCTTGAGGGCCGTGGCCCCGTCGGGGGCCGCGTCGACCTCGTACTTGCGCGCCTTCAGGTTGATCACGAGGGCCCGCACGATCTGCGGCTCGTCATCGACCACGAGCACCCGGTTCACTGACGTTCTCCTCGCGATGTCGGGACCCCGGGCACCCGGCCCGGGGAACGGAAGGGGGTCCGGGCGGCGACCGCGCCGACCGGACCGTACGGGACGGGGACGGAGCCCGCGGCGCCGCCGGGGCCCGCGGGCCGCTCGCCCGCCCCGCTCATGTGAAGGCCCCGGCCGTCGAGGACCTCGGCCCGGCGGAGGGCGGCCGGCCCTCCGCCGCCCGCAGCGTGAGCACCATCGTCATCCCGCCGCCCGGGGTGTCCTCCGCGGCGAGTGTGCCGCCCATCGCCTCGGTGAAGCCCCGCGCCACGGCC
Organism: Streptomyces benahoarensis; assembly: GCF_007280575.1. Classification (GTDB taxonomy): domain Bacteria; phylum Actinomycetota; class Actinomycetes; order Streptomycetales; family Streptomycetaceae; genus Streptomyces; species Streptomyces benahoarensis. The sequence continues at coordinate 4,164 of NZ_VKJP01000323.1, forward strand.
AGCCCCAGCCCCACGCCCGCACCACGCGGCGCGTCGCCGTACCGCTGGAACGGCTCGAAGATCCGGCCCTTCGCCTCGTCCGGCACGCCCGGCCCCCGGTCGACGATCCGCAGCTCCACCCGGTCGCCCAGCGCACTCGCCGCCACCAGCGCCTGCGACCCCTGCGGGCTGTACTTCACGGCGTTCTCCACCAGATTGGCGACCGCCCGCTCCAACAGCCCCGGATCGACCGCGACGATCGGCAGCGCCTCCGGGATGTCCAGCGTCACGCTGCCGTCCGGCACGCCGCCCAGCGCCATCGGCACCACCTCGTCCAGATCGATCTCCCGGATCAGCGGGGTGACGGTGCCGGTCTGCAGCCGCGACATGTCCAGCAGATTGCCCACCAGGTGATCCAGCCGGTCGGCGCCCGCCTCGATACCCGCCAGCAGCTCCGCCTCGTCCTCCGGCGACCAGGCCACGTCGTCGGAGCGCAGCGACGTCACCGACGCCTTGATCCCGGCCAGCGGGGTCCGCAGATCGTGACTGACCGCCGCCAGCAGCGCCGTCCGGATGCGGTTGCCCTCCGCCAGCTCCCGGGCCTGCGCCGCCTCCCCCACCAGCCGCTGCCGGTCCAGGACGACGGCGGCCTGCGCGGCGAACGCCGCCAGCACCCGTCGGTCCTCGGCCGGCAGCACCCGGCCGCTCAGCGCCAGCGCCATGTGGTCACCGACCGGCATGTCGACATCCGCGTCCTCCGGGCGGCGCAGCGGCACACCCTTCGCCGGTTCGCCGACCTGCCCCGCGCACGTCCACGGGTCGACGTCGCTGTGCCGCTCCAGCAGCGCCACCGCGTCCATCCCGAACGTCTCCCGTACCCGCTCCAACAGCGCGTCCAGGCTGGTCTCACCGCGCAGCACACTGCCCGCCAGGAACGACAGGATCTCCGACTCGGCCCGCAGCCGCGCCGCCTGCTGGGTGCGCCGCGCCGCCAGATCCACCACCGACGCCACCGACACGGCCACCGCGAAGAAGATCGCGATGGCGACGATGTTCTGCGGATCGCTGACCGTCAGGGTGTGCGTCGGTGGCGTGAAGTAGAAGTTCAGCAGCAGCGACCCGACCGCCGCCGACGCCAGCGCCGGGAGCCGCCCGCCCAGCAGCGCCGCCAGCACCGTCAGGAAGAGGAACAGCAGCACGTCGTTGGCAAGCCCCGGTCCGTCGTTGGCGAGCCCCGGCCCGTCGTCCACGCGGTACAGCAGCAGCGACAGCAGCATCGGCGCCACCACCCCGACCAGCCACCCGGCCACGATCCGCGCCCGCCCCAGCCGCGCCCCACGCGCCACCGGCAGCCCGCGGCCCTTCGCGACCTCGTCGTGCGTGACGATGTGGACATCGAGGTCAGGACCCGACTCCCGGGCGACCGTCGCCCCCACCCCCGGCCCGAACACGTACTGCCAGCTCTTGCGGCGGCTGGAGCCCAGCACGATCTGCGTGGCGTTCACCCCCCGCGCGAACTCCAGCAGCGCCGCCGGGATGTCGTCCCCGATGACGTGGTGGAACGTCCCCCCGAGGTCCTCCACCAGCGTGCGCTGCACGGCCAGTTCCTTCGGCGACGCGGACGTCAACCCATCGCTGCGCGCGATGTAGACGGCGAGCACCTCGCTGCCCGACCCCTTGGCCGCCATCCGCGCGGCGCGGCGGATCAGCGTACGGCCCTCGGGGCCGCCGGTGAGTCCGACGACGATCCGCTCCCGCGCCTGCCACGTACTCCGGATGGAGTGCTCTGCGCGGTACTGCTGCAGATACTCGTCCACCCGGTCGGCGACCCACAGCAGCGCCAGTTCGCGCAGCGCCGTCAGGTTGCCGGGGCGGAAGTAGTTCGACAGTGCGGCATCGACCTTGTCCGGCTGATAGATGTTGCCGTGCGCCATGCGGCGACGCAGCGCCTGTGGCGACATGTCGACAAGCTCCAGCTGCCCTGCACGCCGCACCACTTCGTCCGGAACGGTCTCCTGCTGCCGGACGCCGGTTATCGACTCGACGACATCCCCGAGTGACTCCAGATGCTGGATGTTGACGGTCGAGATCACCTCGATACCGGCTTCGAGCAGCTCCTCGATGTCCTGCCAGCGCTTCTCGTTGCGCGAACCGGGCACGTTGGTATGGGCCATCTCGTCGACCAGCGCGACCGCGGGACGCCGCGCGAGCACCGCATCGACGTCCATCTCGGTGAAGGTGGCGCCGCGGTACTCCATCTCGCGCCGCGCCACCTGCTCCAGGCCGTGCAGCATCACCTCGGTACGCGGCCGACCGTGCGGCTCGACGAACGCCACGACGACATCCGTACCGCGCTCCACACGCCGGTGCGCCTCGGACAACATCGCGTAGGTCTTGCCGACGCCCGGCGCCGCACCGAGGTATATCCGTAGCTTGCCGCGTGCCATGGCCCCATTGTCTTACGTCAAGCCCGCCCCCACCGGGCTGAGCCTGCTCCCGACAGTACCCATCACCCACCACCCGGCGACCCCCGAGAACGGACCGGAGCACCGGTTTTGACGGGACCCTGATGGGTGGGGCG
>NZ_VKJP01000324.1 GCF_007280575.1 Streptomyces benahoarensis
CCCCCCACCACCGGATACGCCCAGTGGCCCGCGGACCCCCACATCGCGGGGCACCAGGAGTACGGCCAGAGGTACGGCCACGCCGCCGACCCCCTGCGCCCCGGCCCGTTCCCGGACGGGGCCGCGTACGCCCCGCAGCCCGTGGCGCCCCACCGCCCCGAGCACAACGGCTACGCGTCCGAACCGCTGATGGCCTACGCACCGGAGCACGACGGCTACGTCTTCGGCGCCTGGCCACCCCGCGGCCCGGACCGGAACGGCTACGCCGCCCCCGACGCCCTGCTGCCCCGCGGCCCGGACCACGCCGTGTACGCGCCGGAGCCACCGGCGCCGTACGCGCCGGAGCACGAGGCATACGCCTCCGACGCCCTGGTGCCGCGCGGCCCGGACCACGGGGGGTACGCGCCCGAACCGCTGGCGCCGCACGACGGTGAGGTCGCGGAGCTCCCCGAGCCGCACCCCCTCGACCCGGCGGACGCGGACGCCGTGCTGCCGGACGCGCCGCCGGTCGCCGGGCTGCCCCGGCGCGGGCGCCGCCCGTCGCGCCGCCGCCGGAGCCGCGCCGGGCGCGCCGTACGGGCGTGCGGTGTGCTGCTCGTCCTGGTGCTGGGCGGCGGCGCCGGGGCCTACGCCTGGGCGGACTCCCGGCTGGACAGCACGGTCAACCTGGCCGCGCTGCCCGGCCGCCCCGCCCCCGGCAAGGGCACCAACTACCTGATCGTCGGTTCCGACAGTCGCGCCGGACTCACCGCACGGCAGGCGGAGGACCTGCACACCGGCTCCGGTATCGACGCCGAGGGCCGCCGCACCGACTCGATGATGGTGCTCCACACCGGCGCCCACGGCACCACGATCACCAGCCTCCCGCGCGACTCCTGGGTGGTGATCCCCGCCTACGTCGACCCGCGGACCGGTATCCACCACCGGGCCGCCCGGAACAAGCTCAACGCGGCGTTCTCCCTGGGCGGACCCGAACTCCTCGTCCGCACCATCGAGTCCAACACCGGCCTCCGCCTCGACCACTACACCGAGATCGGATTCGCCGGATTCGTCGGCATCGTCGACGCGGTCGGCGGGGTGCGGATGTGCGTGGACCGCCATGTCGTGGACGAGAAGTCCGGCCTCGACCTGACCCGCGGCTGCCACACCCTCTCCGGCCGTCAGGCGCTCGCCTTCGTACGCCAGCGCCACCAGGAGAAACAGGGCGACCTCGGGCGCTCCCGCAACCAGCGGAAGTTCCTGGCCGCCCTCGCCGCGAAGGCGGCCTCCCGGGATGTCCTGCTCAATCCGTCCGCCCTCGTCGGTACGGCCGGTGCGGGCCTGAGCACCCTGATCGTCGACTCGTCCACCGGGCTGCCCCGGCTGACCCGCCTCTTCGAGGCGCTGCAGGACGCGTCCTCGGGCCGTGGCAAGCAGCTCAACGTGCCCATCTCCGGCTTCGGCGTGGGCACCTCGAAGGGCAGCGTCGTCGTCTGGGACAAGGCGAAGTCCCGCCGCCTTTTCGCCGAACTCCGCGCGGACCGGCCGGTCACCGTCACCGGCTGACCCTCACGCCTGACGGGGCCCGCCCGCGCGGACCCCGTCAGGCGGCCAGCCCCTTGAGCCGGTCCACCGCCTCCTGAAGGACCTCCGTCTTCTTGCAGAACGCGAAGCGGACGAAGGGCGCGCCCTGCTCCTGGTGGTCGTAGAAGACGGCGTTGGGGATGGCGACGACACCGGCGCGCTCCGGCAGCGCCCGGCAGAACGCATGGCCGTCGGTGTGGCCCAGCGGCCGGATGTCGGTGGTGACGAAGTAGGTGCCCTGCGGCTGGTAGACCTCGAACCCGGCCGCGCGCAGCCCGTCGCCGAGCAGATCGCGCTTGGCCCGCAGATCGTTCAGGAACCCTGCGTAATAGCTGTCCGGCAGCGCCAGCGCCTCGGCGAGCGCGTACTGGAACGGCCCGCCCGAGGTGAAGGTGAGGAACTGCTTCGCCGAACGAACGGCGGCCACCAGCTCCGGCGCGGCGGTGACCCAGCCGATCTTCCAGCCGGTGAACGAGAACGTCTTCCCCGCCGAGCCGATCGTCACCGTCCGCTCCCGCATCCCCGGGAACGACGCGAGCGGCAGATGCGCGCCCTCGAAGACCAGATGCTCGTAGACCTCGTCGGTGACGACCAGCAGATCGCGCTCACAGGCGAGCCGCGCGATCTCGGCGAGCTCGTCGCGGGTCAGGACGGTGCCGGTGGGGTTGTGCGGGGAGTTGAGAAGGAGGAGACGGGTGCGGTCGGTGACCGCGTCACGCAGCTCATCCAGATCGAGGGCGTACGTCCCGGACTCCGGCCGCGGGCGCAGCGTCACCGGGACGCGCCGGCCCCCGGCCATCGCGATGCACGCGGCGTACGAGTCGTAGTACGGCTCCAGCGCGATGACCTCGTCGCCGGGCTCCAGCAGCGCGAGCAACGAGGCGGCGATGGCCTCGGTGGCCCCGGTGGTGACCAGGACCTCGGTGTCGGGGTCGCAGGACAGGCCGAGGTGGCCGTAGAAGCGCTCCTGGTGGGCGGCGATGGCGGCGCGCAGTTCGGGGATGCCGGGGCCGGGCGGGTACTGGTTGCCGCGGCCGTCCCGCAGGGCGCGCACCGCAGCCTCGCGGACCTCCTCCGGGCCGTCGGTGTCGGGAAAGCCCTGCCCGAGATTGATGGCGCCGGTCCGTACGGCGAGCGCGGACATCTCGGCGAAGATCGTCGTACCGAATTCGGCCAGGCGGCGGTTGAGCAGCGGTCGGTCCATGCGCGCCATCCTCCGCCGAACCTCTGGACTTCCTCAACTGCGCTTTGCGTCAGCAAGACCCTGGGCATCAGCCCCGCACGAAAGGATCACCGGCGCGCGGGACACCGGCGCCGGACGCCTCGCTCGGGGGAGCGGAAGGAGTGTGAGGCAGATGGGTGTCGTGCTGTTCCTGCTGATCGTGATGGCGGTGATCGGCATGGTCTCCGCCGCATCCCGCGGTTCCGGCGGCGGCCGGAGGAGATCGGGGGGCTCCAGTTGGTGGGTCGCGGGCGGCGACTCCGGATCCGGCGGCGGCCACCACGGCCACCACGGCTGCGGCGGTGGCTCCTCCTGCGGCGGCTCGTCGTGTGGTGGCGGGGGCGGCTCGTCCTGCGGGGGTGGCGGCGGCTCCTGAGACGGTTCCCGCGGTGCTCCGGCCGGGGCGCGGGAGCGGCCCCGCGGGGCACCGGCGTGCGCCGGGGAGTGCCCCAGGGGGCGCCGGTCCTCCGCCGGACGACGGCCGCGGCGCCGCTCTTCCCGCCGGACCGCCGGGCCCCGTACGGTCCGGAGGCCCGCGTACGCACCGTGGCCACCGCCTTCGCCCCACCCGCCGTACGGCCCTTCCTCCTCTGCACGTACCGACGGCTCGTGCGGTGGACGAAGGGCCCTTGTGTGCTTGGCGGTTGAACAAATGATCTGATGGGCCCTCTGTGGGATGGAAACCCGGCGAACATGGGTAATTCCGCTGTGGGCGCCTGGCATTCGTGGTTCCCTCTTCAGTGAGAATCCCCCAGTTCTCGGATCCCGCGTGGGCGCGAGCCGGCACAGAATTTCCCCGACGTTCTCCGGGGCGGACCGGCCCACCCATCCACTGCGTGCTTGCGGAGCCGAACCCATGCTCACGACCCTGACAACTACCTATACCGATACCCGTGCATCAGATCTCGCCTGGGCGCTCGGCAGGGGACCCCTGCCGGCCCTGGCGGAGCTCGACCTGCAACTGGGCGACGCCCAGGTGCAGTTGAGGCTGCTGGGGGCCTCCCATCAGGTGCTGCTGGAGGAGGAGCGCGGCACGTGCTCCGAAACCGTCGCCTGCATGCCGGGCAGTAGCACCCCGCTTCCCCTGGGCGTGGCCAAGCGCCTGGGGGAGTGGGAGTACGAATTCGCCGCCCATGTCGAGACGCTGTCGCGCGGCTCGTTCGCCGGGCGCGCCCAGGAACTGCTCGCGCTGGTCTCCGACCATCCGCACGGTCTGGCCGGGACCTTCCCCGGCTCACCACACGCCTTCACCGCGATGCTCGCCCAGCGCCGCCACGGCGAGGTCCGCTGGCGTACCTGGCACTCCTACCCCCAGGAGGGGCGCCTGGTCACCACCCGGACCAGGGTGGGCGTACGCATCCCCGCCGGGGTGTGAAACCGGCGGTCGCGCGCGGCGGTTCGCCGGGTGGCCGGGGCGCGTCCCCGGTCCCGCCCGGTGTCCGGCGTGCGGGACCGCGGGGCGGGCGTACGGCGCCGGCGTGAGCCACCCCGCGCACGGCGGCGGACGAGCGCCCCCTATGCACCACAATCACCCAACTCCCAGGTGTAGCAGGCGTACTGCACTCTTGTGGGTGACGAATGCGCACGGAACCGTCACGTAGCGTTCATTTCATGATCGATCCGCAGGAGACCGTCCCAACCGCCGCCTTCGGGCCACCGGAGGTCATGCGACCGGCGCGGCTGCCGGTGCGGTCCGGGCCCGGCCGACTGCTCGTCCTCGCCGCGGTCTTCGTCTGCGCCGCCTGCGGTCTGGTCTACGAACTCGAACTGGTCGCCCTGGCCTCCTACTTGACCGGCGACTCCGTCACCCAGTCCTCCGTCGTGCTGTCGGTGATGGTCTTCGCGATGGGCATCGGGGCGCTGCTCGCCAAGCAGCTGCGCTGCCGGGCGGCGGTCGGCTTCGGCGCGATCGAGGCGGGGCTCGCGCTGGTCGGCGGCTGCTCGGCGATGGCGCTGTACGCCTGCTTCGCGTGGTGCGGCCAGTCCCGCCCGGCGCTCGTCGGATTCTCGCTGGTCATCGGGGTGCTGATCGGTGCCGAGGTGCCGCTGCTGATGACGTTGATCCAGCGGGTGCGGCGGCAGGACGCGGGCGGCGCGGTCGCCGATCTCTTCGCCGCCGACTACGTGGGCGCCCTCGTCGGCGGGCTGGCGTTCCCGTTCCTGCTGCTGCCGGTGCTCGGCCAGCTCACCGGGGCGCTGGTCACCGGCACGGTCAACGCCGTCGCGGGCGGGGCGCTGGTGCTGTGGCTCTTCCGCCGCGATCTGACGCCGCGCGCCCGCCGCCGCCTGCTGGCCGTCAACGCGCTGGTGCTGGTCCTGCTCGCGGTGGGCGTCCTGCTGGTCGCGCCGTTCGAACGCGCCGCCCGCCGCGCGGTGTACGGGTCCGCCGCCCGGGTCGTGGTGCAGACCGGCGTCCAGGAGGTGGTGATGACCGGCGACGCGGGGCGCGCGGGCGGTACGGGACACGGGAGGAAAGGTTCCGGCGGGCCGCTCGCGCTCTATCTGGACGGGCGGCTGGAGGTCAGCGCGGACAACGAGTTCCCTTACCACCAGGCCCTGGTGCACCCCGCGGTCGCCGACGGTCCGCACGGCCGCGTCCTGGTCCTCGGCGGCGGCGACGGGCTGGCCGTCCGCGAGGTGCTGCGCCACCGCGCGGTCCGCTCGGTGACCGTCGTCGAAATCGACCCGGGCGTGATTGACCTGGCGCGTACCGACCCCGGGCTCTCCGCCCTCAACCACCACGCCCTGGACGACCCGCGCGTCCATGTCGTCACCGCCGACGCCTTCGACCGGCTGCGCGCGGAGAGTGCCCGCTGCGGACGCCGGTGCCGCGGCCCGTACGACGTCATCGTCTCCGATCTGCCCGACCCCCGGGTGACCGCCGGGACGAAGCTCTACTCCCAGGAGTTCTACGGCCTGGTGGCGCGGCTGCTGGCGCCGGGCGGGCGGCTTGCGGTGCACGCCGGGCCGCCCGAGGCGCGGCCCCGGGTGTTCTGGACGGTCGAGTCGACGCTGCGGTCGGCGGGGCTGGCGACCGTGCCGTACGAGGTCCCCGGGCGGCGCGGCGGTGAGAGCGCCCGCCCGGTGTCCGGCTCCGGGCCGACCGGCTCCGGGGCGCGGCATTGGGGTTTCCTCCTGGCCGGGCACCACGCCCGCGACCTGGACGCGGCGGCGCCCGCGCCCCAGCTCCCGTCCGCCGTCCGCGCCACGCTGCGCGACGGCGCGCGGGCGCTGTCGGCCGCCCGGATCGACGGGCTGCCGCCGTCGACGCTGATGCACCCGCGCTACGGCTGACCGCGGCGTCCCGGGCGGCCGGGACATCGCACCGAGGCGGATACGGGCCCTGGGCGCCGGGTGGACGTGACGGACCCGACGCGAACACCACGGGCACCCGCCAAGGGATCCCCACAGCGCTGGAGAAGGAATTAGGCTCCCTGCCATGGAGCATGAGATGTACGTTCCGTTTCCCGTCGGGACGGTCCGGCGGGCGCTCGGCGATGCGGCGCGGGTCGCGCGCTGCGTCCCCGGCGCCCAGCTCGACGCCGGGGCCGACGCCGCGCGCCCCGAAGGCCGGTTGCGGCTGCGTATCGGCGGCTCCACCATCACCTACCGCGGTGCGCTGACGGTCGCCACCTCGGGCGAGGCGGGTGTGGACGTCACGGTCGAGGCACGGGGCACGGAGGCACGCGGCGCCGGGACCGCCGCCCTCACCCTGACCGTGCGGCTGTCGCCCGCCGACGGGTCCGGTACGACGCTGTCCTGCATCGGCACGGTACGCAGCGAGGGGCGGCTCGCCGAGGCCGAGGCGCAGACGGCGCTGACGGCCGGTCGGCGTCTGCTGGATCGCTTCGCGGCGAACCTTGCGGCGGCATTGGAGCGGGAGCCGGGGGCGGGCTCTTATACACATATCCGA
>NZ_VKJP01000325.1 GCF_007280575.1 Streptomyces benahoarensis
TGGGAGGGGCGGTGGGTGCGGGCCGGTCGGCCGCGTCGCGGGCGCGCATGGAATCCCTCTACGGAACGAATCGGGTGGGCTTCCTGGATAGCCGACGGCGCGCCGGGGCGCCATGGCCATGAGGGCAGCACCGCCGACCGGACAGGCAACGCCCGACGGGCCGGACGGGCAGCGCCCCGCCCCGGCCATGCGCCGGGCCCGGCGACTGAATCCCCGTCAGCTTGCGGCGGGGTGTCTTGACCGGCCCCGGGTGCGGTCCTAACCTCCGGCCGATCCCGCCCCGCTTCGTCCCTCGTGAGGTGCCCTGTGCGTATTCCTCCGATTTCCCGTCCCGGCCGTGCCGTCGTCGGACTGACCGCCGCGGCCGTCTGCGCGACCGGCCTGCCGGCGGCCACCGCCCCGGCGTCCGCGGACCCGGCGCCCGCCGCCCGGCAGAGCGCGGTGCGGTACCCCGATCTGACGCCGACCCCGCCGATGGGCTGGAACAACTGGTCGTACTACATGTGCGACGTCAACGAGAAGGTGATCCTCGACAACGCCCGGGCGCTGGTCCGCACCGGGCTGGCGGCGAAGGGGTACGACACCGTCACCGTCGACGACTGCTGGACGCGGAAACAGCGCGGTCCGCAGGGCGAGCTGGTGACCGATCGGACGAAGTTTCCGCACGGTATGGCGTACGTCGGGCGGGAACTGCACCGGATGGGCCTGAAGTTCGGCATCTACGGCGACGCCGGGACGCTGACCTGCGAGAAGTACCCGGGCAGCCTCGGCCACTTCCAGCAGGACGCCGACCTGTTCGCGAGCTGGAAGGTCGACTACCTGAAGTTCGACGGCTGCAACGTACCGACGGCGCCGGGCCGCACCAAGGAGGAGACCTACCGCGACGTCTACGGGCAGATGAGCCGGGCGCTGCGCGCCACCGGCCGTCCCATCGCCATCTCGGTGTCCGCCCCGGCGTACTTCCAGTACGAGGGCGATGCGCTCTGGCACCGGGTCATCGGCTGGTCCGGGGAGGTCGGCAACCTCTGGCGGGAGGGGCGGGACATCGCGGTGGAGAAGCACACCCCGGCCGCGAAGTGGTCCTCGATCCGCTACAACTTCGACTACAACGCCCAGTTGGCGGCGTTGCAGCGCCCCGGCCGGTGGAACGACCCGGACTTTCTGCTGGCCGGCGACTCGGGGCTGACCGAGACGGAGATCCACAGCCAGATGGCACTGTGGGCGGTGATGGCCGCACCGCTGATCTCCAGCACCGATCTGACCCACCTCTCCCCCGCCGCGCTGCGGGTCCTCGGCAACAAGGAGACCATCGCCGTCGACCAGGACCCGCTGGGCGTCCAGGGCAAGCTGGTGCGGCACGACGAGGACGCGGCGGTGCTGTCGAAGCCGCTGCGCGGCGGCGACCGGGCCGTGGCGCTGTTCAACTCCGGTGACACGCCCCGCACGGTGTCCACCACGGCGGCCGTCGCCGGACTGCCCGCCGCGCACTCCTACCGCGTACGCGACCTCACCACCGGCCGCACCACCCGCACCACCGGTCCCCTCACCGCCACCACGCTGGCGCCGCACGCGACGGCGCTGTACCGGGTGAGCGCGGAGTAGCGGGCACGGCGTCGGCGGGCGGGGCCGTGGCCCATCCGCCGGTGCCGCTACGCCTCGTCGGGCCGCGGCTCCACCCTCGGTACGGGCGTCCGCCGCGGTGCCGGGCGCCCGAGCGGCAGGTGCCACAGCAGCACCGCGGTGAGCAGCGAGAGGGCCGCGACGGCCCCGCAGAGCGCGGCGAACGCCTCGGTGTAGCCCTTCTCCTGCGGCGCGCCCGCGGCCCGCGCACGGGCGTGGACCGCCAGGAACGGCAGCATCAGCACGGCCGTACCCAGGGCGTTGCCCAACCGCTGCACCGCGCTGAGCAGGCCGGAGGCGCCGCCGATGTGCCGGTCGGCGACGGTGCCCAGCACCGCGTTGAGGCTCGGGGTGACGAAGAATCCCTCGCCCACGCCGAGGATCACCAGCGCGGGGAGCAGATTGCCGGGGGCGCCTCGGGGGGCCGCCCGGCAGAGCAGCAGCGCCAGGCAGCCGCCGGTGGTGTGCAGCAGCGCCCCGGTCAGCAGCACCGCGCGGGCGCCGAACCGGCGGCCGAGCCGTCCGGTGGCGTACGAGGCGACCGCGACGGACAGGGCCAGCGGCGCGAAGAAGAGGCCCGCGCGCAGCGGGGAGGCGCCGAGGCCGTCCTGCAGCAGCAGGGTGTAGCCGAGGTAGAGCGGTGGCATGGTGGCGGCGAACAGCAGGATCAGCGCCGAACCACCGGCGAAGGCGCGGTCGCCGAAGAGCCCGGTGTGCAGCAGCGGAGCGTCGTCACGCCGGGTGCGTCGCACCTGGGTGGCCACGAACGCCGCCAGTGCGACCACGGCAAGGGCCAGCAGCCCCACCCGCCGGACGGGCGGGCCGATCCGCTCCCCCTCGATCAGCAGCATCAGCAGCGCGCCCAGCCCGACGGCGCCCAGCGCGGATCCGGCCCAGTCGATCCGGTCGGCGTCCGGCGCCCGCGATTCGGGTACCGCGTACGGGGTGAGCAGGAGCGCGGCGATGCCGATCGGCACATTGATCAGGAACACCGGACGCCAGCCGAGACCCAGCAGATCGGCCTGGGTCACCGCCCCGCCCAGGACCTGTCCCAGCACGCTCGCCAGCGCCTGCACCGCGCCCATGAGTCCGAAGGCACGGGCGCGTTGTCCGGGGTCCGGGCACGCCACCCGGATGATCGTCAGGACCTGCGGGGTGAGCAGGGCCGCGGCGCAGCCCTGCACCAGCCGGGCCACGATCAGCTCCGTCGGGGTACGGGCCAGCCCGCAGGCGAGCGAGGCGAGGGTGAACCCGGCCAGGCCCACGGCGAACATCCGCCGCCGCCCGTACACATCGCCCAGCCGTCCGCCGGTGATCAGCCCGATCGCGTAGGCCAGGGTGTACCCGGCGATGACGAACTCCGTGGCGGCGGCGTCCGCGTGCAGATCGGCCTGGAGGGCGGGCGCCGCGACGTTGACGATGAAGGTGTCCATCATGGCGATGAACGCCCCGGTCAGCACGGTGGCGAGGCCCAGCCGGAGACGTGGTGCGGCGGCCCGTTCGGGGGCCGCTGCGAGTTGACGGCCGGTCATCGCGGATCGTCCTCCGTGTCTCGGGGTGCCGGAGCCGGGGTGGACCACCGCGGGCCCGGCGGACGTCGGTCGTCAGACGGTGGCCACCAGGAAGTCCTCGCCGCTGGACGGGCGGAGGCCGTCGGGCCGGCCGGCGAAGTAGCGGGCGGCGAGTTCGGTTCCGGCCACATGGCGGACGTCGCGGAAACCGGCCTCGCGGGCTGCCGCCAGCATCTGCCGCGGGGTGAAGAAGCTGCGGAACGGCGTTCCGGAGGCCCGGGCCTGCGGTGTGGTGGCCTCCAGCGCCGGGCGGTCGGCGGCGTCGAGGAGTTCGGCGGGCAGCAGGAACGTCATGGCGAGCGTCGAGCCCGGGGCGAGACCGGCGAGGCGGCGCAAGGTCGCCGCGACGGCCTCCTCGGTGAGGTACATGGTGACGCCGGTGCAGGCGACGACGGCGGGCCGGGCGGGGTCGAAACCCGCGTCGACCAGCCGCGCCCACCAGTCGTCGCCCGCTTCGAAATCGACCGGCACCAGCCGCAGCCGCTCCGGGACGCCGTGGCCGAGGGCGGTGAGGCGGCGGCGCTTCCACGCCTGGGTGCCCGGCTGGTCGATCTCGAAGATCCGCAGCCGGTCGGCGGTCTCGGGGCGGCGCTGGGCGAAGGTGTCAAGACCGGCGCCGAGGATGACGTACTGGCCGACGCCGCGGGCGAGTTCGTCGGTGACGAGGTCCTCGACGAACCGGGCGCGGGAGACGACGGCGGCGCGGAAGCCGCTCGTGGCGCGCGGGTCCATGTCCCCGCGCCGCTGCCACCCCTCCCCCGGGTCCGCCAGCCGCAGCCCGGTCTCGTCGTCGAGGACCGGGGGCGCCGCGTCCACCCGCACGTGCAGCGCCCGCCAGAGGGCGACCCGTACGGCGGTGCTGTCCGGGGTCTCGTTCGGTTCGTCGGCCACGGCGTCCGCTCCTCGTCTGTGCCGCCTCCCGGCCCCGGCCCAGCGGCCTGCCGGTGGCGGCGCTCGGGGCCGCCACCGGCGAGGCTATCGCCGCCCCCCGCCCGCCGGGAGACACCGCGCGCCGGGGGCGACCGGACGTTTCGTGCAGCCGGGCGGACGGCCGGTCCGCCCGCGGATTCCGGCTGCCCCGCGTTCCCGTTCCCGCGCCATGTCATTGGGCCGCCACCTTCACCTCACGGCCCTACCGCGGCCGGTCCGCCGTGACGACGTAATAGTCCAGGATCCCTTCCTGATAGGCGCGCAGGAAGTTGCGCGGCCAGGTGTCCGGGGTCCACCAGCGGGCGAGCCAGCGGTCCCACGCGGGCCAGACGTGCGGGCCGATCGATGTGGCGGACACGTGCGTGAGCCCGGCGGCGGTGAACGCGTCCGTGAGGGCGGTCACCGGCCGGGCGATGTCCAGCCCGCTGTCGAAGGTCTCCAGCAGCCGGGCGAGGTGTCCGGGGCGGTCCGGCGCGTCGTCCACGGTGAAGAAGCTGGCGACCGCCGCCCGGCCGCCGGGCCGCAGCACCCGCGCGGTCTGTGCGGCGAAGGCCCCGAGATCCGGGAAGTGCTGGGCGGCTTCCACGCTGATCACCACGTCGAACTCGCCGTCCTCGAACGGCATCCGCTCGGCGGCCCCCTGCACGAGCCGCAGCCGTTCCGGCTCGCCCCGCAGCAGCTCCGCATGGGCCGCGCGCGCCCGGCTCAGCTGCTGCGGATGGATGTCCATGCCGGTGACGGCGGCGGAACCGTACTCCCGCAGCATCACCGCGCACCCCATGCCGAGGCCGCAGCCCACTTCAAGCACCTTCGCGCCCGGCCGTGGCCCGGCGGCGCCCAGAACATGCCGGTACAGGTCCTCCTGACTGCGGATCCGCTCCGCCTCGCCGAGCGGGCGGTCCAGGTCGACGGCGCGCCAGTACCCGAAGTTGATGAATCCGCCGCCGAAGATCGGCTGCCCGCCCAGATCGCCCGGACCGTAGGTCTCCCGCACCGCCGACCGCATGGCGGGCCCCGTCCCCTCAGCACCGTCCGTCACCTGTGCCACACCTCCTGGAAGCCGTACGCGGTTCCGTACGCGGGAACCGCTCGACCGGGACAACGCGGGGCGGGGGGCAGGGGTGACGGCCGGGGCGGTCACGCCCGCCTCACCGCCGCACCCGAGGCATCCCCAGCCCGATCCAGGTGATGATCTCGCGCTGGATCTCGTTGTTGCCGCCGCCGAAGGTGAAGATGACGGCGGAGCGGTAGCCGCGTTCCAGGTCGCCGTGGAGGGCGGCGCCGGTGGAGCTCTCCTTGAGGGGGCCCGCGGCGGCGACGATCTCCATGAGCCAGGCGTAGGCGTCGCGGCGGGCCTCGGAGCCGTGGACCTTGACGGCGGAGGCGTCCTGCGGGGTGAGGGCGTCGCGTTCCAGGGCGTCGACCATCTGCCAGTTGAGGAGCTTCATGGCGTCGAGCGTGGTGTGGGTGCGGGCCAGGCGGTTGCGGACCCAGCCGAGGTCGATGACGCGGCGGCCGTCGGTGAGGCGGGTGGCGGCGGCCCAGCGCTGGACGTCGTGGAGGGCGCGGATGGCCATGGTGCCGTGGGCGGCGAGGGTGACGCGTTCGTGGTTGAGCTGGTTGGTGATGATCCGCCAGCCCTCGTTCTCCCGGCCGACGCGGCGGGAGGCGGGCACGGTGAGGTGGTCGTAGTGGCTGGCGGTGGTGTCGTGCGAGGCGAGGGTGTTGATGAGGGTGCAGGAGTAGCCGGGGTCGTCGGTCGGGACGAGGAGCAGGGTGATGCCCTTGTGGGGCGGGGTGCCGTCGGTGGCGCTGCGGGTGCGGACGGCGAGCCAGACCCAGTCGGCGGTGTCGCCGTTGGTGGTCCAGATCTTCTGGCCGTCGACCACGTAGTGGCCGCCGTCCTCGTCGCCGACGCGGACGGCGCGGGTGCGGAGCGCGGCGAGGTCGGTTCCGGCGTCCGGTTCGCTGTAGCCGATGGCGAAGTCGATCTCGCCGGAGAGGATGCGGGGCAGGAAGTACGCCTTCTGCTCGTCGGTGCCGAACCGCATGAGGGTGGGGCCGACGGTGTTGAGCGCCATCAGCGGCAGCGGGACGCCCGCCTGGGCCGCCTCGTCGAAGAAGAGGAACTGTTCCATCGGCGTCATGCCCCGGCCGCCGTACTCCTTGGGCCAGCCGACGCCGAGCCAGCCGTCCGCGCCGAGGCGCCGCACGGTGTCGCGGTAGAAGCGTTTGCGGGCGGCGGGGTCGGCGTCCTGGGCGTAGGTGTTCTCCGGCACCAGCGTGGCGAAGTAGCCGCGCAGTTCGGCGCGCAACCGCTGCTGTGCGGGGGTGTATGCGAGGTGCACGGCCCCTCCCCTTCGTCCCGTACGTTCCGTGTCCGTGTGATCAGGCCCTCAACAGAGCCCGGACCGACGGATTCTGACGCCCCGTCGGATACCGGGCCAGGGCACAGTAGAACGCGTTCCAGAAATACGGAAGGGACCGCGCATCCCGGCTCAGGGTGTGTGCGCTGGCTCTTATACACATCTGCCGCTGCCGACGACTTAATAGGTGTAGATCTCGG
>NZ_VKJP01000326.1 GCF_007280575.1 Streptomyces benahoarensis
TATTCATGAGCGTCTCGTGGGCTCGGAGATGGGTATAAGAGACACCCCGGGTCCCACGGGGCGGCACCCGGCGCGGGGCGCGCGCCGTGCGCCCCCGGCTCGTTCCCGTACGCCCGCTCGTCGTAGGACGCGTCATACCGCGCGGTGGCGCGTCGTTCCCGGGCGTCGCGGTCCTCCCGCTCGTCGTACCGTCCCCTGACGTGGCGGCCGCGTGCGGTGTGGCGGCCGCGCATCACCAGGGCGGCGAGGAGCAGCAGGAGGCCGCCGCCGAACGCGAATGCCACCCCGTCGCCCAGTCCGCCCCGGGGACCGGCGGTAAGGCTGCCCGCCGCCTGGCCCTGCCGGACCATCCACAGGATCGTGAAGCCGAGCACCACCAGACCGGCCAGGGCCACCAGCGCGCGGCTGCGCAGCACGACGCCGACCAGCGTCAGCAGGGCGGCGAAGAGCATCGGCAGGAAGACGGAGCCGAGCAGTTCCGCGGAGGCGCGGCTGAGGCCGCCGAAGAGGTCCTCGATGCGGACGTCGCGGGCGGGACGGCCGTCGTACCAGGGACGGAAGGGGCTCCATACGGCGGCCGTCGCTCCGATGAGGGCGATCAGGGAGCCGCATACGTTGCGCACCACCGGCGTCGCCTCGTTTCCGCGTCGTCCTGATGTCCTCGGTCCCGACGCTACGCCTGCCCACCCGGGGCCGCGCGGCAGCTGCGGCGGCCGGGCGGCCGGGCGCCTGCGGACGGCCCTCGTCTGTCACCGCCCCTTGCTAGAATGCCGTGTACGCGTCAACATCCGGGTTCCCTCGGACGGCGCGGCCCGGATTTCCGGCGGGATCAGGTGTGTCACGGGGGATGGACGGCCTTATGCAGCAGCGCACACGTACGCGCACGAGGGCCGCGGTCGCGGCCGCACTGGTGGCGGTCACCGCCGCCACGGTCGGCGGCTGCGGACGGCTCAACCCGTTCAGCTACGCCCGCCCCACGGTGTCCACCACCTTCTCCCCGACCCCGGACCCCGGGGGGACCCCGACGTACGGCGCGGAGCCCACCGACGCCTACTCGCCCACGTACTCCCCGACGATGGCGACGTACGACCCCGACGGCCGCTCCGACGTGCGCGGCAGCGGCTGCGACTTCTCCAATTCGCTGCACGAGTTCACCTACCGCGTCAGCGTCACCAACACCTCCCTGTCGGACACCTTCTCGTACGACATGGAGGTCGACTGGATGAAGGCGCGGCCGGCGGACGGGACGAGTTACGGGCGGCACACCCGCAGCATCTCGGTGGCGCCCGGCGCCACCGAGACGTACACCGCGCGCTACACCGTCAACCAGTCGTCGTTCGCCCGCTTCTGGTTCACCTGCGAGGTGCGGCGGGCGGAGAAGTCCCGGATGTGACGGGGCGCCCCGGGGCGCGCTCGCGGGCCGCGAACAGCTCCGCCTGCCGCTCCGGGGGCAGATTGCCCAGGGCGATCAGGTGCGGGGCCTGGGCCAGCGCCCGTTCTCGGGTCGCCTCGTGGGCGGCCCACAGTGCCCGTACGGTGCCCTGGACGGCGTCGGTGGGCTGCGTGGCCAGTACCGCGGCGCGGCGCAGCGCGGTCGCCGCCGCCTCGCCCGGGGCGGTCAACTCCGAGACCAGGCCGGTGCGGTGGGCGCGGGCGGCGTCCAGCCGTTCCGCGGTGCCCATCAGGCACATCCGGGCGGCCTCCCCGTAGGGCATCCGCTGTGCCATGAGGATCGCCTCGTAGGCGCTGACCATCCCGTAGGTGGTGTGCGGGTCGAAGAAGGTGGAGTTCTCCGAGGCGATGATGAACTCCGACTCGCCCAGGAGGTAGCAGGCGCCGCCGCAGGCCATCCCGTCGACCGCGGCGATCACCGGTTTCCACAGGTCGTTGGCCTTCGGCCCGATGCGCAGCAGGGGGTCGTCGAGGGAGTAGGGCGAGGGTGGCTGCGGGACGGCCACGTCGCGGTCGATACCGGTACAGAAGGCCCGGCCACCCGCCCCGGTGACGACCGCGGTGCGTACGGAGGCGTCGAAGCGGAACGCCCGCCAGAGGTCGGCCAGTTCGGCGGCGGCCGCCAGATCCAGCGCGTTGAGCTTGGCGGGCCGGTCAAGGGTGACCAGCGCGACGCCGTCGCTGATCTCGGCGCGGACGCTCACGGCCGTTCCAGCACCCAGCGGGGCACCGTCACGCCCCCGGGCGGGGTGTGGAAAACGGCCCGTACGGGGGCGCCGATGCGCAGCCGCGCCGGATCGACGGAGTCCAGACGGGCGTCGGCGTCCGTGACGACGTTGCCGACAAGCCGGATCCGGGGCGCGTCGGCCAGCTCCACGACGACGGCGTTGTACGGCGCCTGCGCCGCGTAGGCGGGCAGCAGCGGCGGATGGGGGACGACGAACGACCAGATGCGGCCGCGGCCCGACGTCGCGCGCCAGTGGCTGTCGAAGGACTGGCAGTGCGGGCAGCAGGGCCGCGGCGGGAAGCGCGGAGCGGTGCACTCCGCGCAGGTCTGGACGCGCAGTTCGCCGCGGGCCGCGTACTCCCAGAACGGCGCACCGTCCTCGTCGAGAACGGGAAATAGCAGGTCGTCGGCGGTGTCGGCCGGATTGTCAGTGGGGTGTGTCACGCTCTGTGACATGACCTTACGTGGCTGCATGTGCCGATCAACTCCTCAGCAGCAGGGCCGAGGTGGGGACGCCCTCGCCCGCGGTGACCAGACAGGTGGCGGCGCCGGGGACCTGCGCGGTGCTGGTGCCGCGCAGTTGCTTGACGCCCTCGGTGATGAGGTTGAAGCCGTGGACGTACGCCTCCGAGAGGCCGCCGCCGCCGGTGTTGAGCGGCAGCCGTCCGCCGGTCTCCAGGGCGCCGCCCTCGGTGAAGGCCGCGCCCTCGCCGCGCCCACAGAAGCCGTAGCCCTCCAGGGAGAGCGGGATCAGCGGGGTGAAGGCGTCATAGATCTGCGCCACGTCGACGTCCTGCGGGCCGAGGTCGGCGCCCTGCCACAGATGGCGGGCAGCGGTCCAGGCGGGCCCACTGAGCGGGTCGTCGTTCCAGTAGTTGACCATCCCGTGGTGCTGGGCGGGCAGCCCTTGGGCTGCGGCGTGGACGTACACGGGCCGTCGGCGGCAGTCGCGGGCGCGTGCGGCGGAGACGACGACGCAGGCCAGCGCGCCGTCCGTCTCCAGGCAGTTGTCGAAGAGGCAGAGGGGCTCGCTGATCCAGCGGGCGGTCATGTACATCTCGCGGGTCAGCGGCCGGTCGTACATCATCGCGGCCGGGTTCTGGTTGGCGCGGTTGCGGCAGGCGAGGGCGACGTTGAAGAAGTGGTCGCGGGTGGCGCCGTATTCGTGCATGTAGCGGCGGGCCAGCATGCCGATCTCGTCGGCGGGCCGCAGCAGCCCGAAGGGCCGGGTCCACTGTCCCGGGGTGGGCAGCTGGGCCTGGGTGTTCTTCCAGGGGCGGGGGCCCGAGCCGCGTTTGCGGGACCGCCAGGCGACGCCGACGTGCGCCTGCCCGGTGGCGATGGCGGCGGCCAGATGGGCCACGGTCGCGCAGGAACCGCCGCCGCCGTAGCCGACCTTGGAGAAGTGGGTGACGTCCCCGGCGCCGATGGCCTTGGCGATCTCGACCTCGTCGGTCTCCTCCATCGTGTAGGAGGCGAAGGCGTCCACCTCCGTGGGGGCGATCCCGGCGTCGTCGAGTGCGGCGAGGATCGCCCGGCAGGCCAGGGTCTTCTCGGATTCCTCCAGCCTCTTGGCGAACGGAGTCTGCCCGATGCCGGCTATCGCCGTCGCGTCCTTGAGGGTCGCCCCCATGGCCACCTCCGTGGTCCGTCGTCCGTGCTGACAGCCGAGGAGGCTACCGCTAATCTGACGGGTAGTCAGCTCTTTCGCGGGAGGCGGTTCGATGCGCGATGACCTGGAAACGCGAGCGGATCTGCGGTACGGCTCCCTGCCCCGCCTGGTGCGCGAGGCCGCCGAGCGGTACGGCCCGCGCGAGGCCGTGGCCGAGGGCCGCACCCGTCTCACCTACGCCGAGCTGGGCGAACGCGTCGAGCGGGCGGCCGCCGCCTGCCTCGCCGCCGGAGTGGCCCCCGGCGACCGCGTCGCCGTCTGGGCCCCCAACACCCCCGACTGGATCGTCTTCGCGCTCGGCGCCGTCACCGCCGGCGCCGTCCTGGTGCCGGTCAACACCCGCTTCAAGGGCGCCGAGGCCGTCGGCACCCTGCGCCGCACCCGCGCCCGGCTCCTCTTCGTCACCGGTGCCTTCCTCGGCACCTCCTACGTCGCCGCGCTGCGCCGCGCCGCCCGGGAGGGGCCCGGCGACGGCCCGCTGCCCGGGCTGCCGGACCTGGAGCGGGTGGTGGTCCTCGCCGATGACGCCCCGGCCGACTTCGACAGCCGTCCGGCCTTCCTCGCCGCCGGTGCCGGGGTCCCGGCCCGCGCGGTCCGCGAGCGCGCCGCCGCCGTCCGCCCCGACGACCCCTCCGACATCCTCTTCACCTCCGGCACCACCGGGCGGCCCAAGGGCGCGGTGCTCACCCATGCCCAGACGCTGCGTGCCTACGACACCTGGAGCGACCTCGCCGGTCTGGCGGAGGGCGACCGCTATCTCATCGTCAATCCCTTCTTCCACACCTTCGGCTACAAGGCCGGGATCATCGCCTGCCTGCTGCGCGGCGCCACGATGGTGCCGCAGCCCGTCTTCGACGCCGAGGCCACGCTCGCCCGCATCGCCGCCGAACGGATCTCCGTCCTGCCGGGCCCGCCCACCCTCCATCAGCAGATCCTGGAGCACCCCGCCCGGGCCCGGCACGACCTGTCCGCGCTGCGGATCGTGGTCACCGGCGCCGCCGTCGTCCCGCTGGAGCTGGTCGAACGCCTCCGTGGCGAGCTGGGCGTGGCCACCGTGCTGACGGCGTACGGCCTGTCGGAGGCGGGCGGCCTCGTCACGATGTGCCGCCGCGGCGATCCGCCCGAAGTGGTCGCCGCGACCAGCGGCCGGGCCGTCCCCGGCACCGAGGTCCGCATCGCCGACACCGAGGACCGCCCCGTACCGCCCGGCACCCCTGGGGAGGTGCAGGTCCGCGGGTACCACGTCATGTCCGGCTACTTCGAGGACCCGGCGGCCACCGCGCGCACCGTCACCGCCGACGGCTGGCTGCGCACCGGCGACATCGGCGTCCTCGACGCGGACGGCAACCTCCGTATCACCGACCGCCTCAAGGACATGTTCATCGTCGGCGGCTTCAACGCCTACCCGGCCGAGATCGAGCAACTCCTCGGCCGCCATCCGGACATCGCGGAGATAGCCGTCGTCGGGATACCCGACGCCCGGCTCGGCGAGGTCGGCAAGGCGTACGCCGTCCGCCGCTCCGGCGCGAGCCTGACCGCCGACGACCTCATCGCCTGGTCACGCCGCGAGATGGCCAACTACAAGGTGCCCCGCCAGGTCGAGTTCGTACCGGAGCTGCCGCGCAATGCGAGTGGGAAGGTGCTGAAGATGCGGCTTCGGACGGGGGCGGAGGGGGCGTGACCTCGCCGGGCGCTGCGGTGAGCGGGGCCCGCGGCGTGCCCGGGCCGGGGCGCACGCACCGGGTCCCCGAGCCCGCCGGGCGCCGTGGCCCGCCGAGGGTGCCGCACGTCGGGGCTCGGGGCGTGCCGGGCGCTGCGGTCAGCCGGGGCCCGCGGCGTGCCCGGGCCACCGGGCCCCCGAGCTCGCCGGGTCCCCGAGCTCGCCGGGTCCCCGAGCCGGGCGCCGCTCGGCCCCGGCCCCGCGCTACCCCCGGGGCGGTGTCCAGTCCGGTTGGCGGCCGCCCAGGGCCACGACGCGGTCCAGCAGGGTCGCATCGTCCGGTACGGGGACGGCCGGGCCGAACATGCCGCCGCGGGCAGGGTCCTCGGCGGCGGGGGCGAGCAGTGCGTACGAGACCCCGAGGCTCGCGGTGTCGGGTGCGTAGGGCAGGCCGGTGGCGCGTGCCAGGTCCCAGCCGTGGAGGACGAGTTCGTTGAGCGCGATCCGCCCGGCGAGGGCCGCGGGCAGGGTGATGCCACCGGCCTGCGTCTCGCCCTCCCAGGCGCCCGTGCGGTGCCAGGCCGCGGCCAGCGCGTCGAGGTTCGCGGCCAGTTCGTCGCGCCACCCGGGCGAGACATCGGGCAGCGCGCTGCCCGGAGAGGTCGCGGTCGAGGGGCCGAGGTCCTTGGCCGCCGCGTCCCGGAACGCCGAGGTCAGGCCCACGAGATGCCCCAGCAGATTCCGTACCGCGTACTCCGTGCACGGTGTGGGCGCGGCCAACTGCTCGTCGCGGGTGCGGGCGGCGAGGTGGGCGATCAGTGCGGTCTGCGCGCCGAAGTCGATGGTCTCCGTCATGTCCGGGCCTTCCTTCCGTCGTCACCGGTCAGGCCGTGCCACCGGCCCGGCCCTCAGTGAAACGGCCCCGGGGTCCGCGCCTCGGTCGCCACACCGGGCCGATCGCCGGGGAGACGACAGCCACCCGGCCACCGGGGCGAGGGCCCGGCCCCGACTCCGGCCCCTACCGCTCCCCGGCCGCCGCCTCCCCGGACGCACTCCGCCCAGGCGCCGCCTCGCCCGGCACCTCCTCCCCGGGCGCTGCCCTCC
>NZ_VKJP01000327.1 GCF_007280575.1 Streptomyces benahoarensis
GTACTGGGGGGCTCGGCGGGAGGGGAAGACGGGGCGGTAGGCGGGGCCTCCCGGGTGCGGGGCCTCGCAGGGTGCGGGCCTGGGGATTCGCCGCCGGGTGCGGGCCGGGGCTGTGCCGGGTGCGGGGCCTCGCCGGGTACGGGCCTGCGGCTTCGCCGGGGCGGATGGGTAGCCCGGTACGGGCACGACGTATCGCCCGGCCCGGGGTCCCGGCGGGGGGCCACGGGCACGGCGTGGTCGCGGCGCGCGCACCGCACGGCGGCGGCCCCCGGCCGTTGTCGGTGGTCGCCGATACTCTCGCTCGTATGGCTCTCTCCACGTCTCCCGAAGCACCGATCCCGGTCGGCCAGGTGTCGCGGCTGATCGGCGGGTGGATCGACCGGCTCGGCGCCGTCTGGGTCGAGGGGCAGATCACCCAGCTGTCGCGGCGGCCGGGCGCCGGGGTGGTGTTCCTGACGTTGCGCGACCCGTCGCACGACATCTCGCTGAGCGTGACGTGCTATCGCCGGGTCTTCGACCAGGTGGCGGACGTGGTGAGCGAGGGCGCCCGGGTGGTGGTGCACGCCAAGCCGGAGTGGTACGCGCCGCGCGGCCAGCTGTCGCTGCGGGCCGCGGAGATCAAGCCGGTCGGCGTGGGCGAACTCCTCGCGCGGCTGGAGCAGTTGAAGAAGTCCCTGGCGTCCGAGGGCCTGTTCGCCCTGGACCGCAAGAAGCCGCTGCCATTCCTGCCGCAGCTGATCGGGCTGGTCTGCGGCCGGGCGAGCGCCGCCGAGCGGGACGTCCTGGAGAACGCCCGGCACCGCTGGCCGGCCGTCCGCTTCGAGGTGCGCAACGTCCCGGTCCAGGGGGCGCGCGCGGTGTCGGAGGTCATCGAGGCGGTACGGGAGCTGGACGCGCTGCCCGAGGTGGACGTCATCGTCGTGGCGCGCGGCGGCGGCAGTGTGGAGGATCTGCTGCCGTTCTCCGACGAGCGGCTGGTACGGACGGTCGGCGCGGCCCGCACCCCGGTCGTCTCCGCGATCGGCCACGAGCCGGACACCCCGCTGCTCGACCTCGTCGCCGACCTGCGGGCGTCCACCCCGACCGATGCGGCGAAGAAGGTCGTACCGGACGTCGGCGAGGAGCTGACGCGGGTGCGGCAGCTGCGGGAGCGGGCGCTGCGCGCGGTCGACGGTTTCCTGGAGCGGGAGGAGCGGGGGCTCGCGGCGGCGCTGAGCCGCCCGTCGATACGCCATCCGCAGCGGATGGTGACGGACCGCGCCGAACAGGTCGAGGCGCTGCTCGGCCGCGGCCGCCGGACGCTCGGCCATCTGCTGGACCGCGCCGACTCGGAGCTGTCCCACACCCGGGCCCGGGTGGTCGCGCTCTCCCCGAAGGCGACGCTGGAGCGCGGTTACGCCGTCCTGCAGCGGCGCGACGGTACGGCGGTGCGCTCCCCGTCCGAGGTGACCAACGGCGAGGAGCTGCGGGCACGGGTGTCCGAGGGCGGCTTCACGGTACGGGTCGGCGACGACGGCGACAGCGCTGTCACACCCAGCGCTTAGTCTGGACGGCATGGCGAAGGCGGAGACGGACGAGATGGCGGACGCGGAGCGCGGTGCGGCCGATGAGCAGACCCCTGAGCCCGTGGCGCCCGTGGACTCCACCCTCGGTTACGAGCAGGCGCGGGACGAGCTGATCGAGGTCGTTCGCAGCCTGGAGGCCGGCGGCACGACGCTGGAGGAGTCCCTGGCCCTCTGGGAGCGCGGCGAGGAGCTGGCAAAGGTCTGTCGCCGCTGGCTGGACGGCGCCCGCGCCCGCCTGGACGCGGCCCTCGCCGAGTCGCACACGGCCGAGGGGGACGGCGACCGGGGCTGACCCTCTGGGGGCGGCGGGCCAACCCCGTGCCCGGCGGCGGGAGCCGCGGCGGTGAGGTCGCCCGATCGGGGCCGCCCCGGTAAGGCCGCCCGATTCGGGCCGCCCCGGTGACGTCGACGGCGTCCGGCTGACGCGGTGACGTCGGTGGGTTCCGGCTACTGCCCCGGTGAGGCCCGCCGGGTCCGGTGCCGCCCGTGGACCGCGAACCGCAGGCCCCGAACCACAGGCCCGGGTCACGGACCGACTCGCACCCGCCGCCCGCCTACGGGCACGACGCGACCCGTACACCACACCGTGAACCCCCTCACACCCCTCGCCGCTTTAGTTGAAAATTAATCTAACTCGGCTACAGTGGAGCGCCTAGACATCACCGGATCGGCAGCCCCGACCCTCCCCTATCTGACTAACCGAGGTGCTTCCATGTCTCTCGCCCTTGACGCCGCCGCCCAGGACCTCCTCTTCCGCGAGGCCCAGACCGCCAACACGTTCACGGACGAGCCGGTGACGGACGAGCAGGTCCAGGCCATCTACGACCTGGTGAAGTTCGCGCCGACCGCGTTCAACCAGTCGCCGCTGCGCCTCACGCTGGTCCGCTCCGAGGACGCCCGTAAGCGCCTGATCGCCCACGCCATGGGCGCCAACGGCCCGAAGACGCTGGCCGCGCCGCTGACCGCCATCCTCTCCGTGGACCTCGACTTCCACGAGAAGCTGCCGCAGCTCTTCCCGCACGCCCCGGGCGTCAAGGACGCCTTCTTCTCCGAGGCCGCCGTCCGCGAGGTCGCCGGTACCCAGAACGCCACCCTGCAGGCCGGTTACTTCATCCTCGGCATCCGCGCCGCCGGGCTGGCCGCCGGCCCGATGACCGGCTTCGACTTCGCCGCCGTCGACAAGGAGTTCTTCGGCGACGGCACGCAGAAGTCCTTCCTCGTCATCAACTTCGGCAAGCCGGGCCCCGACGCCTTCTTCCCGCGCTCGCCCCGCCTCGACTACGCCGAGGCCGTCACCACCGTCTGAGCCCGGACGGCCGCCGCCCCCGGTGGCGCCCGGCGCACGAAGGCCGCCGCTCCCCCAAGCTACGGGGCGCGGCGGCCTTCGTCGTCTACGGGGTGCGGCGGCCTTCGTCGTCGCTCCGGGGCGCGGGCCCGGTCAGCCCTTCTTCGCCACCAGGGCCGCCGCCAGCTCGGCGAGGCGGCCGTACGGCGCGGTGCCGGTGACCACCGTCGTCACACCGGGCTCCTCGCGTACCAGCGCGTTGTACTTCTCGCCCTTGTAGCGGTCCCACTTCTTGCTGCCGACGGCCTGCTCACCCTTGGCGCGCGTGGCGCCGAGCGTGACGTCCTGGATGAACTTCTCCGCGGGCGCGTCGCTCTGCTCCACCGCCGCGTACTGCTCCTCCGGGTCGAGCAGCCCCAGATGCCAGGCGCCGCCCTTGCCGTCCTCGGTCGCGCGGTACGACACGGAGGTCGCGCGCCAGGTCTTCGGCAGCCCCTCCGGCGCGGCGACCGGGTACGGCGCCGCCCGGCGGGCCGTGGCGATCTCGACGCGGGTGTCGACGGTCTGGACCGCGTTCTTCTCCGCGGTACCGCTGTCGTCGTGCGGGATGAAGATGTAGATCGCCGCGACGAGCACGCCGATCACTGCCAGCGACAGGACCATGTCCCGTACCGTTTGTCTGCCTCGCATTCCAGCCACGTCCCTATCGTCCCCCATGGCCCGGACGATCAGGACACGGCCCCCGCGGCGCCGTGCAGATACCCCGGGTGCGGCCCGTTCCCGCCAGTCGCCGCACCGCTCATGCGAAGGGCCGCCTGCTCAGTTTCGCGGCGTACCGATAAAATCGTAGACACCCTCAGACCTGCGGCAGTAGCCGTACAGAAAGGTGCGCTCGTGTCCGAGCATCAGCTCCCGTCCCCCCTAGAGGTCAGCCCCGAGGCCCCCGACCGCAACCTCGCCCTGGAGTTGGTCCGGGTCACCGAGGCCGGCGCCATGGCGTCGGGCCGGTGGGTCGGGCGCGGTGACAAGAACGGCGCCGACGGTGCGGCGGTCAAGGCGATGCGCGCCCTGATCCACACCGTGTCGATGGACGGCGTGGTAGTGATCGGCGAGGGCGAGAAGGACAACGCCCCGATGCTCTACAACGGCGAACGCGTCGGCGACGGCACCGGCCCCGAGTGCGATGTGGCCGTCGACCCGGTGGACGGCACGACGCTGACCGCCAAGGGCATGGCCAACGCCGTCTCCGTGATGGCCGTCGCCGAGCGCGGCTCCATGTTCGACCCGTCCGCGGTCTTCTACATGGACAAGCTCGCCACCGGCCCCGAGGCCGCCGACTTCGTCGACATCAACGCGCCCGTCGCGGTGAACATCAAGCGCATCGCCAAGGCCAAGCGCTCCGCCGTCGAGGACGTCACCGTCGTCATCCTGGACCGGCCGCGCCACGACGGTCTGGTCAAGGAGGTCCGGGAGGCCGGCGCCCGCATCAAGTTCATCGCGGACGGCGATGTGGCCGGCGCGATCATGGCGGCCCGCGAGGGCACCGGCGTCGACCTGCTGCTCGGCATCGGCGGCACCCCCGAGGGCATCATCGCGGCCTGCGCGCTCAAGTGCCTCGGCGGCGCCCTCCAGGCCAAGCTGTGGCCCAAGGACGACGCGGAGCGGCAGCGCGCCCTCGACGCCGGGCACGACCTGGACAAGGTCCTGGCCATCGACGACCTGGTCAAGGGCGACAACGTCTTCTTCGTCGCCACCGGCATCACCGACGGCGACCTGCTGCGCGGCGTCCGCTACCGCGCGGACACCGCCTACACGCAGTCCCTGGTGATGCGCTCGA
This sequence comes from Streptomyces benahoarensis, assembly GCF_007280575.1. Taxonomy (GTDB): domain Bacteria; phylum Actinomycetota; class Actinomycetes; order Streptomycetales; family Streptomycetaceae; genus Streptomyces; species Streptomyces benahoarensis. The sequence continues at coordinate 4,688 of NZ_VKJP01000327.1, forward strand.
AGTCCGGAACGATCCGCCAGATCGACTCGCAGCACCGGCTGTCGAAGCTGCGCGCGTACAGCACGGTCGACTTCGAGCGCCCGAGCTGATCCGGGCGACGGGCGGCGCACCGCGCGCGTCCCGGCGGGAGCCGTTCGGCTGCTCCCCGGGACGCGCGCGCCGTGCCGCCCGTGCTCAGCCCGCGGCCGGCATCCGGGTCTGACGCGGGATGTCGGCCTCGCGGCGGCGTCGCCGGGTGAGGACGACGCGCCGCTCGGCGGCGGTCAGGCCGCCCCAGACGCCGTACGGTTCGGGCTGGAGCAGGGCGTGCTCGCGGCATTCGAGCATCACGGGACAGCGGGCGCAGACCCGCTTCGCCGCCTCCTCGCGCGCCAGCCGGGCGGCGGTGGGCTCCTTGGACGGGGCGAAGAAGAGTCCGGCCTCGTCCCGGCGGCAGGCGGCCTCGGCATGCCAGGGGCCGGCCTCGTCACGTGAGGGGACTCGCTGGGACGGGACGGCAGCGGCGGCCTGCAGGGGCTGTTGCGGTAGCAGCACGGTCTACTCCTGACGACGGCTTCGGCGAAGTGGGCGGCACCCTGGTCCGTCCCTCTGCGCACGGCGCTTCGCAGCCCGCCGCCGTACGAGAGACGATGCCCCCAGCCCTACCCGCTGTACCCGCGCTTATGCACACCGTGGTGATCGGGAACGGGCTCCGGGGCGCCGCCGCGAGGCGATCCGGACGCCGGCGCACGCGGGTGTCGCGGGCCGTCCCGCGGACGCCTACGCCGCGCCGGACCGTCCTGGGCCACTGGGCCGCCCCGGGCCGCCCACCGTCAGTGGTCGTCCTTGCGGAAGCGGTCGTGGCGGTCGTACCGCTCCGCGCGCCGGGCGTCGTGGCGGTCGTGGCGGTCCTCGCGCAGTTGCTCGCGGAGCTGGTGGCGGTCGTCGCGCAGTTTGCCTATGAGGTCGCGGACCCAGGCGCCGCGCTTGGGCCTGGCCTCCACGCTGCCGAGGAGTGCGTAGCCGTTGACCTGGACGACCGGGGCGTCCGGCTCGACCGCGTCGTTGGTCGCCACCTCGAAGGAGCCCAGCACGCCGGAGCCGCTGCTGCGCAGGGTGAGGTTCTCCGGGACGCGGATCTCGACGCTGCCGAAGATCGCGGTGACGTTGATCTGCACCTGCTGCTGCGGGAAGAGCGCCTCGGTCAGGTCGATCTCGACGCTGCCGAAGATCGCCACGGCGTTGATCCGCGCCGGGACCCGCCAGCGGCCCTTACGGGTCGAGGCGCTGAAGACGGCGACCAGGCTCTGGTCCGGCACCGGCGCGGCGTGCGCCTCGGCGGCGGGCCGCTGCGGCGCCGTGTGGCCCGCGTGGCCCGGTGCGGGCAGGTCCCGCACCATCGGCTCCAGCTCGCCCAGGGTCTTGGCGCGGTAGACCACGTCGATCCGCTCGGCGTGCTCCTCGGCGTCCAGCCGTCCCTCGGCCAGCGCCTCCCGCAGGATCTCGGCGATCCGGTCGCGGTCCGCGTCCGACGCCCGGAGGTCGGCCTCGGCGACGGGCTCGGTCATGTCGACCGGCCGCCGCTCCTGACGCGCGGGCTGCCGACCGCTGTCGTCGCGCGGTCCGGCGGGGGTCGCGGGGTCGGTCCCCCGGTTGTCAGCATCCACGGCCCCAACATACCCAAACGCGATACATCGCGAACACGGATTCGAGGCATCCGGTCACGTCGGGGCACATCTCCGGGGCGCCTCAGGGCAGCCTTCCGGGGTGCGTCAGGGTCGGCTCTCAGGGGCGCGCCGCCGCCCCTCGTACGCCCCCAGGGCGACTGAGCCTTACCTCACAGCCGTCGCGTCCCGTCAGGGTTCTACGCTGGTCGGTGCTGCCGCAGATGCCAGCGGAACCCCCTGTCGAGTGACTTTCTCTTATACACATCTTACTCTTCCCAC
>NZ_VKJP01000328.1 GCF_007280575.1 Streptomyces benahoarensis
GATTCATGAGCGTCTCGTGGGCTCGGAGATGTGTATAAGTGACAGGCACGGGGCCTCGGGACGGGTCCTCATACCGCCCGTAACGCCAGTTTCATGCGGGCTCGTTGTCCGTATTCATTCTTATTTGTCGGCTGCACCGTGTCGTGGGAATAGTCACACCCGCTCGCTGGGGCGGGGCTTTTCGCCGGGTGGGGGATTCCGATCATCCGATTCGCTCTTACGATGGCGAAGTTTGTGCACGGCACGGGGGAAGACCAGGAGACCAAGCACGTGAGCACGACGAAGACCCCGAGCGCGGAGCAGGGCTCGCACTCCAATTACCGCCGGTCCCTAGGGACCATCGCCCTGACCGCCACTGGTCTCGGGTCCATCATCGGCTCCGGTTGGCTCTTCGGAGCCGAGCGGGCCGCTGCCATCGCCGGTCCTGCCGCCATCCTCGCCTGGGTGATCGGTGCGGTCGTCGCACTCACCATCGCCCTGACCTACACCGAGCTCGGGTCGATGTTCCCGAAGGCCGGCGGCATGGTCCGCTACGGCCAGTACTCCCACGGCTCGCTCGCCGGTTACCTCGCGGCGTGGGCCAACTGGATCGCGATCGTCTCCGTGATCCCCGGTGAGGCCACCGCCTCCGTCCAGTACATGAGCTCCTGGGACTTCGGCTGGACCCATGCGCTGTACGACGGCAAGGAGCTGACCGGCACCGGTGTGGCGCTGGCCAGCGTGCTGCTGATCTTCTACTTCTTCCTGAACTGGTTCGCGATCACGCTGTTCGCGAAGACCAACACCGCGATCACGGTCTTCAAGGTCGTCGTTCCGATCCTGACCGCGAGCGCGCTGATGATCGCGCACTTCGACACCGGCAACATCAAGGCCGCCGGCGGCTTCACGCCGAACGGCTGGAGCTCGGTCTTCACCGCCGTCGCGGTCTCCGGCATCGTCTGGGCCTACAACGGTTTCCAGTCGCCGCTGAACCTCGCCGGCGAGGCGCGCAACCCGGGCCGTTCGCTGCCGAAGGCCGTCATCGGCTCCATCATCATCGCCCTGGTGATCTACGTCGCCCTCCAGATCGCATTCCTGATGGCGGTGCCCGGCGACAAGCTCGCCTCCGCCGGTGGCTGGGCCGGTCTCGGCTACAACTCCCCGCTCGCCGACCTCGCCATCGCCTGGGGCCTGAACTGGCTCGCGATGCTGCTCTACGCCGACGCGTTCATCTCGCCGTCCGGTACGGGCATGATCTACGCCGCCACCACCTCGCGCATGATCCACGGCGTGCAGGAGAACGGCCACCTGCCCGGCATCTTCGGCAAGGTCGACAAGAAGACCGGTGTGCCGCGTCCGGCGCTGGTGCTCAACCTCGTCATCGCCTTCCTGTTCCTCGCGGTCTTCCGCGGCTGGGGCTCGCTCGCCGAGATCGTCTCCGTCGCCACGGTCATCTCGTACATCACCGGCCCCGTCGCCGTGATGTCGCTGCGCCGTCTGTCGCCGGGCCTCAAGCGGCCGGTGCAGCTGAAGGTGATGCCGGTCATCGCCCCGATCGCGATGGTCTTCGGTTCGCTGGTGCTGTACTGGGGCCGCTGGCCGCTCACCGGCAAGGTCATCCTGATCATGGCCGTCGGTCTGCCGGTCTGGGCCTGGTACGAGATCGGCAAGCCGCTCAGCCAGGGCCGCAAGCCGTGGGCCGAGCTGCGTCCGCACCTCAAGGCCGGTGCCTGGATGGTGGCGTACCTCCTGGTGATGGCGCTCGTCTCGTACGCGGGCGGCAAGGAGTTCGGCGGCAAGGGGTATCTGCCGGAGGGCCCGGACCTCGTCGTGGTCGTCCTCATCGGCCTCGCGTTCTACTTCTGGGGCGTGCGGAGCTCGTGGCGTAACCCCTCGCTGGCCGCGGTCGAGGAGGAGATCCGCGCGGCGGAGCAGGCCGAGGAGCCTTCCGGTGCGGTCACCGTCGGTGCCCAGCGCTCCGGTGACGGCGACGGTCCCGACGACGACCGTCCCTCGGACGGCAAGGTCCGCAGCGACGCCTGACCGGCGCCACCCCGGGGCCCGGCCCCGGTCCGATGCACCACCGAGCCGTACGGCTCCACCGGCCACTCGCAGGCCCTCCCGGTTCGCCGGGGGCCCGCGGGTGGCCGGTTCCGTCTCTCTTTGTGCCATTCCATATCCGCTGCGTGAAGGTCGGGCGTAGGCTCGGGCATATGCAGGATGCGGTTTCGGTATCGGCCCGGGAGGGGCACGGCATGGCGCGCGGTACTGCGGACGGAGCGGTGTGATGGGTGACGGTGGGACGCTACTGCCCTGGCTCGTCATTCGTCAGGACGAAGGCGGCCACCGCTATCGGGTGGGCCGGTACGCCACCCGCGCGGAGGCCGAGCGGGTCGCCGGGCGCCTCGACGGCGACGGTGACCAGCAGCTCTACGTGGTGGAGAAGGTGGATGTGACGACGGGCTGAGCGGGTTGCGGGGCGTGGTGTGCGCCGTAGGCTGCCGCGTATGACGACGGTGCGTGTGGTGGTGGGCGGCGCGGTGCTCGACCGGGGGCGGCTGCTGGCCGCCCGGCGCAGCGCGCCGCCCGCGCTGGCCGGTCGCTGGGAGCTGCCCGGCGGCAAGGTGGAGGACGGTGAGAGCCCCGAGCAGGCGCTCGTGCGCGAGCTGCGCGAGGAGCTGGGCGTCGAGGCGGAGCCGCTGGAGCCGATCGCCGGCGAGTGGGCGCTGCGCCCCGGGTTCGTGCTGCGGGTGTGGGCCGCCAAGCTGGTGTCCGGCGAGCCGCGGCCGCTCCAGGACCACGACGAGCTGCGCTGGCTGGAGCCGGACGAGGAACTGTCGGTGGACTGGCTGGACCAGGACCGTCCGGCTGTCGCCGAGGCGATGCGGCGGCTGCGGGAGGGCGAGGGGCCGGGTGGCGCCGCGCCGCGTCCGCCGTCGCGGGGCACCGTGCCCGGTGGGCGTACCCCGCTCTGAGCGTGACAGGCCGCCGGTGGCCCGTCGGGCCCGCGGTGACGGGACCCGGCCGGGGGACGGGTTCGTCCGGGTGGCGCGGGTGGCCGCGCGCAGACGGTACGGGCGGGCAATTATCGGGTATGTCCTGATTGACTCTTTTGTAGGCGGGCGTGGTGGGCAACCGCACCATGGGAAGTGATCGGCGTGAGCGACAGCGCAGCGGCAGGGGCCTCCGAATCGGCACACGCCGCAGTCCGCCGTCGTGACACGGTCGCCGGAGCGTTCCCCATCGCCGAATGGAGTTTCCCCGCCGAGCCCGGCGCCGTCCGCACCGCGCGGGCCACGGTCCGCACGACCCTCGCCGACTGGGGCCTGGAGTCCGTCGCGGACATCGCCGTCCTGCTCGTCAGCGAACTGGTCACCAACTCCCTGACGTACGCCAGCGGTCCGATCGGCGTCCGGCTGGAACAGCTCGGCGGCGGACTCCTCGTCGAGGTCTCCGATCCGCTGCCCGATCCGCCGCTGGAGCGCGCCGCCGAACCCGATGACGAGGGCGGACGCGGACTGCAACTCGTCGCCCGCGCCTCGCGGCGCTGGGGGGCGCGGCGCGGGAAGAGCGGCAAGACCGTGTGGTTCGAGCTGTCGGTGGCTGGTTAGGAGACAGGTGGATCCGGTCGCCGCGCGTCGTTGCCCATTCGTCGGCAAACCGTGCCGGGGCCGCGATCGAGACTGTGCTGTGATCGTGAAGACCGTGTTCCGAAGTGCCGAGGTGCTGATTTACTCGGCAGGTCCGGTCCGGGCACGATGAGCTGGAGGGGACGGGGCTCGTGAGCGAGTTGTCATCCGGCGGGACGGTTCCCGCGCAGACCGCAGGTCGCGGCGGGAAGAGCCCGGCCGACCCGGTCCTCGTCCCGCCTGCCCACGCGCCGCAGGAACCGCCGGTGTGGCAGTCCAGCCGGCCCGGGTCGATCTACGACTACATCCGGCTCGCGTCCTTCTCCCTCGGACCCGACGGCCGCATCGACGGCTGGAGCGAACGGGCCGCCGACATGCTCGGCATCTCCGCGGTACAGGCCGTCGGCAAGGACCCCGTCGAGGCGTTCGTCCCCCGCGAGCTGCGCGAGACCGGGCACCGCGCGGTCTCCCGGATCCTCGACGGCCGGGAGTGGACGGGCCTGGTGCCCTATCGCCGCGCGGACGGCGGCGAGGCCGACGGGCTCGCGGAGATCTACGTCATGCCGTCCGCGAAGGAGACCGGCGAGCGGGCCGCGCTCTGTCTCGTCGTCGACGTCCGGGCGCTGCGCGGCATCGAGACCGACCTCGCCGCCGCGCAGGCGGTATTCGGTCAATCCCCGATGGGCTTCACCCTCTTCGACACCCGGCTGCGGCTGCTCCGCGTCAACGAGCGGTTCGCCACGGTCTTCGGCGGCCCGGCGAGCAAGTACCGCGGTGGCACCCCGTACGACTTCCTGCCGCGGGCCGAGGCCGAGCGGATGACGGTGGCGCTGCGCCGGGTGCTGGACACCGGCGAGGCGGTGACCGAGATGCAACTGGTCGGCGTGGTGCCCGGCGCGGAGGACCGGCGCCGCTGGTCGATCTCGCTCTACCGCCTGCACGGCGCCAGCGGCCGCCCCATCGGCGTGGCCGCGCTCGCCTCCGACGTCACCGGGCGCCGCCGCGCCGAACGCGAGGCCGCCAACGCCCGCCGCAACCTCGCGCTGCTCAACGAGGCGGGCGCCCGCATAGGCAACTCCCTCGACCTGGAGACCACCGCCCGCACCCTCCTCGACGTCGCCGTCCCGCAGTTCTGCGATCTGGCCTCCGTCGACCTCTACCAGGGGCTGCTGGCGGGCGACGAGGCGCCGCCCGGGATGAGCGACGGCAGTGCGGAGCTGCGCCGCGTCGCGTTCTCCAGTGCCGTCTCCGACGCGCCGCTCGCCACCATGCCCTGTACGCCCGAGGGCGGGCCGGTCGCGGTCGGCGCGGTGCACCGCTACCCCTTCAACTCCCCGTGCGCGGGCGCGCTGCGCACCGCCCGGGCGCAGATCGTCCCCGGCCGGGAGAGCGAGGAGGGCCGCGAGCTGGGTGCCGTGGTGCACTCCACCCTCGCCGTGCCGATGGTCGCCCGGGACACCGTCGTCGGGCTGGTGCAGTTCTCCCGGACGAAGGGCAGCGAGCCGTTCGGGGAGCGGGACACCGCCCTCGCCGTGGAGCTGGCGGCCCGCGCCGCGGTCTGTATCGACAACGCCCGGCTCTACCGCCGCGAGCACGAGCGGGCGCTGATGCTCCAGCGCAGCCTGCTGCCGCCCGGCGACCCGGAGGCCGCGGGCCTCGACATCGCCTGCCGCTATCTGCCGGGCACCACCGCCACCGAGGTCGGCGGCGACTGGTTCGACGTCATCGAGCTGCCCGGCCACCGTACGGCGCTGGTCGTCGGCGACGTCATGGGCCGCGGGCTGCGCGCCGCCGTCGCCATGGGCGAACTGCGCACCGCCGTCCGCACGCTGGCCCTCCTCGACCTGGAACCGGCTGAGGTGCTGGCCGCGCTGGACGAGGTCGCCCGCGGGCTGGGCGGTGGCGAGGGCCGCGGCGGCAAGCGCTCCGCAGCGGGCCGGTCCACCGCCCCCGGCGTCCCGCACGCCGCCGGGACCGCCGACCTCTCCGAGGTCTACCTCGCCACCTGCGTCTACGCCGTCTACGACCCCATCAGCCGCTGCTGCACGTTCGCCAACGCCGGGCATCTGCCGCCGGTGCTGGTCGAGGAGGGCGCGGACGCCGTGCTGCTGGACGTACCGCCGGGCATGCCGCTGGGCGTGGGCGGCGAACCGTTCGAGGAGACCGAGGTGGAGCTGGCGGACGGCGCGCTGCTCGCCCTCTACACCGACGGCCTGGTGGAGTCCCGCGACCATCCGCTGGACGAGGGCCTGGAGGCGTTCCGTAGCGCGCTGTCGGACGCCGGCCGGCCCCTGGAGGACGCCTGCGACCACGTCCTGTCCACCCTGGACACCTCGCACGGCGAGGACGACATCGCGCTGCTGATGGCCCGGGTGCACGGGCTGCCCAAGGACGCGGTGGGGGACTGGAGCCTGGCGCCGGAGGCCCGGTCGGTGGCGCGGGCGCGGGAGCTGGCCCGCGACCAGCTCACCGACTGGGGCCTGGAGGAGCTGGTGGACACCACCGAGCTGCTCGTCAGCGAGCTGGTCACCAACGCGCTGCGGCACGGCCACGGCGAGATCCGGCTGCGGCTGCTGCGCGACCGGTCACTGGTGTGCGAGGTGTGGGACGCCGACCTCGCCCAGCCGCGCCGCCGCCGCGCCCGCGACACCGACGAGGGCGGCCGCGGCCTCCAGCTGGTCGGCCTGCTCAGCGCGGGCTGGGGCAGCAGACGCACCCCACGCGGCAAGACCGTGTGGTTCGAACTCGCCCTGCCCGACGGCGACCATCCGGCGCCGGATGCGACCGAGGCGTTGTTGAACATGTTCTAGCGGCGGGGCCGCCCCGTACGGCGGGGTGTTCCGCGTACGGGGTGCTCACCCCGCCCCGGGCGCACCGCGTCCCGCCGACCGGCCCGGTTGTGCCTCCCGCGGCCCGGCCCCGGCCCCCGCCCGGCTCAGGGTGCGTGC
>NZ_VKJP01000329.1 GCF_007280575.1 Streptomyces benahoarensis
GCGTCTTTTTTTTTTTCAAGCAGAAGCCGGCATACGATATTCATGAGCGTCTCGTGGGCTCGGAGATGTGTATAAGGGACAGAGTCCCGACCGCCCCGTCACCCGCGCATCCGGGTCCACCGTCGCCCGCCCGGCGGCCTTCAGGCCGGGAACTTACGGTGCCGTAGATAGCATGACCGGCATGACTTCCGCGCCCGATGCCGCAGCGAGCCAGCCCCCCTCCGCGCCCGCGACGGCCGAAGCGGTCCCACCGGCCGGAGCGGCCCCCGCCGCCGCGGCCGACCCGGCGGCGACCGCCCCGCTCAAGCCCCGGCTGCGGGGCTGGCTGCACGCCGGGATGTTCCCGGCCGTCCTGCTGTCCGGCGTCTTCCTCACCGCACTCGCCGACAGCACCCGCGGCCGCGTGGCCTGCGCCGTTTACACGCTCACCGCCTGCCTGCTGTTCGGCGTGAGCGCGCTCTACCACCGCGGCAACTGGGGCCCGCGCGCCGGTGGTGTGCTACGACGGCTGGATCACGCCAACATCTTTCTGATCATCGCCGGTACGTACACGCCGCTGACGATGCTGCTCGTACCGGGCAGCCGCGGGCAGATCCTGCTGTGGGCGGTGTGGGCGGCGGCGCTCGCCGGGATCGCCTTCCGGGTGTTCTGGGTCGGCGCGCCGCGCTGGCTCTACACCCCCTGCTACATCGCGATGGGCTGGGCCGCCGTCTTCTTCCTCCCCGACTTCCTGCACACCGGCGGCATCGCCGTCCTCGTCCTGGTGATCGTCGGCGGCCTCCTCTACAGCGCGGGCGGCGTGATCTACGGCATCAAGCGCCCCAACCCGTCCCCCCGCTGGTTCGGCTTCCACGAGGTCTTCCACTCCTTCACGCTGGCGGCGTTCGTGGTGCACTACGTCGGCATCTCTCTGGTCGCCTACTCGCACGGCTGACACCGGTGACCACCGCCCGCGCGGACGGTACGGCGCCACCCGCCGTACCGCGCCCCGCCGCGCCCGCCGACGGGCTGCGGGAACGGAAGAAGCGCCGCACCCGGCAGGCGATCCGCGACGCCGCCTTCCGCCTCTTCGACTCCCTGGGGTACGACGCGACCTCCGTCGACCGGATCGCGGAAGCCGCCGACGTCTCCCCCAGCACCGTCGCGCGGTACTTCCCCGCCAAGGAGGACATCGTCCTGCGGGGCACCTACGGGGAGCTGCTGGCCGCCGCGATACGCGCCCGCCCCGCCGGCGAACCGCTGCCCGGCGCACTGCGCGCCGCCGCCCTGACAGTGCCGGGCGGCCTCTCCGTCCGGGACCTGCGGGAGCTGCGGCGGCGCGCCCGGCTGATCCGCGACGTCCCCGCCGTCCGCCGCCGCATCGCCGAACACGCCGCCCGCGACGCCACCCACATCGCCGCCGCCCTCACCGCCCGGACCGGCCGACCCGCCGATGACCTGGAGATACGGGTGATCAGCACGGCGCTGATCGCCGCCCTTCAGGAAGCGCTGCTGCGTTGGGCGGAGGGGCCCGTACGGGGCGGGGCGGGGTCCGCGGCGCGATCGGCCGCTTCCCTGGGTGCGGAGTTGGAGGCGGTGGTCGGCCGGGCGCTGGATGTGCTGATGCGGGGATTGGTGCTGTCGCCGGATGGTGCTGTCGCCGGAGTGGGCCCGGCCTTCGCCCCCGGTTCGGAAGGCCACACCAAGGAGTGAGGGCCGCGTCGGGCGGAATGGCCACGGCGGGGTGAACGGGTCGCCTACGCGGGACGGGCCGAGGCCGGGGCCCCCACTCACCCCGCCCCCAGCGCCTCCTCCACACCCGCCGCCCAAGCGAGCACCGCCGGATCGGAACCGTACGGACCCACCAGCTGGAGGCCCAGCGGCAGGCCGTTCGCGGCGTGCCCGGCGGGCAGGCTCACGGACGGCAGACCGGCGTTGCTCCACGGCAGGCACATCACCGACGTACCGGTGGAGCCGAGGCCGAAGGGGGCCGGGCCGGTGGCCGCGGGGGTGAGCCACAGGTCGGCGCCGGCGGCCCCCCGCGCCGCGTCCAGCCGGTCGCGGAACTCGGCCCGGCGGGCGCGCGCCTCCTCGTAGGCGGCGTCCGTGACGGCGTGGCCCTCGTGCAGGGCGTTCGCGGTCTGCTCCCGGTAGAGGTCGCCGAAGCGCGCGTACCACTCGGTGTGCGCGCGGGCGACCTCGTAGCGGTTCATGGTGAACAGCTGGGTGACGACCTCCTCGAAGTCGTCCATCACCGGCACCTCGACGACGGTGTACCCGGCGCCGCGCAGCACCTCCCGCTGGGCCTGGAGGGCGGCCAGCGCCTCGTCGTCCGCGCGACGCAGATACGGGCCGACCGGCACGCCCAGCACCGGCGGCGGTCCGGGCGCCGGGCCCGTCTCGGCCGGCCAGCCGTCGCACAGCACCGAGGCGGCCAGCGTGACGCCCGCGACGTCCTGCGCGTACCAGCCGACCGTGTCGAAGCTGACGGCGTTGGGGATCACCCCGGCGGTCGGGACGCGGTCGAAGCTCGGCTTGAAGCCGACGATGCCGCAGTACGCGGCCGGGCGGATCACCGAGCCGACGGTCTGGGTGCCGAGGGCCAGCGGCACCATGCCCGCCGCGACGGCCGCCGCCGAGCCGCTGCTCGAACCGCCCGGCGTATGGGCGACATGGTGCGGATTGCGCGTCGGCCCCGGCGCGGTGACCGCGAACTCCGCCGTCACCGTCTTCCCCGCGATCAGCGCACCCGCCGCGACCAGCCGGTCCACGACGGCGGCCTGCGGCCCGGCGAGCACCCCGGGCGGCAGCACCGAACCGGCGCGGGTGGGCAGCCCGTCGACCCGGATGATGTCCTTCACCCCGACCGTCACGCCGTACAGCGGCGGTTTGGCGGGCCGGTTGGCCAGGTCCGGGGCGCCCGCCGTCGCGCTGTCCCACGCCGCGACGGCGCGCTCCGCCTCGTCCAGCAGCCGGGCCCGCCGGTCCGGTTCGGGCACGAAGGCGAGAACGTGCGGGTCGACGGCGTCGATACGGTCGCAGGTGCGCCGCGCCGCCGCCACGGGGTCGTCCGCACCGGACCGCAGCGCCGCGGCCTCCCGGACGAGTGATCGATGCCGGAGCAAGCTGTCCACGGCGGCAGGCTACAACCGCACCGGACGCCGCGCGGGCCGAAGCCTGAACTGTCCTGACACCCGCGCGGGAAGCCGGGGGCGGCTGGGCTTGGGCCCGCGCCGGAAGCCGTGGATCGACCGGGACGCGACAACGCCGTCAGCCGCCAGGCCCCGGCCATCGCCCCAGGGTCACAACTCCACGATCACCGCACCCATATGACGTCCCTCGGTCAGCCCCCGCAGTGCGGCCGGGGCCTGCTCGATGCCGTGCAGGCGGGTGTGGGGGAAGGTGAACGTGCCGTCCCGCAGGCCCTCGCCGAAGCGGGCGTTCCACTCCGGGATCAGATCCAGGTGGTCGTGGAGGGCGGCGCCGCGCAGCGTGATGCCGCGGCCGAGCAGCGAGAACGTGTCGATCTCCAACGGGGCCGTGCCGTGCCCGCCCATCTGGGCGGCGAGCGCACCGACGACCGCGATGCGCGCGCCGCGGTTGGCCACCGCGAACGCGGCGCGCAACTGCTCCCCGCCGACGTTGTCGAAGACCGCGTCGACGCCGTCCGGGGCGAGGCGGCGCAGCTGCTCCTCGATCGGGCCCGCGCCCCGGATCACCACGGCGTCGTACCCGAGGTTGTCGACCAGGCAGTCGGCCTTGGCCTGCGAGCCGGTGCTGCCGATGACCCGGGCGGCGCCCTGCTGCCGCGCGATCTGCCCGGCCAGGGAACCGACGCCACCGGCCGCCCCGGTGATGAACACGGTGTCGCCGGGCCGCACTTCGGCGCCCCGGACGACACCCATCCACGCGGTGGGCCCCTGCGAGAGATGGGCGGCCGGGTCGGGCAGCACCGCCGGATCGATCCGCTGCACGGCCGCGGCGTCCACCAGCGCGTACTCGCGCCAGCCGAGGCGGTGCTGCACCAGATCGCCGACGGCCACCTCGCCGCCGGGCGCGGCGACGACCTCGCCGATGGCCGGTCCGTTCAGCGGCTCGCCCAGCGCGAACGGCGGGATCGGCACCACGCTGGACTCGTCCATGAGGGTGCGCATCACCGCCGCGACACTCATCAGGGTGTTGCGCACCAGGACCTGCCCGGGCGCCGGCTCGGGGACCGGCACCTCCACGACCGCGAAGAGCGCGTCGGTGACCGGCCCCTCAGGACGGGCCGTCAGATGAACTTCACGTGCAGTGCGCTGAGTCATGTATCGATCTCACGCCCGATTCCCCTCGGCGTCAACTCGTCCCTTGGGCGGAGTACTTCCGACCGAGAAGGTGCCGGACGCGCCGTCAGGGTTGACGACACCGGCGGGCCGTTCATGCCGTCAGCCCGCCGCTCACCGCCCCGTCACCCCACCGTCCCCCGGAGCCGCCCGCTCAGCTCGTCCGGGTCCGTCGTGGGACGCTCGCAGACAAAGCGGCGGCAGACGTACGCGGCGGGGGCGCCGTCGACCAGCGGCCGGTCCCGGAGAAGCGCCACCGCCCCCGCGTCGTCCGTGTCCGGCGCGCCGAGCGCGACGACCGCGCCGGGCGTGTTGCCGAGCAGTGCGGCGCGGTGCAGCGCCCGGGTGGCCGCGTCGTCCGGCGGGCCGACGACCGCGATCTCCCGGGGCCCGTCCAGCGCCGCCTCCGCGACGGCCAGCCCCCAGCCGATGAAGCGCGGTGCGCGACCGGCCAGCGCCGTGACGACGGCGAGCGCCTGCTCGGCGGCCTCCCGGTGCGGGGTGCTGCCGGTGAGCGCCCCGTAGGAGAGCAGGGCCCCGGCGGCGGCGGTCCAGCCGGACGGCGTGGCGTTGTCCGTCGGATCCTGGGGGCGGCGGATCAGCGCCTCCGCGTCCGCCGCCGTGTCGTAGAGCGAACCGTCCTCGGCCCGGAACTGCACCAGCACCGTGTCGAGAAGGAAGCCCGCGAAGTCCACCCAGACGCCCTCACCGGTGACGGAGGCGAGGGCGAGGAAGCCCTCGGCGACGTTCGCGTAGTCCTCCAGGACGCCGCTGTTGTCGCCGGGTACGCCGTCCCGGGAGGTGCGGTGCAGCCGGGCCTGCCCGTCCATGTGGACGCGAACGAGCAGGTCAGCTGCGTCGGTGGCCGCCTGGACGAGGTCGGGCCGGTCGAAGTACGCGCCGGTCTCCGCGAGCGCGGCGACGGCCAGCCCGTTCCAGGACGCGACGATCTTGTCATCCCGCCCGGGGCGCGGCCGCTCGTCCCGCGCCGCCAGAAGTCGCTCCCGCACCGACCGCACGCGCTCGGCGTCCACCGGACCGACCCCGTCCGGCAGTTGCAGCACCGAGGCCCCCTCCTCGAAGGTGCCCTCCTCCGTCACCCCGAAGTACGCGGTGGCGAAGGCCCCGTCCTCCTCCCCGAGCACCTCCCGCACTTGCTCAGGGGTCCAGACGTAATACGCACCCTCGGCGTGCCGCCCGCTGCCCGAAACGTCGTCGCTGTCCGCGTCCAGCGCGGAGGCGAACCCGCCCTGGACGGTGCGCAGTTCACGCACCATGAAGTCGGCGGTCGCGAGCGCGACGCGACGGGCCGTGCGGGAACCGGTGGCACGCCACAGATGCGCGTAGACGCGGCAGAGAAGCGCGTTGTCGTACAACATCTTCTCGAAGTGCGGCACCGTCCACGTCGCGTCGACGGCGTACCGCGCGAACCCGCCCCCGAGCTGATCATGAATCCCGCCACGCGCCATCGCCTCACACGTCGCCTCGGCCATCTCCACCGCGGCCTCGGAATCCGTACGCGCATGATGGCGCAGCAAAAACTCCAGCACCATCGCCGGCGGAAACTTGGGGGCCCCGCCGAATCCCCCGTGCACGGCGTCGAAGTCCCTGGTCAGCGCCATCAACGCACCGGCCAGATCCCCCGGCCCCGGAGGCGCGGAGGCCGACAACGACGCGGCCAGGGACCGCCCGGCCAGGTCCGCGGCGATCCGCCCGGCGACCTCCCCGACCTCCCCGCGCCGCTCCGCCCAGGCGCTGCGCACACCCTCCAGCACCTGCCGGAACGACGGCATGCCGTGCCGCGGCTCAGGCGGAAAATACGTACCGAAGTAGAACGGCTCCCCGTCCGGTGTCATGAACACCGACATCGGCCAGCCGCCCTGCCCCGTGGCCGCCTGCACCGCCTCCATGTACACGGCATCGACGTCGGGCCGCTCCTCGCGGTCCACCTTCACCGCCACAAAGTGCTCATTCATGAACGCGGCCGTCGCCTCGTCCTCAAAACTCTCGTGCGCAAGGACGTGACACCAGTGGCACGCGCTGTACCCCACACTCAGAAACACCGGCACATCCCGCCGCCGCGCCTCCTCGAAGGCCGCGGCCTCCCACGGCCACCAGTCGACGGGGTTGTCGGCGGTCCCTTAAACACACCTCCGAGCCCACGAGACGCTCATCGAAAAAAAAAAGCCCGTGTTGACCATGCCGGTCGGCACGGGTCCCTTCTTCTCCTCGGCCTTGAGGATGATGGAGGCG
>NZ_VKJP01000032.1 GCF_007280575.1 Streptomyces benahoarensis
TCATGAGCGTCTCGTGGGCTCGGAGATGTGTATAAAGAGACAGAGGTAGGGGTGCACCTCGCGCGGGTACTCGACGTACTCGACGAGCTTGTTGTCCGGAGAGGTGCCGGAGAAGAGCAGACCGGCCTTCTTCTCCAGCTCACCGCGGTAGGCGTTGTTGACCTCGTAGCGGTGGCGGTGGCGCTCCTCGACGTAGGGCTGGTTGTCGTACGTCTCGCGGACGATCGAGCCCTCGGCGAGCTTGGCCGGGTACATGCCGAGCCGCATCGTGCCGCCCATGTCGCCCTCACCGGCGACGATGTCCATCTGCTCGGCCATCGTGGAGATGACCGGGTGGGCGGCGGCCGGGTCGAACTCGGTGGAGTTGGCGCCCTCGATACCGGCGAGGTTGCGGGCCGCCTCGATGACCACGCACTGCAGGCCCAGGCAGAGGCCGAGCAGCGGCAGCTTGTGCTCACGGGCGTAGGTGATCGCGCCGACCTTGCCGTCCACACCGCGGTCGCCGAAGCCGCCGGGGATGCAGACCGCGTCGCAGTCGCCGAGCTGCTCGACGGCGCCGGCCGGGGTCGTGCAGTCGTCGGAGGTGACCCACTTGATCTTCACGCGGGTCTTGTTGGCGAAGCCGCCCGCGCGCAGCGCCTCAGTGACCGAGAGATAGGCGTCCGGCAGGTCGATGTACTTGCCGACCAGCGCGACCTTGACCTCGTGGTCGGGGTTGTGGACGCGCTCCAGCAGGTCCGCCCACTGGGTCCAGTCGACGTCGCGGAACGGCAGGTCCAACTTGCGGACGACGTACGCGTCCAGGCCCTCGGAGTGCAGCACCTTCGGGATGTCGTAGATCGACGGAGCGTCGATCGCGGCGACCACGGCGTTGTCGTCCACGTCGCACATCAGCGAGATCTTACGCTTGATGGCGGTGGGGACCTCGCGGTCGGCGCGGAGCACGATCGCGTCGGGCTGGATGCCGATGTTGCGCAGCGCGGCGACGGAGTGCTGGGTCGGCTTGGTCTTCAGCTCACCGGACGGGCCGATGTAGGGCAGCAGCGAGATGTGCACGACGAAGACGTTGTCCCGGCCGACCTCGTGGCGGACCTGGCGGACGGTCTCCAGGAACGGCAGCGACTCGATGTCGCCGACCGTGCCGCCGACCTCGGTGATGACGACGTCGACGTCGTCGGTCGCCATCCGGCGGATGCGGTGCTTGATCTCGTTGGTGATGTGCGGGATGACCTGCACGGTGTCGCCCAGGTACTCACCGCGGCGCTCCTTGGCGATCACGGTGTTGTAGACCTGGCCGGTGGTGACGTTGGCGCTGCCGTCGAGGTCGACGTCGAGGAAGCGCTCGTAGTGGCCGATGTCCAGGTCGGTCTCGGCACCGTCGTTGGTGACGAAGACCTCACCGTGCTGGAACGGGTTCATCGTGCCGGGGTCGACATTCAGGTACGGGTCGAGCTTCTGCATCGTGACCCGCAGACCCCGCGCCTTGAGGAGCGCGCCGAGGCTGGAGGCCGTGAGGCCCTTGCCGAGCGAGGAGGCTACGCCCCCGGTGACGAAGATGTGCTTGGTCGTCGTGGCTGCGTTCTGTCGAGAAGCAGAGGGCGTCATGGCCAAGAGGGGGCTCCCGTGGTCGCGAGTGGAGAGGTGCGATGCGGCGCCGTCCCCGGGGTACGAGGGGTGCCTTCGCTGCGGCTCGGGGGGTGCCGTGACATCTGCCGTGACATTTGTGGGGCCCACCGGTCCACGGGATACCAGGCTATCAGCGACCGGGGATGGTCGCGCCCGGCGGCGTCCGCCGCACCCGCTCCGCCGCACGTCACCCGAACGAGTGACGCTCCCCTTCGTGGGCGTCGCGCGGGGCCCCATGGGCCGTCGTATCCTGCTCGGAAACTCGTTACGAGCCGTCCGGTGAGGCACCATCCCCGCCCGATTTCCGGTCCCGCTGCTCGACAACGTTTCATGGGCAGGACGGACAGCTATCACGTCCCGAGGGGGCGTGACTCCAGTTCGACAGGAGATGCACGTGGCCGGGCGCATCGAGGACTACGCACTCATCGGCGATATGCAAACCGCCGCTCTCGTGTGCAGGGACGGCATGGTGGACTGGCTCTGCCTGCCCCGTTTCGACTCCCCGGCGGTCTTCGCCGGGCTGCTGGGCACCGAGGAACACGGCTTCTGGCGGATGGGCCCCGCCCACTCCGAGGGCACCCGCCCGCTCCCCGCCGACCGGCGCCGCTACCGCGGTGACTCGCTGGTGCTGGAGTCCGAGTGGGACACCCCGCAGGGCACGGTCCGGGTGATCGACTTCATGCCGCCGCGCGACGGCGCACCGCAGCTGGTCCGCATCGTCGAGGGCGTCAGCGGCACCGTCCCGGTCCGCTCCGAGCTGCGGATGCGGTTCGCGTACGGCTGGGTGGTGCCCTGGGTCCACAAGGTCGACGGGCGGACGGTCGCGGTGGCCGGACCGGACTCGGTGTGGCTGGACACGACGGCGCAGACGTACGGCGAGGAGCTGACCACCTACTCCGACTTCACCGTCGCGCCGGGAGAGCGGGTCGCCTTCACGATCAGCTGGCAGCCCTCGCACCACCAGCCCCCGGCGGTGGCCGAGCCGGAGAACTCGCTGACCGCCACCGAGGACTTCTGGCGCGAGTGGATCGAGCACTGCACGTACCACGGGCCCTACCGGGAAGCGGTGGTCCGGTCGCTGATCACGCTGAAGGCGCTGACGTACGCGCCGACCGGCGGGATCGTGGCCGCGCCGACCACCTCGCTGCCCGAGGACCTCGGCGGCTCCCGCAACTGGGACTACCGCTTCACCTGGCTGCGGGACGCCGCCATCACCCTCTCCTCGCTGCTGCGCACCGGCTACCGCGAGGAGGCCCGGGCCTGGCGCGAGTGGCTGCTGCGCGCGGTGGCCGGGGACCCGGAGAACCTCCAGATCATGTACGGCATCGCCGGGGAGCGGGAGCTGGGCGAGAACGAGCTGAGCTGGCTGCCGGGGTACGAGAACTCCCGGCCGGTGCGGGTCGGCAACGGCGCCGCGGGCCAGGTCCAGCTCGATGTGTACGGCGAGGTCATCGAGGCGCTGCACCTGGCGCACATGACCGGCCTGGCCCGGAACGACTACGCCTCGCTGCTCCAGCTGAAGCTGATCAACTGGGTGGAGAACCACTGGCACGAGCCGGACGAGGGCATCTGGGAGGTCCGCGGGCCGCGCCGCCACTTCGTCCACTCCAAGGTCATGACGTGGGTCGCGGTGGACCGCACCATCAAGCTGATCGAGGCGGGCGACGCCGAGGGGCCGCTGGAGCGCTGGAAGGAGCTGCGCGACCGCATCCACCAGGACGTCTGCGAGAAGGGGTACGACAAGGAGCGCAACACCTTCACGCAGTCCTACGGCTCCCAGGAGCTGGACGCGTCGCTGCTGCTGATCCCGCAGATGGGTTTCCTGCCGCCGGACGACAAGCGCGTCATCGGCACGATCGAGGCGATCCAGCGGGAGCTGTCCACCGAGGACGGTTTCATCCTGCGCTACCCGACCTCCGGTGACGAGGCCGGGGTGGACGGGCTGGAGGGCGACGAGGGCGCGTTCCTGGCCTGTTCGTTCTGGATGGCCGACGATCTGGCGATGATCGGGCGGGTGGAGGAGGCGCGCACACTCTTCGACCGGCTGCTGTCGCTCCGCAACGACCTGGGACTGCTGGCCGAGGAGTGGGACTCCGCCAACCAGCGCCAGGTGGGGAACTTCCCGCAGGCGTTCAGCCATGTCCCGCTGATCGACACCGCGCTGCGGCTGACGGCGAGCGGCGCGTACGGGGGCGGCTGAGCCGGATGTGGGATCCCGTTTCCCGTGTCGGATTCCGCGCGGGGATGTCGTAGCCGTATCGGATACGACATGCGAGCGGGATTCACGCCTCTTTCTTAATTAGTTCCACTCTTCGTGTACCGGACAGTCCCGGTCGTCATCAACGCGTACGACCGGGGCATGTCAGCAGCGTTCGGCGGCCGATCAAGCCGCCTTGGAGAACGCAAGGTTGGGATCCGGTGAGCACAACAGATCTGGCTGCGTCGGTACAGGTGAGTGTCCGGCAAGCCGACGAGTCCGTGGTGGAGGACTTGGAGTGGGAGTCTGCTCCACTCGATCTCCTGCGGAACGCACAACCGTGGCGGACGTTCCGCTGGCACAAGGGCCAGCAGCACTACTCGGGCACGTACTGGGCGGCGACGGTACGCAACCACGTGATCTACGAGTCGCGGCTGGAACTGGCACGGCTGCTGTTCGCAGACTTCGCGCCGAACGTCCGGCACTTCGTCGCCCAGCCCTTCCTGATCAAGGCAGTGGTTGAGGGCAAGCTACGGCGGCACATCCCGGACTATCTGCTGCTGACCGGCGATGGGCCAGTGGTCGTGGATGTCAAGCCACGGCATCGACTGGAGCGGCCGAAAGTCGCGTTCACGTTCGCGTGGACTCGTGCGGCGGTCGCCTCCCGTGGGTGGTGTTACGAAGTCTGGAGTGAACCGGACCTTCATGAGCTGGAGAACATCCGCTTCCTTGCCGGCTACCGCAGGGACTGGCTGTTCGATCCGGGCCTTTTGGACGACTTGCGGGCCTGTGAGCTGGAGGGACGGTCGCTGGGTGAGGCTTTCCGGTTGCTGCCCGGCTGCCCCCGGCCGCTGGTGAAGTCGGCGGTGCTGCACCTGCTGTGGTCGGGGCACATGACGACGGAGTTGGACCGACCGCTCAGCTCGGGGCACGTGTTGAGGAGGGCCGCATGAGCGGGGCGGGAACGCGGCTTGGTGTCGGCACGCGCTTTCGGCTCGACGGCGAGACGGTCGAGGTCGTGGAGTTCGCGTGCCTGGCCACGGGCATGGAGGTCATCTTCAAGGATGCCCGTGACCGACTGGTTCGGATGTCGGTTCGGGAACTGCTGACCTCGGACCGGGCAGAGGTGATCGTCGACGACTCTGGACCGGCCGCCGACGATGGCGAGTTGGCCGCCGTGGTGCTGTCCCGGCTGACCAAGCAGGAGCGCAAGGACGTCTTGGAGCGGGCTGGGCATGTCCGGGAGGTGCTGACGGGTTACCGCTCGGGATCCGAAGAGCTGGCACAGCCGGGTGAGCCTCGCCCCGATTACGCTCCCGGACGTTCGTTGAGCAAGCGGTATGCGGCCAAGGCGTCCGAACTGGGAGTGACCGCACGTTCGGTGGAGCGCTGGGCCAGCGCTTTCCAGCGAAGCGGCGAGGTGGGACTCGTCCCGAAAAGGGCCCAGGCAGAAGGCGGGCTGGCTCATGCTGATCCGCGCTGGATGGAGACGGCCGAGGAGATTCTGGGCGAGTACAAGGAGGAGTCCCGGCCTTCCGTCAAGCTCGTGTTGGAGCGGGTGCAGGCCCGGTTGGAGGAGCGTTTCGGATCGGGCACAGTGCCGCTGCCGAAGCGGACGGCGGGGTATCGGTGGATGCAGGAGCTTGAGCGGCGTCATCCGACGTTCCGGTTGAGCACGAAGCGCAACCGGGATATCGCGGATCGCCCTGCTGGTGTCTACGGGAAGCTGCGGCCGACGCGGCCGGGCGAGTACGTGCTGATGGACACCACGCGGCTGGATGTCTTCGCCTTCGACCCGGTGACACTGAAGTGGGTACAGGCGGAGCTGACCGTCGCGATGGACTGGTACACCCGGTGCATCACCGGCATCCGGGTCACGCCGGTGTCGACGAAGGCCGTCGACGCGGCGGCTGTACTTTTCCAGACCTACCGGCCGCGGCCTGTTCCTGAGTCCTGGCCGAAGGAAGCGGCCTGGCCCGATCACGGGATTCCCCGCGGTGTCCTGGTGGAGGCCGAGGCGGTCCACGGGCCCGTTACGGGGGCCGTGAGCCCGGCGCTGGCGGCGGAGACGCTCATTGTCGACCACGGCAAGATCTATCTCTCCGCCCATCTAACCAGCGTCTGCCACCGGTTGGGCATGTCGATCCAACCGGCCCGGCTACGGACGGGCCGGGACAAGGGGCCCATCGAGAGGTTCTTCAGGACCGTGCGGGAAGACGTGCTGCAGGTGCTGCCCGGCTACAAAGGCCCCGACATCCATTCGCGGGGACTCAACCCCGAAAAGGACGCCTTCTTCTTCCTGCACGAGCTTGAGGCGATCATCCGCGAGTGGGTGGCGTGTGTGTATCACCGCAGGCCGCACAGTGGTCTCGTCGATCCACACCTGCCAAGTGTGGACTTGTCGCCGGCCGCGATGTTCGAGCACGGTCTGGCCCGGGCCGGCTACATCGAAGTGCCGCGGGATCCGAACCTGGCCTACGAGTTCCTCGCGGTCACGATGCGGACCGTCCAGCACTACGGCGTCGAGATCAAGGGACGCCGCTACGACGGCCCGGGAATTGCCGGTCTGAAGGACATGGCCGGATCTGCAGTCGAGCTGGCCAAACGGCGGCTGCCGTTCTTCGCCGACCCTGACGACGTCACCCGCGTCTACTTCCGCGACGAGGAAGGCAAGTGGCACACGCTGCGATGGGAACACGCGGCGAGTCTGCAGATGCCGCTGAGCGAGGAAGCACTGCAGTTCGCCCGGCACCTGGCCGCGAAGAAGTACGCTTACCCCAACGACCGGCTCGCCGTCGCGCTACTGCTGGAGCGGTGGAACCTCGGGCTCGGCAACTCGCTGGTCGAGCGGCGCATGGCCCTGCGGCTCTCTCGCGAACAGGCCGCCGTGGACCTTCCTGGCGAGCAAGTCTCCGAGGTCCACGTCTTGCCGTCGGTCGTCCGCGTGCTGTCCCTTCCCGAACAGCCAGCGCCTCCGGCGATCGAGGCCGTCCAGGGCCAGGAGCCGGAGGCGGGCGATGACGACGCCGACGGCCTGGAGGAGCTGGAAGAGGAACTCGACTTCTACGCCACCGCCTTGAAGGACATCGATGACGATGAGTAAGCCGATCCGGGCCCAGGCCGAGGAAGCCGATCTGCGCTCCCGGCTGGATCACCTCACGCTGTCCCGCAAGGAAGGCTTCGGCCGGCTGGCCGAAGCCCCGCACAGGAAGCGTCCGGAACGTCTGTCCCGCGGCCAGCTGAAGAAGCTGGATAGGGAAGCTCTTACCGAATATAACCGCGGCCGCCGCAAATGGCATGCGAACCTCGGCCCGCTGGGGACCCCGCAGATGAAAGCCCTCCATGAAGACCTCTGGGACATCTTCGACAGCAACGACCAGGACAGCGACAAGGTCAAGGGCGGCATCGCCCTCGATGCCTTTCCCGGTCTGGGGAAGACCACAGCCGTTCTCGCCTTTGCCCGAAAGCTCCACCGCCGCATCATCGAAGAGGAGGGGAAGTATACCCCCGAGGGCCACGAGCGGTGGCCTGTTTGCCGTGTCGGGCTGACCAGCAATACCGGGATGCGCGACTTCAACCGGGCAATTCTGGAGTATTACGGGCATCCTGGCCGTTTCCGGGGGACCGCCGCCGAATTCGGTTACCGCGCTCTCGATTCTGTCTTGTCGGCGGAAACGAAGCTCTTGATCGTGGATGACCTGCACTTCCTGAAGTGGCGAAACAAGAACGGAATTGAGGTCAGCAACCACTTCAAGTATATCGCCAACGAATTCCCGGTTACCTTGCTGATGATCGGCGTCGGCCTGGAAAGGCGGGGCCTGTTCAGCGAAGGAGCGAGCTATGAGGACGCGGTACTCGCCCAGACTGGGCGTCGCACCACCCGGCTGAACATGGACCCGTTCACTATCGCATCCGAAAAGGGACGCGCCGACTGGCGCGACACCCTCCTCGCGATCGAGGAACGCGTAATCCTCGCGGACAAATACCCCGGAATGATCGCCGACGACCTGTCCGACTACCTCTTCGCCCGCAGCACTGGACACATCGGCTCGCTGATGACGCTGATCAACCGCGGCTGCCAGAGAGCCGTACGTACCGGTACCGAACGCCTGAACAAGAAGCTGCTCGACCAGGTGAAGAACGACGCTGCATCCGAACAAGCCTGCCAGGAACTCCAGCAAGCCCTAGACGCCGGCCGACTCGTCAGCAAGCCCGGGAAGAAGGCATCGTGAGAGAACTCCGCACCCTGGCAATCCGTGTCCTCCCCCAGCCCGGCGAGAGCCTGGACAGCTGGCTGGAGGCCCTCGCTCGACGTTCCTCGACGTCCCTGTCTGCACTCCTGGACGCGCTGGGCCTGCCCGTTTTCGAACGGACCCACCACCTGCTCGTCGACCTGACCAACGCACAGCTACAACAGGTGGAAGCACAACTTGGCCTGCTCGCAGGCTATCTTGACCAGACCGTCATGCCGGCAGACGCCTTCAGCCGCCGCGCTCCCCACTGGCGGTTCTGCCCGCGATGTTTGCGCGAGACGCAAGGACGATGGCTGACACGCTGGTGGCTGCCCTGGACCTTCGCCTGCACCAAGCACCACACGCTCCTGCATGACGTCTGCCCAAGTTGCCTCAAAGAGCCGCGCGCATTCCTACCCAGGCCGGTGCACCTACACCCCTCAGGACACTGCATGCGCCGAACCGGCCAACGGGGCATCTGTGGAACCGACCTGAGCACTGCACCTCTCCTGGACCTTGACCCACGACATCCCGTATTCGAGGCCCAGCACGACCTCGATTCCCTCTCTGTTGACAGACACACGAGCGCCGAGACAGCCTTCGCAGCGGCGGACATGCCCTTTTCGGCGCTCATGCAGTCACTATCGCCCTCAGATCTTCAGAGCATGAGCGATGTCGCCCAGAGCATCTGGGAAAGGTCTTGCAGCGAAGCTACCAGCACGAGGTCGCCGTTTGGCAGCTGGCGTGTCCACGAACGAGGACGCCGACTCCTCACCCGCGAATTTCTGCACCGCGAGTACACGGTGAACAGAAAGACATTTCGTGGCATCGCCCAGGAATATGACTTGTCGGCGAGACAGGTGAATAAGCGAGCGCGAGAGCTGAATATCGCAGTCTCACGCGGGAGCCGGCCAAAGGCAATCGATAACGACTGGCTACGAGAACAATACGTACTCCGAGTCCGAACAGCTGAAGATATCGCCCAAGATGTCGGAATTAACGCCGGAGCCATCCTCAAGCGACTCAAGAAACTTGGCATCCCTCGTCGACCTAAGGGGATTCACAGCCGACCTGCCTTGAACATCAAACTCGACGAATCACTGCCGCTCGACATCAGGGCAGCAGTGGAAGGAACCTTGCACGGATGGCTTCGCTTGCGTCGCTTCCAGATCTGCATGGCGTTCCCTACTTCCTTGACCGCCGCAACATACTTGGGGATCGCGAACTCCGCCCTTGCTGCACAGCTTGGCCAATTGGAACGGGACATCGGTACTTCACTGTTCTATCGGCCTGGCCGCCACAGACCTCTGCGACCGACCGATCGCGGGACGATGCTCTTGCAACACCTCAAGGACAGTCGCGTTCAGGACCTCATGCGCAAGACCCTCGGTTCCAACATCGAACCCATGCCAGAACAAGACGCGCTGACCGCTGCGTCTGCGGCAGTTGATGGCAGGAACGTAGCACTGACCACTCTGCACCCCGACGCGCCAGCTCCTCAGATCCTGAACATCCCCCCGCCTCTCCAGCCCCTCCTGGACCACCTGCTGGCGCACGATGGCCCGGAGACTTACGCATTCCAAATCCACAGCGACACCGGCGTCACGTTCAATACCGTCTACCGTCAGCTCCAGCGGTTGGAAGCAGCTGGCTGGCTCACAAGCCGCCGCGAAACCCGAGCCGAACGGCCAGACCGCGGACACCTACGCACCTACTACTCACTGACCGCGGCAGCGCGTCGAGCGGCAGCCCGCAATCCGCATCACCCCTGTGGCGCTGAGGAAAATGACAGCGCCACGGGACGGAGCCACTGACACGACGGCGGGACCGATTCGTAAAGTCCCAGGTCAGGGAACCTAACGATGCGTCGAACAACGAGAACCTACACCGGACGTCGTACGCGTACGGAAAGGGGCCGCTCCGGGTGGGGCGGCCCCTCTCGTATGCGCCGGTGATCAGGCGCGGGTGCGGGGTGCCAGGACCAGGGCGAGGACGGGCAGGGTGAGGAGGGCGGCGGCCACGTTGAGGCCGCCGTAGCCGATGAGGGCGACGAGGCCGCCGGCCACGGCGCCGCCGGCCGCGCCCGCGAGGTTCATGGGTGTCGGCGAGGCCCTGGATCTCGGAGCGCTGCGCGGCGGGCAGCGGCTCGGTGAGCAGGGTGGATCCGGCGATGGTGACGCAGGGCCAGCCCAGGCCGAGCGTGAACAGGGCCCCGACGGTGGCGGCGTGGCTGGATCCGGCGAGCCCGGCGACGGTGGCGGTGACGAGGTGGAGCGCCTGGCCCAGCAGGATCACCGGGATCCGGCCGAGGCGGTCGGCGAGCCGTCCGATCAGCGGCGACAGCGCGTACATCCCGGCGATGTGGAGGCTGACGCTGAAGCCCACGACGCTCAGGTCGGCGTCGTGGTGGGCGAGGTGGATCGGGGTCATCGTCATCACGGAGACCATGACGGCGTGGCCCAGGACGACCGTGACCAGGCCGAGGCGGGCGGCGGGCACGGCGCGGCCCCACCGAATTCCGGCCAGGCCGGGCGGGCGGCCGGAACGGCACCCCGGGGCGCGGCGGCCGCCCGGTACCCGGGGAGCGGCCGCCGGCGGGCCGTCAGAACGCCGTGAGGGTCAGGGTGATCTCCTTCGGGGCGCCGTCCTCGATGTACGAGGCGAACCCGGCGACGTCGTCGAAGGCGAAGCCGTACGCCTTGCCGTCGCGGGTGGCCTCGTGCATGGCCTTGGCGTAGTGGTTGGTGAGCTGCTGCCGGTAGAAGGTGGCCGGGTCGGTGCCGGGCTGGGCGTCGGCGGTGGTGAGGATGGAGCGGTTGAGGGCGGCGCCGAGGATCGCGGCGACCGGGCCGAGGGTGCCGTCGTTGGGGGCGGCGAGGGTGCCGTCGCAGAAGAGGACGTCGCGGGTGGACGGCTTGTCGAAGGAGACGGAGCCGGGGCCGGTGAAGGCGAGCTTGCCGCCGCCGACCCGGCCGGTGAAGGTCCCGGCGTTGGTGGTGACCTTGAGGTCCTTGCTCTCGTACGTGGACCACGCCTCGTCGATGGCGGGGGCGAGGTGGTCGGTGGCGAACAGGCCGCTGTCCAGGCCGTGTCCGGGGGCGATGACGCGCTTGTCGCCGACGATCAGCTTGCCGAAGCCGTCGGCCGCCTTGACGTCGGCGAAGACCTTGGCGCGGGCGCCGTCCTTGAGGGTGCCGGTGGTCTGCTCCTTCGCACCGTTGAGCTTGATCTCCAGCGGCACGCTGAACATGTCGACCATGGTGGTGTTGCCGTACATGCCGCCGGAGTTGTAGGTGAACTCCGCGCAGTCGTGCAGGACGGGGTAGTTGGGGTCGCCCTCGACCCAGCCCGCCGGGTAGGCGAGCGCCGCCTTGCCGTTGCCGTCCTCGACCGCCTTGAACTTCAGCGGGTCGCCGAGCGCGACGTAGATCCGGCCGGACATCTGCGGCAGGTTCAGCGTGGTGGTGCCGCTGGCGGCGAGCGGGATGGCGTAGTCGGTGAAGCCGTCCGGGCCGTTGTCGGCGAGGGCGACGGGCGCCAGTTGGCCGTCGGGGGTGACGCGGACCTGCTGGTTGCCGTCGTTGCCGACGATGTAGACGCGGATGGAGGCGTTGTCGTACGCGCCGGTGGCGTTGACGAGGTGCAGTGGCATTCCGGCGGCGGCCGAGCCCAGCGGTGCGGGCTGTGCGAACGCCCGGGGCGCGAGGGCGAGCCCGGCGGTGGTGGCGGCGAGGGAGCCGAGCAGGGTACGGCGGCTGATCACGGGGGCTCCTTACGGGGTGCGGGCGGAGGCGGGCCGGGCGACCGAGACGGCAACGTTGTCGACCAGTAGGGAGGCGCCGGGTGCGGTGGTGTCGGTGGGGGTGGCGCGCCCGGCGACGCCGTCCGGGAAGCCGCCGCCCATCGCGAGGTCGATCAGCAGGAAGTGACCGTGGTGGGTGGCGCGGGCCCAGGTGTCGGCGTCCATCTCGGAGGCGGCGACGGTGTGGTAGGCCGCGCCGTCGAGGTACCACGTCAGCTTCTCGTGGGCGGGGTCGGTGCGGTCGAGTGCGAGGGCGTAGGTGTGGAAGTCGTCCCGGCAGCCGGTGCAGGGGCGGGAACTCCCCTTGCCCTGCGTCTCGTTGCAGGGGCCGCCGGGGCTGACGCCGCAGTGCAGGGTGCCCCAGAGGGTGTCGGCGCCGTTGACGTTCTCCATGACGTCGAACTCGCCGACGCCGGGCCAGTTGCTGTACGTGCCCCGGAAGTCGGCGCCGAGCGTCCAGAAGGCGGGCCAGTAGCCGAGGGCCTTGTCGCCGCTGACGGCGGGCAGTTCGATGCGTGCCTCGATGCGCAGGGCGCCGCCCTCGGGTGCGGCGAAGTCGGTGCGGCGGGTCTCGATACGGCCGGAGGTCCAGCCGCCGTCCTTCTCGCGGGCGGTGATCTTCAGATGCCCGGCGCCGTCGAGCTGGAGGTTCTCCGGGGCGTCGGTGTACGTCTGGACCTCGCCGGTGCCCCAGCGGCCGGGGCCGCCGGGGTAGCCGGTGCCGGTGTCGGTGATCCAGTCGTCGGCGGAGGGGCGGGAGCCGGCGGCGCCGTCGAAGTCGGCGCGCCAGACCTCCTGGAAGGCGGGGGCCGCCTCCTTGACCGGTGCGGCGGACGGGCTCGACCAGAAGGGGGCCCCGAACGCCAGGGCGCAGGCGAGTGCCACTGCCTGCGCCCGGAATTCCATGATCATGTCTTTCTCCTCGACACGGTGGGGGGTGGGGGAGGAGTCTTCGGGATGCGCGCGTGAGAGCGCTCTCATGCGTTGGGGGGCACCCTGCCGATTCGGCGGTACCACGTCAACCCGCGGCAGAGAAAAAGGAGTTGCACGGTGGTGGTGGAACGGAACGACCGGCGGCCCACGCTGGAGGCGGTCGCCGCGCGCGCCGGGGTCTCCCGGGCGACGGTCTCACGGGTGGTCAACGGCGGCGCCGGGGTGCGGCCCGCGGTGCGGGAGCGGGTGGCGCGGGCCGTGGCCGAGCTGGGGTACGTCCCCAACAGCGCGGCCCGTTCCCTGGTCACCCGGCGCACCGGCGCGGTCGCGGTGATCATCGGCGAGCCGGAGGAGCGGGTGTTCAGCGATCCGTTCTTCGGGCGGCAGCTGCGCGGCATCGGCCGGGAACTCGCCGCCGCGGACACCCAGTTGCTGCTGCTCCTGGTGGAGAGCCGCGCGGACCGGCCGCGGATCGGCCGGTATCTGGCCGCCGGGCACGTCGACGGCGCGCTGATGTTCTCGCTGCACCACGACGATCCGCTGCCGTCGGTCGCGGCGCGCGCCGGGCTGCCGGTGGTCTACGGCGGACGGCCCGGCTGGGCGGGCGCCGCGGACGATCCGGGGGTGCGGTACGTCGACACCGACAACCGCGACGGCGCCCGGCAGGCGGTGCGGCATCTGCGGGAGCGGGGACGGCGCGCCATCGCCGTCATCACCGGGCCGCCCGACCAGACCTCGGCCGCCGACCGGCTCGCGGGCTACCGCGACGCGCTGGCGCCGGGGGCGGCCGATCCCCGGCTGGTCGCGGACGGCCGGTTCACCGCGGACGGCGGCGAGGCGGCGATGGACCGGCTGCTGGACGCGGCGCCGGAGCTGGACGCGGTGTTCGTCTGCTCGGACCTGATGGCGTCCGGGGCGCTGCGCACCCTGCGGGAGCGGGGGCGGCGGGTGCCGGAGGACGTGGCGGTGGTCGGCTACGACGATCTGGAACCGGCCGCCTGGACCGATCCGCCGCTGACCACGGTGCGGCAGGACGTGACGGAGATGGGGCGGCTGATGGCGCGGATGCTGCTGCGCGAGGTGGCGGACCCCCAGGACGCGGGCCCGGCGGCCGTCGTCACCCCGGCCACACTGGTGGTCCGCGGCTCGTCGGGCTGACGGTCCGCGGCGGGCGTCGCGGCCGCTGTGACGTGGGACGACGTGCGGCGGGTACCGTCGACGCCATGGGGCCGGAGACGACGATCGAAGCGGAGATCACCGTACGCAGGGCGCTGGAGCTGCCCGCGCTGCGGCGCGGTCTGCCGGAGGTGGTGGCGGGCGCCGACGGGCTGGACGGTCCGGTGCGCTGGGTGCACGCCGGGGAGGTGCCGAACATCGCCTCGCTGCTCAAGGGCGGCGAGCTGCTGCTCACCACGGGCCTGGGGCTCGGCACCCGCCCCACCGAGCTGCGATCCTTCGTCCGCGATCTCGCCGACCGGCGGATCGCGGCGCTCGTGGTGGAGCTGGGCGCGCGGTTCACCACCCTGCCCCCGGCGCTGGCCGACGCGGCCCGCGAGTGCGGGCTGACCCTGATCCAGCTGCACCGCGAGGTCCCGTACGTCACGGTCACCGAGGAGATCCACACCGAGATCGTCAACAGCCACTACACGCTGCTGCGCCGCGCCGACGCCCTCATCCGGCGCTGTACGGACGCGCTGCTGCGCGGCGGCGGCGCCCCGGAGGTGCTGCGGCTGCTCGCCGACTTCACCGGCAATCCGCTCTGCCTGGAGTCGGCCGACGGCAGCCCGCTGTACGCGGCGGGCCCACAGGGCGACGACGGGCCCGCGGACGCCGACCCGCTGCTGGCCTGGGAGGGGCTGCGGGACACCGGTGTCCGCGTCGACGTGCCCGGGGGCGGGTCTGGGCCGGATGCCGTACGGGCGCGGCTGGTGCTGCTGCCGGTGAACTCCCCGGCGGCGCCGGTGCACCGGATCGCCGCGGCGCGGGCGGCCGATCTGCTGGCCGTGGTGATGCTCCAGTCCCGCCAGGAGGAGGTGCTGGCGGCGCGCGGCCGGGGCGACTTCCTCGCCGATCTCGCCGAGGGCCGGGTGTCGGCGGCCGAGGCACCCGGCCAGGCGCGGCTGCTGGGGTTCCGGCCGGGCGGCGACCCGGTGCTGCCGGTGGTGATGCGGCTGCCGTCGGGGCTGGTGTCGGACGGCGGCTGGGCGGTCCTCGCCCAGGCGCTGCGCGAGGAGCTGACCGCGCTGGGCGTGCCGGTGCTGCTGGGCGTACGGCCGGTGGAGGGGCGGGTACCGCTGCTGGTGGCGCTGCGCGCGGGGCGGGCCCGGGAGGCGCTCGCCGACCGGGTGGCGCAGGCGCTGCACACCGGGGTGGCGCGGGCCGGTCTTGACCGTCCGGCGGCGGCGCGGCCGGTGGTGGTGGTCGGCACGGCGGGCGAATGGGCGGCGGCCGGGTCCGGGCTGCGCCATGCCGCCCAGGCGGCGGCCGCCGCGCAGGGGCTGCCGCACCAGCCGTGGTACGACGCGCGGCGTCTCGACATCGAACTGCTGCTGTGGCGGATGCGGGAGCACGGCGGCGAGGAGGTCCTCGCGGACTTCGTGACCCGCGCCATCGGCCCGCTGCTCAGCCATGACAAGGCGGCCCGCCAGCCGCTGCTGCCGACGCTGGAGGCGTATCTCGCGAGCGCCGGACGCAAGGCGGAGACGGCCCGCGCCCTCAACGTCAACCGCCAGACCCTCTACGACCGCCTGGCCCGCATCGCGCATCTCCTCGGCACCGACCTGGACGATCCGCAGACGGTACTGGGGTTGCGGCTGGCGCTCCGGGCACGGCGGCATGCGGAGAAGGGGTAGGGCCTCCGGGCGGGCGGCCGGGTGGCTTCCGGTGGGGCAGGCGGGCCGGAGCCGCGGGGCCGCGGATCACACCGACCGGGCCCGCCGTTCACCGGCTGTCGACAGAACCCGGTCGCCTTCTTGCAGGGATCCTTCGGGTATGGAGTTCCTCTGCTACCACCGCGACCGGCCCGGCTCCCTGCCGCTCCGCCACGAGCTGCTGGAAAAGCACTGGTCCTCCATGGACCGGTACACGAAGGAGATGATCGCCCGGGGCCCGACCCTCGCCGACGACGGCGACACGCCCACCGGCAGCGTGCACCTCCTCGACCTGCCCGATCCCGCCGCTGCCCGCGCGTTCGCCTTCGACGAGCCGAACTACCAGGCCGGCGTCTACCGTGACGTGCTGTTGCGGCGGTGGCGGAACACTCTGGGGCGCACCATGGGGGACTTCCCCGGTGGCCGGACCGGCGGCAACCGCTACCTGGTACTCGGCCTCGGCGCGGGGCCGGCCGCGGACCTCGCGGTTCCGTCCGGCCGGAACGAGCTGATCGCCTACGGGCCGCTGCTCTCCGACGACGGCGCCACCTGGCTGGGCACGGCGGCGCTGGTCCGGGCGCCGGACCCGGACACGGCACGCGCCTTCCTGGCCCCGGTCCGGTACGCCGGCATCGAGGCGCACCACTGGCAGTTCGGCGGACGCCCGTCGTAGCCGGGGATCTCCGCCGATCCCCCAAGGTCGCCCGGCGTCCTCCGGGAAGCCGGTCCGCTCCCCCGCCCGCTCACCCCGCAGCGGTCTCCAGGGCGGTCCCCAGACCGAGTGCGACGAGGACGCCGCCGGTCGCGCCCTCCAG
Source organism: Streptomyces benahoarensis (assembly GCF_007280575.1). Classification (GTDB taxonomy): domain Bacteria; phylum Actinomycetota; class Actinomycetes; order Streptomycetales; family Streptomycetaceae; genus Streptomyces; species Streptomyces benahoarensis. The sequence continues at coordinate 16,476 of NZ_VKJP01000032.1, forward strand.
CCCCCGGTGCACCCGGGGGCGGCGCAGCCAGGTGGAGAGGCGCCCGGCGCCGAGGGCGATCAACAACAGCCAGCCGGCGGCGATCACCGCGTCGACCGTGCCCAGCAGCAGCGTCGCGCCGAGGACCGAGCGGCCCTGGGGCAGGAACTGCGGGACCACGGCGACGAAGAAGATCCCGACCTTGGGGTTGAGCAGGCAGCTCAGCAGGCCCTGACGGAAGCCGCGCAGCGCGGTGGCTGCCGCCTCGGGCGCCACTTCACCGGATGGCCCGGCGTCCGCCCCGGGGCCCGGCGCGGCGGAGCGGCGGCACGCCCACAGCGCCTGGACGCCGAGCACCGCCAGATATCCGGCGCCCAGGAGGCGTACGGCGGTGAACGCGGCGTCCCAGCGCTGGAGGGCCGCGGCCAGGCCGCAGGCCGCCGCCACCGCCCAGGCCAGCGAGCCCGCCGCGGCGCCGAGGGCGGTGGCCGCGCCGGAGCGGCGGCCACCGCGCAGGCAGTTGCGCAGGACGAGCAGAGTGTCCGGGCCCGGCACCACCGTCATCATCAGGGCGAAGAGCGCGAAGCCCGCCATCGCTGCCGTCATACCGTCCGCCCGCCTTCCGCGTCCCCGGTCCCGCCGCCCCGCGCCCAGGGCGCGAACGGACCGTTCCGTCGGTGGTCACCATAGTGGCCCGCCCGGCCCGGCGGTCGGGCCGGGATCAGGCCGGGGCGCGGGAACAGCCGGGCCGGGCCACCTCGTCGTAGACGCTCAGGACCTGGGCGACCGTGGCGTCCTCGGTCGGCCAGTCGGCGGCCTGGAGCGGACCGGCGGTGGCGAGGGCGGTGCGCCGGGCCGGGTCGGCGAGCAGGCCCAGGACCGCGCGGGCGAGGGAGACCGCGTCACCGGGGCGGGTCAGCTCGGCGGCGGGGCCGAGGAGTTCGCACAGCTCGCCGGTGGCGGCGGCGACCAGCGGCGCCCCGGCCGCCAGCGCCTGCTGCGCGAGCGGCGGCCGGGCCTCCCAGCGGCCCGGGACGGCCACCACATCGGCGGTGGCGAGGAGTTCGGGCAGATCGGCGCGGTGCCCGGCGAGGAGGACGGGCAGCTCCTCGGTGTCGATGCGGCGCTGGAGGGCGGCGCGGCGGCTGCCCTCGCCGACGACGACCAGCAGCGGACGGGGTTCGCGCGCGGCCCAGGCGTGCGCGGCGTCCAGCAGCAGATCGTATTCCTGGCGCTCCTCCAGCGGCCCCGCAGCGAGGACCAACGGGCGGTCCACCACGCCCAGTTCGGCCCGGACCTTGTGGCGCGTCCGGTCGGCCTCACCGCCGTCACCGCCGGTCCGGGGGCCCGGCGGGGCGACCGGGGCCAGCCGGGCGTCGCGTGCCCCACGCTCGCGGGCGCGGTCGACGAGCCCGGCGCAGACGCCGAGGACGACGGCCGCGGCGCGCGCCAACTGCCGCTCCCGCAGCCGCACCAGCGCCCCCGTCGCACGGGCCGCGGTGTGCCAGGTGACGACGAGCGGGAGGCGGCCGCCCCGTGGACCGCGCACCGTGCGCAGCACCGGCATGGCGCTCAGCCCGGCCCGTACGCCGTGGGCGTGGACCACGTCCGCGTCGCGGAAGGCGCCGCGCAGCGCGGCGAGCGCGACCGGGTCCGGGCGGGCCGCCACCGGGACGAACCGGGCCCCGGCCGCGGTGAAGCCGTGCGTCTCCTCGGCCGGGGGCGGGGCGCAGACCGTGACCTGCACGCCCCGGGCGATCAGCCCGGCGGTGAGCGAGCGGACGTGGGCGGCGCCGGCCGTGGCACCGTGGCCGAGCACCTGGACCGTGCGCAGTGGCGCCTGGCCGTGCGGCGGGGGCGGCGTGCGGGTCACGGCGTGGGCTCCTGGTTCGGCGGGCTGAGGTCCGTACGGCGGGACGGTCGTGCAGGTCCACACCGGCGGGGCGCGGTGAGTTGCACACCGAGGGGCGCGCGGGGCACCTGCGGGCGCCGGGGGCGTACGCGGGGAGTGGTGTGCAGCGTCCGCCGCGGCACCGCGCACCAGGATGCCAGGCCGGGCGCGTCAATTCCGCACCGTTCGCCCGCCGTTCAGGTGGGATGTCTCACCCACCCGACCGCTGGACCACCCCCATGGGGGACAGAACGCCTGTTCCCCGACGCTCCGTCGGGGCCGGGCCCGGCGACCGGCCCCGGCGGTCGCCCACCACCGCCGCCGCCACCAGCGCGGCGGCGTGCGCGGCGAGCCCCGCCCGGCCGTACCGGGCCACGACGGACAGGCCCAGCGCCGCCCCGAGCGCATGCGCGCCGGTGTCGCCGAGCATGGTCCGGGCGGCGGCATCGTCGGCGAGGACGGCGGCCGCGGCGCCCACCGGCGCGGCCGCCGCACGCCCCGCGGGGCCGCCGCCGATCAGGCCCGGCGCGCCCAGGGCGAGGACGGCGCCGACGGCGCGGCCGGGCCGGACGTCGAGGAGGTTCACCAGATGGGCACTCCCGGCGACGACGACGCCCGCGAGCAGCGCGTCGACCGGCCGCCGCCGCAGCACCGCCCCGGCGGCGAGCCCCGCGCCCCCGATGCCGAACAGCTTGACCGCACCGCCGGTCATCTCGCCGTGCGCGAGCGCCGTGAGATGGGCCCGGAAGCCGCGCCGTGGATCACCCGCGGCGCACAGGTCGTCGTACGCCCCGCAGGCGCCCGCGGCGAGGACGGTGAGGGCCCCGACGGCGCGGGCGCGTGGCGCCCCCGGGGCGGCGGCCACGGCGCAGGCAGTGCCCAGGACGGTGGCGGGCCCGGCGTACAGCGTCACCGGGCGTCCCGCGTGATTGGTGCGCCGCCACCGCGCCGCGCCGCCCGGTGGCCTGCGGCGCATCGCCGCGTGCACGGCGCGGGTGGCGACCGCCGCACCCGCGAGGACCACCGCCCGGCCGTCCGTCACAAACCCGCGCCCGCGTGCCCCGCTCATCCCGCTCCCCTCAGCCGTGGGCGCCGCCCCCCACAGCGGGCGGCGGCGCCGTGGTCACCGTCCCGTACGCGCCGTCTCCAGCAGTTCCTCGGCGTGCGCGCGGGCCGTCTCCGAGTCCTCCTGGCCGGCGAGCATGCGGGACAGTTCCCGGATGCGTTCCTCGCCCTCCAGGACGGTGACGCCGCTGCGGGTGACCGAGCCGTCGTGGGTCTTGGCGACCAGCAGCTGCCGGTCGGCGAAGGCCGCGACCTGCGGGAGGTGGGTGACGACGACGACCTGCGCGGACTGCGCGAGGCGGGCAAGGCGGCGGCCGACCTCCACCGCCGCCTTGCCGCCGACGCCCGCGTCGACCTCGTCGAAGAGGTAGGTGGGGACGGGGTCGGAGCCGGCGAAGACGACCTCCACGGCGAGCATCACACGGGAGAGTTCACCGCCGGAGGCGCCCTTGGAGATCGGGCGGGGCGGGGCGCCCGGATGCGGGGCGAGCAGCAGCTCGACCTCGTCGGCGCCGCTCGGCCCGTAGGCGACGGACCGACCGCCGACCTCGATGCCGTCGCTCTCCTCGGCCGCCTCGGTCTGGCGGATGTCGACGCTCACCCGGGCATGCGGCATGGCGAGTTCGGCCAGCTCTGCCGTGACGTCCTCGGCGAAGCGGCCGGCGGCGGCGGTCCGGGCGGCGGTCAACTCCTGTGCCAGGGCGCCCAGTTCGCTGCGGAGGGCATCGCGTTCGGCGGTCAGCTCGCCGATCCGGTCGTCGTCGCCGTCCAGTTCGTCCAGGCGGGCCGCGCTCTCCTGGGACCACACCAGAACCGCGTCGATGTCCTCGCCGTACTTACGGGTCAGATGGGTCAGCGCGGCGCGGCGCTCCTCGACGGCGGCGAGCCGCAGCGGGTCGGCGTCCAGCCCGTCGGCGTATCCGGCGAGGTCGCCCGCGACGTCCGCCATCAGAATGCCGATCTCGCCGACCCGCTCGGCCAGCGCGGACAGCTGCGGATCGTGGCCGCGTACGGCGTCGAGCGCGCGCTGGGCCCCGGCGACGAGGGCGGCGGCGTCCACGCCCTCGGGGTCCTCCACATGGCCCGCCAGCGCGGCGTGCGCGGCACCGGCGGCACCGGCCAGGGCCTCGGCGTGACCGAGACGTTCGGCCTCCTCGGCGAGCGCGGTGTCCTCGCCGGGCTGCGGTTCGACGGCGGCGATCTCGTCCAGCCCGAAGCGCAGCAGATCGGCTTCCTGGGCGCGTTCGCGGGCCCGCGTCGTCAGGGCCTCCAGCTCGGTGGCGGCCGCGCGCAGCCGCCGGTGGGCGGTGGTGTAGCGGGCGAGGGGCGCGGCGACGGCGGCGCCCGCGTAGCGGTCCAGGGCCTCGCGCTGGCGGGCCGGGCGCAGCAGGCCCTGCTGGTCGGTCTGGCCGTGCACGGCGACCAGTTCGTCGGCCAGCTCCCCCAGCAGGCCGACCGGGACGGACCGGCCGCCGACATGGGCGCGGGAGCGGCCCTCGGCGGAGACGGTGCGGCTGACCAGCAGCGCCCCGTCGTCCAGCTCGGCGCCCGCCTCCTGGGCGCGGACCGCCGCGGGCGCGTCGGCGTCCATCGTGAGGCGGCCCTCGACGACCGCCACCTTGGCGCCGATCCGCACCAGCGCGGGGTCGGCGCGCCCGCCGAGCAGCAGGCCGAGGCTGGTGACGACCATGGTCTTGCCCGCGCCCGTCTCACCCGTCACCGCCGTGAAGCCCGGGGACAGCTCGACTACGGCGTCGTCAATGACGCCCAGGGACCGGATCCGCATCTCCTCCAACACGGATACGACCTTACGAGGTCCGGCGGCCCCCTCGCGACGGGCTCCCGCCCCCGCCACCCGCCGGGGTGGCCGCCCGCTCCTCGGGGCGCCCGGGATCGTCCCGGTACACCCCGGTACCGGGCGCGGGCCGGTCAGTGCGGGGCGCCGCGCCAGCCGGCCACCGGCAGGGCGAACTTCGCGACCAGCCGGTCGGTGAAGGAGGCGTGGTGCAGCCGGGCCAGGCGGACCGGGACGGCGCCGCGGCGGACCTCAACGCGTGCCCCGGCGGGCAGCTCGACGCTGCGGCGGCCGTCGCACCACAGCACGCCGTGCGGCGTCTTGGGCTGCACCTCCACCGCCAGGACCGACTTCGGGGAGGTGACCAGCGGCTTGGCGAAGAGGGCATGGGCGCTGATCGGCACCATCAGCAGCGCCTCCACCTCGGGCCAGACGACCGGCCCGCCCGCCGAGAAGGCGTACGCGGTGGAGCCGGTCGGGGTGGCACAGACGACGCCGTCGCCGCCGAAGCGGGAGACGGGGCGGCCGTCGACCTCGGTGACGACCTCCAGCATCCGCTCCCGGGCGGCCTTCTCGACGGACGCCTCGTTGAGCGCCCAGTCGGTGTGCACGATGCTGCCGTTGTTGCGGACCAGGACGTCGAGGGTCATACGCTCCTCGACCTCGTAGGAGCGGGTGACGACGCGGTCGACGACCTTGTCGAGGTCGTCGCGTTCGGCCTCGGCGAGGAAGCCGACCCGGCCGAGGTTGACGCCGAGCATCGGCACGCCGGAGGTGCGGGCGAAGTCGGCGCCGCGCAGCAGGGTGCCGTCGCCGCCGAGGACCACGAGCAGTTCACAGCCCTCGGCGGCGCTCTGGCGGGAGGCGACGCGTTCGACGGCGTCGGGCAGCGGCAGGTCGGCGGCCTCCTCGGCGAGGACGCGGACGCCGATGCGGTGGCGCAGCAGCCCCGTAACGACGCGTTCGGCGCTGCGGATCGCCGCCGGGCGGCCGGTGTGGGCGAGCAGGAACACCGTCCGTGCCGGCTGCTCGCCCTGGTGCGGTGCGCTCTCCTGAACTGCCTGTGTGGTGGTCAACGCGGCCCCTCCGCCACTGCACGGTCGACGTCCGCCGGGTCGAGTGCGGGCGCCCCGGCGCGGAGCCACAGAAAGTACTCGACATTGCCGGAGGGGCCGGGCAGCGGGCTCGCGGTCACGCCAAGGACGCCCAGGCCCAGTTCGGCGGCGCGGGCGGCGACCGCGCGGACGGCCTCGGCGCGCAGTTCCGGGCTGCGGACCACACCGCCGCTGCCGAGGCGTTCCTTGCCGACCTCGAACTGCGGCTTGACCATCAGGACGAGGTCGGCGCCGGGCGCGGTGCAGGCGGTGAGGGCGGGCAGGACCAGGCCCAGCGGGATGAAGGAGAGATCGCCGACGACCAGGTCGACGGGGATGTCGTCGATCCGGTCGAGGGTCAGCTCGCGGACGTTGGTGCGGTCCTTGACGGTGACCCGCTCGTCGCTCTGCAGGGACCAGGCGAGCTGGCCGTAGCCGACGTCGACGGCGACGACATGGGCGGCCCCGGCGCGCAGCAGGACGTCGGTGAAGCCGCCGGTGGACGCCCCGGCGTCGAGGGCGCGGCGCCCCTCGACGCGCAGCCCGAGGGGGACGAATGCCGCGAAGGCCCCGGCGAGCTTGTGTCCGCCGCGCGAGACGTAGTCCGGATCGTTCGCATCCTCGCGGACGACCACGGCGGCGCCGGTGGCGACCTGGGTGGCGGCCTTGGTCGCGGTCGCGCCGCCGACGGTCACCCGTCCCGCGGCGATCAGCTGACCGGCGTGCTCCCGCGAGCGGGCCAGCTTGCGGCGCACCAGCTCCGCGTCGAGTCGGCGTCGTGCCACTCCTGCCACCTGTGGTTCAGCTCCTGATGTCGTGCGTCGTGGTGTCGTGCGTGGGGGCGGGCGGCCCGGGCTGCCCGTCGAGGGCGGCCAGCGCGTCGCGCAGCCCACGGTGAACATCCTCGTACACCGCGAGGTGCGCGCCGACGGCGAGGTGGTCGGCGTCGGCGAGGCGGCGCAGCGGGGTGTCGACGGCGGGCTCGCCGGTGGGGGTGAGGGCGACGCCCAGCGGTTGCGGGGCGGCGGGCTCCTCGGGTTCCGGCGGGGCGTCGGCGGCCGGACCGGGCTCCGGGGCGCCCGGAGCGGCGGGACCGGGCCCGGCCTCCGGCTCCGGGGCGCCGTCCGGTGCGACGGGCGCGCGGGGCCCGCCGGGCCTCCCGGACCCGTCAGGCGGCGGGCCGCCGGTCTCCCCGGTCAAGGGCTGATGCGGCCGCTGCGGCGGCGGGTCCGGCGTCGGCTCGTGCATGTCCCCGACGCTACCGCGTACGGCCGGGCGGCTCACCGGTCAGGCCGGTCGGCGGGGCCCGCCACGCCGCTCCCCGGGGCGCCGCGGCGGCGGGCCGCGGGGCGAGGCGCTGGGCTATCGTCGGCGGCGATGGCAACTCTCGACCAGTGCCGCGCGGCGCTCGACCGGCTGGCCCGGAACATGTCCGGTGCCGACGGCGAGGTACGCGGCGCCGCCACCCTCGACCGCTCGCTCAGCTGCCGCCTCACCGACCCCGACGTCACGTTCCTGGGTCGGCTGGCCCACGGCACCATCGAGGACGTGACGAGCGTGCCAGGACCGCCGCCGTACCGGGCCGAGATCCGGCTGGCGATGTCCGGCGACGACCTGATCGCGCTGGTCGACGGGGAGCTGGACTTCGCGCGGGCCTGGGGCCGGGGCCGGGTGCGGCTGGAGGCCGGGGTGCGGGATCTGCTGCGGCTCAGGAAGCTGCTGTAGCCGCCACGGCCGTACGCCGGGCCGCGCGGGCCGCCGGGACGATCAGCGGGGTGCCGGTCTGCGGATCGTCGATGACCTGGCAGCGCAGCCCGAAGACGGACTCGACCAGCTCGGCGGTGACGATCTGCGACGGCGCGCCCTCGGCGACGACCCGGCCGCCCTGCACCGCGATCAGATGGGTGGCGTAGCGGGCGGCGTGGTCGAGGTCGTGGAGGTCGGCGACGGTGATGCCGTCGGGTGCCACGGAGGACTGCGGCAGCAGCCCGAGGGTCCGGGCGACCGTCTTCGCCGGGTACGAGGAGAGCGCCGCGCCGTCCAGCAGAACCTGGCCGCCGGTGGGCCTGAGCATCCGTGACAGGGCGCGCAGCAGGGTGGACTTGCCGCAGCCGTTGGGGCCGACGATGACGGTGAAGGAGTGGTCGGGGATCTCCACCGAGAGGTCGTCGGCGATGACCCGGCGGTCGTAGGCGAGGGTGAGGTGCTCGGCCGCGAGACGGCTCACTTCGGGGCTCCTGGAGGTGGTTTTCGGGGCGGGGCGGCGGGCTCTCATATCCGTCCGGCGCGGCGTTCGGTGACCAGCAGCCAGACGAGATAGCCGCCGCCGAGGGCGCCGGTGAGGACGCCGACCGGCAGCTGGTCGGGCCGAAGAGCCGCTGGCCCGCCCAGTCCGCGCCGACCAGCAGCGCGGCGCCCATCGCGGCGGACGGCAGCAGGTTGGGGCCGGGCGCGCGGGTCAGCCGCCGGGCGAGCTGCGGTGCGGTGAGCGCGACGAAGGCGATCGGCCCGGCGGCCGCGCGGCCGCGGCGAGGGCGAGCAGCGCCGTCCCGGCGACGACGGCCCGGACGTCGAGGCGCAGTGACAGGCCGCCGGGGGTACGGAGCGTGCGCCGGGTGCGTCGGGCGTCCGGCGCGGTGGTCACGGGGGTGTTCACAGCTGGGCCATCCTCCGGCGCCGTACGAGGTGGATGAAGACCGGTCCGCCGAGGACGGCGGTGACGATGCCGGCCTGGAGTTCGCCGGGCCGGGCGACGACGCGCCCGAGGATGTCCGCGCCGAGCAGCAGCACCGGCGACAGGACCGCGGAGTACGGCAGGATCCACCGCAGGTCGGGGCCGGTCAGGGCGCGGACGGCGTGCGGCACCATCAGGCCGACGTAGGCGATCGGGCCGCAGGCGGCGGTGGCGCCGCCGCACAGCAGGGTGACCGCGCACATCGCCAGAATGCGGGTGCGGGTGAGCCGGGCGCCGAGGGCGCGCGCCTGGTCGTCGCCGAGCGCGACGGCGTTGAGCGGGCGGGCCAGCAGCAGCGCGAGGAGCGCCCCGGCGGCGAGGAACGGCGTGATGTGCCCGAACGTCGGCATGGTGGCGGTGGCCAGCGAACCGACCGTCCAGAAGCGCATCTTGTCCAGCGCCGCGGAGTCAGGAGGTTGACGGCGTTGGTGTAACCGGTGAGGACGGCGGTCAGCGCGGTACCGGCGAGGGCGAGCCGTACGGGCGTGGCGCCGCGGGTGCCGCCGAGGGCGTGGACGGCGGCGGAGACCACCGCGGCGCCGAGGAAGGCGAACCAGACGTAGCCGGTGAGCGAGGTGATGCCGAGGACGCTGATCGCGGTGACGACGGCGGCCGCGGCACCGGCGTTGATGCCGAGCAGTCCCGGGTCGGCGAGGGGGTTGCGGGTCAGCGCCTGCATGACGGCACCGCCGAGGCCGAGGGCGGCGCCGACGGCGAGACCGAGGAGGGTGCGGGGCACGCGGACGTCGTGGACGATGACGTCGGTGTCGGTGCCGGAGTAGTGGACGAGGCCGTGCCAGACCTGGTCGAGCGGGATCGGCTTGGCGCCGACGGCATCGGCGCGCTCCTCGCCGCATGCGGCGGCGGCAGCGGCGGCAAGGGCTCCGGGTCGGCGAGCGGCGGCGCCTGGGCGTTCACCGACGACCGGAAGAAGAAGGTGTCGCTCGGTCACACCCCGCAGCGCATCGTCGCGTTCACCGGCACCGCCGCCGCGCTGCACGACTTCGGTGCGGACACCCGCATCGTCGGCGTCTTCGGCCCGGCCAAGCTGCCGAACGGCAAGCCCGACCCGCAGGCCGGCGGCCTCGACGTCGACAAGGTCACCGTCATCGGCAACGCCTACAACCAGTTCAACGTCGAGAAGTACGCGAGCCTGAGCCCCGATCTGCTGATCACCCACATGTACGAGCCGGGCGCCCTGTGGTTCGTGCCCGACGACCGCAAGGACAAGATCGCCCAGCTCGCCCCGAGCGTCGCGCTCACCGCGTCCCGCACCCCGCTGGTGAAGATCATCGAACGGTACGCGGAGCTGGCCGGGGCGCTCGGCGCCGACCTGACGGCGAAGCGCGTCACCGACGCCAAGGCCCGCTTCGAGAAGGCGAGCGCCGAGCTGCGCGCCGCCGCCAAGGCCAACCCCGTCAAGGTCCTCGACTGCTCCGGCAGCGCCGACCTCTTCTACGCGTCCAACCCCGGCATCAACGCCGACCTCATGTACGACACGTCGCTCGGCGTCGACCTGATCGTCCCCGACCATCTCGACAAGGGCGGCTACTTCGAGAGCCTGAGCGGGGAGAACGCCGACAAGTACCGCGCGGACGTGCTGCTGCTCGACAACCGCACCGCCACCCTCCAGCCCAAGGACCTGGCGAGCAAGCCGTCCTGGGCCCAGCTCCCCGCCGTCAAGGCCGGCCAGATCACCCCGTGGTCGAGCGAACCCCGCTTCTCGTACGCGGGCGCCACGCCGCTCATCGAGCAGCTCACGGAGGCGATCCGGGGAGCGAAAAAGGTGCGCTGAGCGGGGGCGGTACGCCCGGCGGCGGGCGCGGCGGTCCGGACGCGGCGGCGCCCGACCGGCCGGACGCCCGCCGCGCGCTCACATCCCCAACGTCCGCAGCGCCTTCTCCGCGCCCCCCGCGTACGCGCCGTCCCCCGCCGCCGTCCACGCCGCCGCGCAGAGCGCCCGCAGCCCGTCCAGAGGCGCACCGTCCCCTTCGACGTCCAGCCGGTCGCCCCGGGCCGCCGCCCACAGACCACCGCACCGGAACCCGTCCCCGTCGGGCACCACCGCGGGCTGCGGCACCAGCAGTCCGCGCAGGTCGGCGTCGACGTAGGCGGGCCGGTGCGGCGGCGGCGCGGCGAGCAGGTCGGCGGGGGTGGTGACGCCGGTGAGGACCAGCAGCGCGTCGACACCGCCGTTGAAGGCCCCCTCGATGTCCGTGTCGAGGCGGTCCCCGATGACCAGCGGCCGGCGCGCACCGGTCCGCAGCACCGTCTCGCGGTGCATCGGCGGCTGCGGCTTCCCCGCCACCTGCGGCGTCCCGCCCGCCGCGATCCGCACGACCTCGACCAGCGCACCGTTACCGGGCGCGATCCCGCGCTCCCGGGGAATCGTCAGATCGGTGTTGGACGCGAACCACGGCACCCCGCGCTGCACCGCGTACGCCGCCTCGGCCAGCCGCCCCCAGTCGATCGCCGCGTCGTACCCCTGGACCACCGCCGCCGGGCCGTCGTCGGCCGACTCCACCGGCTCCAGCCCGCGTTCGCGCAGCGCGACGCGGAGTCCCTCGCCGCCGACGGTCAGCACCCGGGAGCCCGGCGGCACCTGCTCGGCGATCAGCCGGGCCACCGCCTGCGCCGAAGTGATCACGTCCTCGGCACCGGTCGGCAGGCCGAATCCGGTCAGTTGACCGGCGACCGTCTGCGGCGTCCGGGCGGCGTTGTTGGTCACATACGCCAGATGCATCCCGCCCTCCCGCGCCGCGGTGAGGGCGTCCACGGCGTGCGGCAGGGCCACGCCCCCGGCGTAGACGACCCCGTCCAGATCCAGCAGCGCCGTGTCGTACTCCGCGCACAGCGCACGGTCACACCCGTCGGGCCGCCCGCGCATCCGCTCCGTCATGCCGCTTCGCTCCTCACCGCCCGCGCCGCACCGCGCCCCGGTGCGGACCGTCGCGTTCCGCCCGCACCGCCGCGCGGCCCGCCCCGCGGACCACCGATACATCCAGCCATGTCCTGGCTCTCCCCCGATCATCCCGTACACGGCGGGCGCCGTAGCATTCCCCAATGACCGATACCGACGGCCTCCGCCTCCTCCCGTTCCGTGGACTGCGCTACGCCCCGGACCGGATCAGCAGTCTCACCGCGGTCACCTCTCCCCCGTACGACGTCGTGGTCCGCCCCGACGGCGTCCGGCTGCTGGAGACCGCCGACCCGTACAACATCGTGCGGCTGATCCTGCCGCACGCCGCCGACCCGGCCACCCGGCACCGGCAGGCCGCCACCACCCTGGCCCGCTGGCGCGCCGAGGGCGTCCTGGTGACGGACCCGCGGCCCGCGCTCTACGTCTACGAGCAGCGGAGCGGCGACGTCCTCCAGCGCGGGCTGATCGGCTCGCTGCGGCTGGACGGGCCGGTGCTGCCGCACGAGGACGTCATCCCCGAGGTGGTCGAGGACCGGGCGGAGCTGATGCGTGCGGCGGCCGCCAACTTCGAGCCGCTGCTCCTCGCCTACCGCGGCGACGGGTCGGTCACCGGCGCCGCCGCCGTCATCGAGACCGCCGTCCGGCGCGCCCCGCTGCTCGCCACCACCACCGAGGACGGCTTCACCCACCGGCTCTGGGCCGTCACCGACCCGGCCGAACTCGCGACGATCGACGCGGACCTCTCCGGCCATCAGGCCCTGATCGCCGACGGCCACCACCGCTGGGCCACCTACCAGCTCCTCCACGAGCAGACGCCCGGCGCCGACATCGACTCGCCGTGGGCCTCCGGCCTGGTGCTGCTCGTCGACACCGCCCGCCATCCGCTCCAGGTCCGCGCCATCCACCGGGTGCTGCCGCACCTGCCGCCCGACGAGGCGCTGGCCCGGCTCGGCGGCGCCTTCCGGGCCCGCCCGCTGCCGGGCGACGCGGCGGCCGCCCTCGCGACGCTGGAGAAGACCCCGGGCAACGCCTTCGTCCTCACGGACGGCACCGGCACCTTCCATCTGCTGGACCGCCCCGACCCGCACCTGCTGGCGGAAGCGGTACGCGCCGACCGCCCGGAGCTGTGGCGGACCCTCGACGCCACGGTCCTCCACTCCGTCCTGCTCGACACGGTCTGGCAGATCCCCGACCACCCCTCCCACATCAGCTACCTCCACCACACCGAGGCCGCCCTCGCCCAGGCCGCCCGCCACGGCGGCACGGCCCTCCTGATGCGCGCCGCCACCGAGGAGACCGTCCGCCACCTCGCCCGCCAAGGCGTCACGATGCCCCGCAAGTCCACCTCCTTCGGCCCCAAACCGGCCACGGGGCTGGTCCTGCGTACGTTGGACTCGGCGATGGACTGATCCGGAGCGGTCTGCCGGGGCAGACGGCCGCCCGCCGTGACGGTCGGTGGCCGAGCGCCCCGGAGGCGGCCCGGATACGAGCCGGTGCATGGCCCACCAGGAGATGCCCCGGACGCCGATGGCCGGGGCGCCACCGACCAGAAGGCGAACCGGACACGAGTGGCCCGGGCGCCACCGACCGGAGGCACCCAGGTGGCCTGGGCCGCCCAGGCGCAGGCGCCCCGGCCCCACCGCGCACGACGGAGGGCGGGATCCCCACGGGATCCCGCCCTCCGTCCTTCACGTCATCCGCGACGCGGCACCGGCTCAGCCCTTCCCGGGCTCGCCGTCCTCGGCACCGTCCCGGCGGGCCTCGTCGGCACCGTCCGCACGCGCCTCGTCGCTCTCCCGACCGGCCTCGGCAACCTCACCGGCGTCCTCGTCGGCCACATCGACCGCCGCGTCGACGACCCCGGCACCGGCGTCAGCCGCGTCCCGGTCCTCCGCCTTCGCGGCCGCGGGCTCCACGTCGCCCTCGTCGTCCGCCGTTTCGTCCAGCGCGTCGGTGAACTCCACACCGTCCAGCTCGGCCAGCCGGTCCGACGCGTCGGTCGTCCCGCCCTGGTCGGCCTCCAGCGCCTTGGCGAACCAGTCGCGCGCCTCGGCCTCCCGGCCGACGGCCAGCAGCGCGTCGGCGTACGCGTAGCGCAGCCGCGCCGTCCACGGGTGCACGGCGTTCGACGCCAGCTCGGGGCTCTGCAGCGTCACCACCGCGGCCTCCGCCTGGCCCATGTCCCGGCGGGCACCCGCGGCCACCAGCCGCATCTCGACCTGCCCGGCCTTGTCCAGCTTCGCCACCTCGGGCTCGCCGGCCATCGCCATCGCCTTCTCCGGACGGCCCAGACCGCGCTCGCAGTCCGCCATGACGGGCCACAGCTCCACGCTGCCGGTCATCCGCCGCGACGCCCGGAACTCCGCCAGCGCCTCGCTGTACTTGCCGACGGCGTACGCGGCGAAGCCCGCCGCCTCCCGCACCGCGGCCACACGGGACGCCAGCCGCAGCGCGACCCGCGAGTAGCCGTACGCCCGCTCCGGCTCCTCGTCCAGCAGCTTCGCCACCATGACCAGGTTCTTGGCGACGTCCTCGGCAAGCGTCTTCGGCAGGCTCAGCAGCTCCTGCCGCACATCCTTGTCGATCTCGTCACCGGTGACGTCCTCGGGAATCGGCAGCCGCTTGATCGGCTCCCGCCGCTCGTCCCGCCGGTCATCCCGCCGCTCATCACGCCCACGCCCGACCCCGTAAGGCCGACGGCCACGCTCGTCGTCCCGACGGAAGCCGCCGCGGTCGCCGCCTCGGTCATCGCGACGGAAGCCCCCGCGGTCGCCGCCGCGGTCGTCACGACGGTCATCCCGGCGGTCGTCCCGCCGGAATCCGCCACGGTCGCCGCCGCGGTCGTCCTTGCGGAAGCCCCCGCGGTCATCCCGGCGGTCATCGTGACGGAACCCACCGCGGTCACCGCCCCGGTCGTCACGTCGGAAGCCCCCGCGGTCGCCGCCGCGGTCGTCACGACGGTCATCCCGGCGCTCGTCGCGACGGAAGCCGCCACGGTCGCCGCCGGACGGACGGTCGTCGCGGCGGAAGCCCCCGCGGTCGCCGCCCCGGTCACCGCCCCGGTCATCGCGACGGAACCCGCCACGGTCGCCGCCCCGGTCGTCACGGCGCTCGTCACGACGGAAACCACCGCGCTCCCCGCCGCGGTCATCCCGCTGGAAATCGCCACGGCCGCTGCCTCGGTCGTCGCGACGGAACCCGCCACGGTCGCCGCCGGACGGACGGTCATCCCGGCGCTCGTCACGCCGGAAGCCGCCACGGTCGCTGCCTCGGTCGTCGCGACGGAAGCCCCCACGGTCCCCACCGGACGGACGGTCATCCCGCCGGAACGACGGCCGGTCGTCACGGCGGGAGCCACCACGGTCGTCACGACGCTCGTCGCGACGGAAGCCGCCCCGGTCGCCCCCGGACGAACGATCATCCCGGCGGAAGCCCCCACGGTCGCCGCCGGACGGACGGTCATCCCGACGCTCGTCACGACGGAACCCGCCACGGTCGCCTTCATCGCGGCGCGGCCCACGCGGCCGGTCGTCCCGACCGAAGCCCCCGCGCTCGCCACCGCGGTCGTCGCGACGGAAGCCGCCCCGGTCACCGCCCCGGTCATCGCGACGGAACCCGCCACGGTCGCCGCCGGACGGACGGTCATCCCGGCGCTCGTCACGCCGGAAGCCGCCACGCTCGCCACCGCGGTCGTCGCGACGGAAGCCGCCCCGGTCGCCCCCGGACGAACGGTCATCCCGCCGACCGTAACCGCCACCGGACGGGCGTCCGCCACGGCCGTCGTCACGTCGCGGCCCCCGGTCATCACGCCGGAAACCACCGCGGTCGCCGTCATCACGCCGCTGCGGACGACGCTCCGAACGATCGTCGGAAGAGTTACTGGACATCGACGTGACTCCTGTCTTCGGCACTGCAATCATTCTCACGCACCGACCACTTCGGCGCGCTTCGGCAAAACAAAAAGGACCCTTGGTCCCAGCATGAACGCTGGGACCAAGGGTCCTAAAAAATTGTTCGGCGGCGTCCTACTCTCCCACAGAGTCCCCTCTGCAGTACCATCGGCGCTGAAAGGCTTAGCTTCCGGGTTCGGAATGTAACCGGGCGTTTCCCTAACGCAATGACCACCGAAACCCTATCGGGTTCTAGCGAACAAGCACACTCTTCAATTAAAAGGTGAAACTTGGTTCAACCAGCGATTGCGACTGTTCGCAACCCGGGAACCACACAGTGGACGCGAGCAACTGAGGACAAGCCCTCGGCCTATTAGTACCAGTCAACTCCACCGGTTGCCCGGCTTCCATATCTGGCCTATCAACCCAGTCGTCTACTGGGAGCCTTAACCTCTCAAG
>NZ_VKJP01000330.1 GCF_007280575.1 Streptomyces benahoarensis
GTCACGGCCTCGGGGCTGATGCCGAGAGCGGTCCGCCACGTCTCGAACGCGCCGAAGTCATCGTGGATCCGGAGCGTCAACTCGCGGGGAAAGACCGGGGTGACGTCCACCTCCACGGCGGGCAGCGTGGGGTGCTCCGCGGCCAGCAGGCGCAGTGCCGCCAGCGGTACAGAGAGGTCGGCCAGGGTCGACGTCATGCCGCGTCCACCCCCGTCGTGCCGTAGTGGGCGGTACGCGGGGCCCGGAGCGGGAGGACCGCGGCCGAGGTGCGGGGCGCGGTGCCGGGCAGGGTGGCCAGGTGCGGGTGGGCCTCAAGGAGGTCTGCAGCCGCGTGGAGGGAGCGGTCGTAGAGGTCGGGGTCGGTGTCGAGGATGTCGGCGGCGGCGTCGAGGCGGGCGGCGCGCTCCTCGGTGCTCTCGCCGTCCTCGCCCAGCCACAGGGCGGGCGGGGTCCCAAGGGCCAACTCGATGACGTCGAGATTGGTGACCGCCTGCTGGCGGCCGAAGAAGTTCTTCATGATGTCTCCGGGTGTGCCGCTGGCCGCCGCCCGGAAGGGACGGCGGCCAGCGTGGGGAGGGCGGCGGTTAGCTGTTCTGCTGCTCTGCGGCGGCGGCGCGGGCGGCCTCGGCGGCGCGGGCGGCTTCCTCGGCGGCGTCGATGCGCTGCTGGGCGAGCGCGTCAGCGGCCACCTGTTCGGCGTTGGGCATCAGGCACCGCCCTCGCGCCGGGCGTCGTCCTGGCGGGCGCGGCGCAGGGCCTCGTCGGCCTGATCGCTCGACGCCGGCGGGGCGGGGAAGGGTGAGAAGATGTGGAACAACACAGGGGTACCTCTCTTCCAGGTGGTCCTGTGGCGGGCTCCGGAGGTGCAACTCCGGGGCCCGCGCTCTTTGTTGTGGCCCGCCGGGTGGCGGGCCGAGTGCCCTGGCCGGGAGTCGAACCCGGCCTGCGACCGTCAGGGCGATAGGGCGGTCAGTGCTGCTCGGTCAGTCGCCGTAGTCCTCGGGGAGGCCGTGGCGGCGCAGCACCTCGACCTCGTAGCCGAGGGCGACGTTGGCGTCGAGCTGACAGCCGGTGGAGCGGTAGGTGTCCATGGCGTCCCCGAGCTCTTCGAGCGTCATCTCGGGCGAGGTCTTGTTCGCCCAGCTCTTGCCGGTCAGGTCGATCTTCATCAGCAGGGTCCTCTCGTCTGGTGTGGCGGTGGGGGTGTCAGCGCTGGACGACGGGCTTGTCCAGGTCGCGGTGGGTGAGAACGACGGTGTGTCCGGCCTGGAGGAGCTGGTCGGCGAGGGCGCGGGCGAAGGTGGGGGCGCGGTGGCGGCCGCCGGCGCATCCGTCGGCGACGGTCACGACGCCGGTGCTGGGCCCGGAGGCGAACGCGTCCACCGCTGCGGCGGTGGACGCCACCAGCTCGGTGATGCCGGGGGTGTTCAGGACCGCGGTGCGGACCGGCTCGTCCTCGGCGGTCATGTACCGCAGCTCCGGGCGGACGTGCGGGTCACGGAAGTGATGCCGCAGGTCGATGGTCAGGTGTGCGGCGGGCGGTTCGGCGTGGAGGTAGCCGAACGACGTGATCTCTACGGTGCTCATGAAGGCCTCCTGGTGGTTAGCGGTAGAGGTCGGGGCGGGTACGGCGCATCTGGTCCTGGACCAGGGCGGCGACGCGGTCGGCGAGGCGGCGGGCGGGGGTGCACGGCTTACCGCCGGTGCAGGTGGTGCAGGTGGCGCGGTGTTCCAGCAGGGCGGTGCGGAGCTTGGCGTAGAGGGGGGCGGGCGGCTGGGCCTGGGCCAGGCGCCGGATGCGGGTGAGCAGGTCGGTGGCGGTGTCGCAGTGCCCGGCCCGGCAGCGGATGCAGTCCTGGCGGGAGTGCTCCTCCAGAGCCGCGCGGAGTCGGCGGGTGGCGGGGTGCATCTGGTGCAGGGCCGGGACCGGCTGAGGGCGGGGCTTGCGGATGGTGCGTGCGGCGCGGCGGCCGGCGGCGGAGGCATCGGCCTCCAACGCCTTGCGGTGCCATGTGTCGAGGTCCAGGTCGAGGACGACGCGCCGGGCGGAGCCCGGGCATTTGGGGGACCTGGCGCCGTCTAGGCGGTGAGGCCAGATCATGTGGCGCCGGATGGCGTGCCATTCCTGGCAGTCGGGGCAGACGACGGAGCGGCGTTCACCGTCGCGGAGGTTGATGCGGTGGGCGGGGATCTTGCTGAGCTTGAGGGGTTCGCGGATCGTGCTGGGCCTCATGGCACCTCCAGGCGAAGAGAGAGCGTGGCGCGGTCTCCGCGTGCCAGGCGCCGTGGAGCCTGGGACGGGGACACCGGGTCGCGGTGTCGGAGGTGGTGCTCCCGTAGCCGGTGAGGGATCTCGTCGTTCGTCACCTCGGAAGAGCTCTACGGGCTCTGTATGAAGTTGCAGGTCAGGCCATACGGCCCTTGAGCGCGCGCCGTCCGGCTCCTTTTCGGGAGCCTTCTGGTGCGCACCAGAAGAATGGCATCTGGTGCGCACCAGATGCAACCCCCGGAGGGCGATCGGTGCGGCGCACATCCCAAGAGAACGGCCTGAGTTGGGTACTCCGGTAGCCAACGGGGGTTAACCTCAGAGGGGTTAACCAGCTCTCACCTGCGGCTTTACGGGGAACGCGATGACGACGGGGCTACGAGCAGCCAGGACGGCACGAGGTTGGTCGCAGGACCGATTGATCTACGAGATGCGGCGATTCGCAGAGCAGAAACTCTTGGACATCGCGTCGGCGGCGAGTCTGAAGACCTACATCTCCGAGTGGGAGAACGGACGCCGTGCCATCACGGAGCGGTACGCCGCGATCCTGCGGCCGCTCCTCGGCGTCACCGACTCCGAGCTGCGAGGCGAGGCCGACTCCCAGCCCATACAGGCCGACGGCTACACGGACTTGTTGAGCCGGATCGACGCTGCGGGCAGCCTGAGTGACTCCATGGTCCAGTCGTTCTTCGACCAGACGGAACTTCTGCGGACGATGGATCGCCAGATGGGCGCTGCGGGGCTGGTGGACCAGATGAACGGGCACCTGACGGCCATGGAAGATGCGCTCACCTTCGCCGTTCTGCCTGGCACGCGCCGCCCCATCGCGACTGCTCTCGCCGGCGCATCCACCCTCGCCGCGTGGCAGGCGCTGGACGCCGGCGCGGTCGAGCGAGCCTGGCGGCGGTACGAACTTGCCAAGAAGGCGGCCCTGGACGCCGAATCCCCGCTGTATCTGGCGCATGCCATGGGCGAGCAGGCGTACGTACTAGCGGAGGCCGGTCGGCCGCTACTCGCCGTCGAGCTCGTACGGGACGCGCAACGGACGCAGCCCGAACGTCACACCCCGCGGCTACGCGCATGGCTCGCGGCTGCCGAAGCCGAGCTGTGCGCCGCTGCTGGACCAGACATGGAGGCGGACGCCCGCGCGGCTCTGGACCGAGCATCCGCTCTGCTGCCCGAGGACGGAGAGCTGCGCGACCCCGATCTGGCGAGCATCTTCCTCAACGCCGGCCATCTCGCCAGGTGGCGCGGGAACGTACTCGCCAAGGTCGGCGACGGGTCGGCCATGGAGGAGCTGTACACCTCCCTGGAGCGCGCGGACCCGTCCTTCGTACGGGCGAGGTCAGGTCTGCACTGCGACCTCACGCAGGCGCACCTCGCCCGCGGTGAAGTGGACGACGCCCGGACTCACCTCCAGCAGGCCCGCCTGCTGGCGAACCGCACGGGCTCCGTGCGGCACCGCCGTCGGGTGGAACTCCTCACCGGCCGGTTGTAGACCGCGAGGACAGGAGGTGAAGGAGCGCGACGAGCGTCCCTGACCCCATCAGCTTGCCCTCGGCCATCAAGGTGGGGATCTCATCGAGCGGGATCCACGCGACGTGTCCCGCTTCCTCGGCGTCGGTCGGCTCTCCCACCTTCTCGGCGCCTCGCGCCACGAAGATCTCGTGCGGTGAGTCGACCATGCCGATCATCGGCTGGTAGGTCACCACGTGCTCAACCGTCGCAGGCCGCCACCCGGTCTCTTCTTCCGTTTCGCGCGCAGCCGTGACCGCGGGGTCCTCGTTGGCGTCCACGATCCCACCGGGCAACTCCCAGCCCCACTGCTCGGGGACGAACCGATAGCGCCACAGCATCAGCACGCGCTCTCGCTCGTCGACCACGGCGGTGATCGCGACATGGTGCAGCCTGACCACATGATGCTCGAACCTGTCGACCCCAGGCGGGGTCACGTCGACGAGGTCGAGGTTCACCCACCGGTTCTCGTAGATCCTGCGGCTCCCATGGATCTCCCACGGCTCCAGGCCGGTTGGGTCCGGTACCCGCTCGCCGCCCACGACACGGTAGGCGCTGCGGTCGTACGCCTTGATGAGACGCTCGTTAGCGAGCCGGGTCAGCACCTGCCGTAGGGCGGTGCGACCGATCTCCAATTCGGCGCTTAGGGTGCGCTCAGACGGCATCTTCTCGCCGGGGAGATACTGGCCCGACTCAATTCGTGATCGGATCGTCTTGTAGACCCTCAGCGTCTTGGGTCCCATCCTCGGCGCGCCCTCCTGGATCGTTGACTGGTGGTAGCCAGCGTAACGGTGGGCGACTGCGGATGACTCAGTCATTCGATTCTCGCTTCCTGGTGACGAGCGGGAGGGGTAACCCGGGGGCGAGCACACTCATTAACTGAGTGCCAACCGTGACGACGGCCCGCGCAGATCCGCGTGGGGTGGCGTCGCCCCCTATAGGCACTGGGCCGTCTGTGGGCCGTGCCGGGGCGACCAGGGACGACCACCAGCAGTCAATAACGACCGCTCCAGCGCAGCAAATTAGCGGGCTGCGGCGGATTCCCGCAGCCCGCTAATTTGGGCGATCAGTACTCGTAGAACTCCAATGCGCTCTCAGGAACCGGATCTCCCGAGGCGGCTTCCGCAAGCCGGGCCAGCAAGGCGGAGGCGCGCTTGGCGACGGTGTCGCGGTCGCCGTCCGAGAGGGCGGAGCCGAGGCCGACGGCGACCGCGCCCGCGGCGATCCACTCGGGGGCGCTCTCGACACTCACCCCGCCCGCCGGGAGCAGCGGCGCCTGCGGCAGGGCGGCGCGGATCTCGCCCAGCCAGGACGGGCGGCGGTCCGCCGCGGGGAATACCTTGAGCGCATCGGCGCCCAGCTCCAGGGCACGCACCATCTCGGTCGGGGTGGCGACACCGGGGAAGACGGGGACGCCGTAGCGGTGGCCCGTACGGATCACCTCGGCGTCCAGGCTCGGCGAGGACAGGAAGCGGGCCCCGGCGTCGACCGCCATCCTGGCCGACACCGCGTCAAGCACCGTACCGGCGCCGATGACCGCGTCCTCCCCCAGCTCACGGGTGAGCGTGGTGACGGCCTCCAGCGCGAACGGCGTGGTCAGGGATATCTCCAGGGTGGTGACGCCCGCCGACAACAGGGTGTCCGCGGTGGCGCTCGCCTCGTCGTACGTCGTGCTGCGCACGATGGCGAAGACCCGCTGCGCCAGCGCGGCCCGGGTGATCTCCCAGCGATACACGGCAGTTCGCCGCCCTTCCTCGTCTGTGAACGACCGTGCCCGCCCGGCCGCGGCCGGTACGGCGAACTCCGCGCGGGCAGGCCGCGGCAGGTCGGAGCATTACCGTCGATGCCCGGTCATGTCTCGATTCGACCGGAACGCTACCGGCAGCCACTGACAATTCTCGCGCGGGGGGCCACCGTATGTCCCCGAAGCGGCGACATCCCAGGGATCTTTCAGGGTTACCCGTGCGGCAACTCACCGCGACCGTTCTGACCTCCGGCGTCAGCCCGCCGCCCGCGAAAGCCGTCCGGCCCGGCCCACGGGCCCCCGCACCACGCGACGGCGGCCGGGATGCCCGCAGCATCCCGGCCGCCGTCTGTGCCCGGTGGGACCGGGCGTCGGCTCAGCAGCCGAAGTCGACGAGGTCGAAGGTCGCGTAGTGGTCGGAGGTGTAGTAGTCCTCCTGCTTCTTCTCACCGGTCACGATGCGGCGCGCACCGCGGTCCGGGGAGCCGGGGGTGACGACGGTGAACTCGTGGTAGTAGCTGGAGTTCTGCTGCGGCAGGATCCCCTCGCGGTTCGAGAAGACCGTGCCGTCCTTCGGGTAGGGGTAGGGGCCGCCCTTGGCAATCAGGTCAAGGGTGTCGTGGGCCTCGGCGGGCAGCTTGGACTGGCAGATCGAGCCGACGCTCGCCACCCGCACCTGCTGCGCGGACACGGCCGCGTGCGCCGTGGCGGTACTCGGGGTGGCCGCCACGGCGGTGCCGCCGAGGAGGAGGGCCGACGCGAGGGCGCCCGCGGCGCCGATCCGGGTGATCCGTGGGGGGATTCTCATGCCCTCAAGCATGACGCGCGTAGACATGGCCCTGTCAATGCCAAGGAGCGGAAGTTTCCCGGTCGTTCACAATGATCCCCCGAACGGCGCAACGCGGCCACGCCCGCGCCCCCCTTGCGGTTCCTCACGCCCCCGACGCACCGCCACAGTTCCCCAACTGCCCTGCGCCGACCTCCCGCTGTCTCTTATACATATCTGACGCTGCCGACGAATTAATAGGAATAGAACTAAC
>NZ_VKJP01000331.1 GCF_007280575.1 Streptomyces benahoarensis
TTTGTTTTTGATTCATGAGCGTCTCGTGGGCTCGGAGATGTGTATAAGAGACAGGCCGGGGCCCGCACCGCAGCCCGAGCTCGAACGCCCCCTCCATGACCAGCGCGAACACCGCGACGACGACCGCACCGGCGACGACCTGCGGGGTGGAGGCGAGGCTGAACCCGGCGGTGATGATCCGGCCGAGGCCGCCGCCGCCCACCAGTGCGGCGAGGGTGGCGGTCGCGACGAGCTGGACGGCGGCGATGCGCACCCCGGTCAGCGCCAGCGGCAGCGCCAGCGGCAGTTCGACCCGCCACACCAGCTGACCGCCGGTCATCCCCATGCCGCGCGCGGCCCGGACCACGTCCCGGTCGACCTCACGCATCCCCACGTACGCGTTGGTCAGCAGCGGCGGCACGGCGAACAGCACCAGGGCGATGACGGTCGGCCACTCCCCGTGCCGTCCGAGGGGCGTGAGCAGCAGCAGGACCAGGACGGCGAAGGTGGGGACCGCGCGGCCGACGTTGGCGAGGTTGACGGCGAGCGCCCCGCCGCGCCCCAGATGCCCGAGGACGACGGCGACCGGCAGCGCGATCAGACAGCTCAGCAGCAGGCAGCCGACGGTGAGCGCGGCGTGCTGGGCGAGCCGGTGCCCGATGCCGTTCTCGCCGGACCAGTGGGCCGCGGTGGTGAGCCAGGCGACGGCGCCGGAGACCGCGTTCACGGCTGCCGCCCGGCCGCGACGGGACGGCGCACGGCCATCCGCGCGCGCCCCCGCCGTGCGGTGCGCGCCCGCCGCCGCCAGGGCATCAGCAGCCGCTCCGCGCCCAGGAGCAGCAGGTCGAAGGCGACGGCGAGCAGCACGCAGAGCACCGACGCGGTCAGCACCTGCGCCTTGAAGTAGGAGTTCATCCCGGCGTAGATGAGGTTGCCGAGCCCGCCGTGGCCGACGATCGCGCCGACGGTGGTGAGCGCGACGGCGGAGACGGTGGCGATCCGCAGTCCCGCCATCGCCGCGGGCAACGCCAACGGCAGCTCCACGGTCAGCAGTTGACGCGTCGGCCCGTACCCCATGCCCCGGGCGGCGTCCTTCGCCTCGGCCGGTACGCCGTCAAGACCGGCCAGCAGATTCCGTACCAGCAGGGTCAGCGAGTACAGCGCGAGACCCGCCACGACCAGGGCGGACGAGAGGCCGTAGACCGGCAGCAGCAGGGAGAACATCGCCAGCGACGGGATCGTGTAGAGCATCGTCGTCAGCGCCAGCACGGGCCCCGCCGTCCACCGGTGCCGCCGGGCCAGCAGCGCCAACGGCACCGCGACGACCAGCCCGAGGGCGACGGAGACCACCGTCAGCTGGACGTGCTCGGCCACCGCACCGAGCAGGATGTGCCGGCGGCTGCTGAGGTAGTCGCCGCAGATCCAGTCGTTGCGGGCCAGGCAGTCGTCCGGCGGTGCGGTCACGGTACGAGTCCACCCCGGGGCGGGGCGGGCTGTCGCGCGGGGCGCGTCCGAACGGGCCGGTGCGCCCCATCCGGGACCACTCCTCATGGGCGGACGCCCCGCCCTCCTCTATGCACCGCACCTCTACGCAGGGCGTAGACACTGCATGTCTACACGCTATGTATAGTTCCCCGGAGCTGCCGGGCAGCCGTCCGGCCGGCTGTCGCCGTACCCCCGCGCCGCCCGGAGAGTTCCATGCCGAAGACCGCCCGCCGCCCCGTCATAGCCGGGCTGCTGACCGCCGCCTCCCTGGCCCTGGCGCTCAGCGGCTGCACCCCCGCCAACGAGATCGCCCCGGCCGACGCCCGGGACGACGCCCCGGCGGCCGACGTCAAGGCCCGCGACGCCCAGCTAGCGGCGGACGGCTCGGACGCCAAGAACGGCAAGGACGCGGCGGACGGCTCGGACGTCGACTGCCGCGAGGTGAAATGCGTGGCGCTCACCTTCGACGCGGGCCCCAGCGAGAACACCGACCACCTGCTGGACATCCTCAAGAAGGAGCAGGTCCACGCGACCTTCTTCATGCTCGGCAAGAACCACATCGCCGAGCGCCCCGCCGAGGTGAAGCGCATCGACCGCGAGGGCCACGAACTCGCCAACCACACCTGGTCGCACCAGATCCTCACCGGCGCCACCCCGGCGGAGATCACGAGCCAGCTCTCCCGCGTCCAGAAGGCGGTCCACGACCTCACCGGCAAGACGCCGACGCTGATGCGCCCGCCCCAGGGCCGTACCGACGAGAAGGTCGCCAAGGTCAGCAAGGAGCTGGGGCTCGCCGAGGTCCTGTGGAGCGTGACGGCGAAGGACTACCTGACCAACGACTCGAAGCTGATCACCAAGCGGGTCCTCGACCAGACCGAGCAGGACGGCATCATCCTGCTCCACGACATCTACCCGGGCACCGTCCCGGCCGTCCCCGGCATCCTCAAGGAGCTGAAGCACCGCGGCTTCACGATCGTCACCGTCTCCCAGCTGCTGTCCCCCGCGAAGCCGGAGCCGGGGATGGTGTACCGGCCCTGAGCGCGGCGGCGCGTGGGGCCGCGCCCGTTCCCGGACATACGACGGGCCGGACGCACCCGTTCCCGGACATGCGACGGGCCGGGCACCGGGTGACTCCGCACCCCGTGCCCGGCCCGCTCCCGTACGCCGTCAGTCCTGCGCGGCGGACTCCACCGGGTCCCGGCGGCGCTCCGCCTGGGTGGCCGGGGCACCGGACTGCTGGCCCGTGGGGTGCTCGGTCGGTTTGCCGTCGTGCGGTGCCTGGGCGCCGTGCGGGGCGGCGGGCTTGTGCGGCGCCGCCACGACGTCCTGCGGGAACGTCAGCTGCCTGCTCTGCCACTCCAGCGCCGGAACCACCTCACGCCGCCAGGTGCCGAACTGGTGGCTGCCGCGGGGCAGGATGATCGAGTCGACCGTCATCGGTGCCTTCGCCGCGTGCAGGAAGTCCATCGTCGCGCCGTAGTCCGGCTCACCCTTGCGGCTGCTGGCCACCAGCGCGGAGATCTGCGGCACCGGCAGATGCTCCATCCGCCACAGCAGATCGTGCTCCCGCTCGCGCTGCGCACCCTCAGGACCGGTGCCGAAGAGGCTGCCGGTCGTCAGATCATCCTTGATCGCGTAGTCGCCGGAGAGCGAGACGGCGGACGTGTAGATCTTCGGGTTCCGCATCGCCAGCTGGAGCGAGCAGGTGCCGCCCGACGAGTACCCGAACGCGCCCCACGCACTCGCGTCGTGGCCCACCCGGTACGCGGACCGCATCGCGTCCGGCAGGTCCTTGGTGAAGAACGTCTCGGCCTGCGGGCCGCCCGGCACATCCACGCACTCGGTGTCCCGCGGCGGCGCGATCGTCGGCCGCACCATCACCATCACCGTCGGCTGCATGGCGCCCTTGGCGATCAGCCGCCCGGCGTTCTGCGGGATCTGGAGATGCTGCGCGAGGTTCATGATGCCGCCGGGGTAACCGCTGATCACGACCATCACGGGGAACCGCTGACGGCGGAACTGCGGCTGGAAGTACTGCGGCGGCAGATAGACGAACGCCGGGTTGATCGCGCCGCTGCGGCGCCCCACGATCCGTACCGACTCCATCTTCCCGACCTTGTCGGCGGGGCCCTGCGGCAGGCCCGTCACCCGGTCCAGACCCTGCGGCCCGGCGGGCTGGACGAGCGCGCCCTTGGTGGTGCCGACGGAGGCGTACTGCCCGCCGTTGTCACTGACCGCGACCGGCGCCTTGTCCTCGTTGCCGAGGAGGTCGTCCCAACTTCCGTAGAACTCGAAACTGTTGTTGACCGCGAGGGCCAGCGCGCACACCAGCGCCACCTGGGTGACCACGACGGCGCCGAGCCTGCCGAGGAGGACCCGCGCCCCACGCCCCGACAGCCGCGGCCACTGCCACACCGTCAGCGCGACGAGCACCACCGCCAGCGCCACCACCGCGATTTCGAGCGACCGACTGGTCAGCCCCATCCGCCCCACATCTCCTGTCACCCTCGCAAAGGCTCTCGCCCGGCTCCCGGCTTGCGACCGCCTTTGACCAACAACGGGCGGCTCAGACCGATGGTCACCGGATAAGAGGGGATCGACCGGACATCGGATACCTGTCCGAACCACTTCCTTACCCACACCTTGCCGACCCGTGTCCGCACCGTGATATGAGCCCACCCCCGCGCGGCCGCATTCACACACCAGGAGAGGAGCGGTGATCATACGGGAGCCCGCATAACGAAGCGGAATCCAGGTACCCGGAAATGGCCCGGACGAAGGTGGCGGGGTGACCTCGGCCGGGTGCCGCCGTGCCCCTTCCTCTGGGCTCGGCGGGGGCCGCGTACGGAATCCGGCCGTGCCACCTCCGTACGGCCGTCACCGTGGCTCGCCACCTGGCCGGTTCGCTCCAGCCGTCACCGTTCCCCCATCCCTGGCCGGTTCCGTCCCCTCCACCGTCCGGCCGCGCGCCGCGAGGGGCCCGGCACCCCTTCCCTTCGGCTCCCGTCGCGCTCCGCACCGCCCCGCACAACGCCCCCTCGTACAGGCAACGCGACGCCCGAGATCCCACGGTGACGCCGGTGCGGGCCGCTACTCTTACGTATCCGTCCTGGTCAGGGACATGTCCGCAGCTTCACGGACATACGCCGCACCCACCACCCCCAAGAGAGGTCCGCCGATGGGCATTCGGAGTCTGCTGCGCAACGCTTTCGGTCGCTCCAAGGCGACTCGGGAGGAGTCCGGCACCACACCGAGCGGCACGGAAACGCCGGAACCGGCCACCCCCGCCACCGCCATCCCGGAGGCCCGCGAGGAGTCCGCACCCGGCACCCCCACCGACCGGGCCGCCGCCGAAGCGCCCGCGACGGAAGAGCCGGCGGCCGAGGCCCCGGCCGCCGAACAGCCCACGACGGAACGGCCCGTGGCGGAACGCCCGGTGGCCGAGGTCCCCGCCGCCCGGACGGCCCCCCAGGAATCCACGGCCGAGCCGGAGTCCCCGACCGTTCCGGCCCAGGCCGGCCACGTGGACCACCGGGCCGAGCGCCCGGAACCGGAGCAGGCCCCGAAGGCTGCAGCGACGCCCGACGACGCGCCCGAGGCCGTCGCTGCCGTGGACGAGTCCGGAACCGCTACGGCCACCGCCGCGGATGAGGCCCTCGTCCCGAACGAGGCCACCACCCCTACGGACGAGGACACCGTCCCTACGGACGGGGACACCGTCCCTACGGACGAGGACACCGTCCCTACGGACGAGGACACCGTCCCTACGGACGGGGACACCACCCCTACGGACGGGGACACCGTCCCGGGCGAGGCCACTGCCGAGGCCCCGGCCGCCGACGCCCCGGCCGCCGACGCCCCGGCCGCCGACGCTCCGGCATCTGACGCTCCGGCGCCTGACGCCTCGGTCTCTGACGCTCCGGTCTCCGACGCGACCGAGTCCATCGAGGCCCGGAAGACCGCGGAAACCGCAGAGGCCACGGAGGCCACGGAGGCCACGGTCCCCACGGAGGTCACGGAGGCCGCGCAGGCCACGGAGGACACGGAGGCCCCCCAGGGCAACACCGCCCTCCACAAGGTGGAGGCCACCGCCCCCGCCCTCGTCAGCCTCGTCAAGTCCGCCGCCGCGACCCTCGACAAGCACGGCCTCACCGCCCAGCGCGCCGCCGTGTACCTGGTGCTCGACCGCTCCGGCTCGATGCGCAACTACTACAAGGACGGCACCGTCCAGCACCTCGCCGAACAGGCCCTCGGCCTCTCCGCGAACCTCGACGACGACGGCATCGTCCCCGTCGTCTTCTTCTCCACCGACGTCGACGGCACCGCCGACCTCGACCTCACCCACTACGAGGGCCGTATCGCCGAACTCCATGCCGGACTCGGCCACATGGGGCGGACGAATTACCACTGGGCCATCGACGCCGTGGTCCAGCACTACAAGAAGTCCGGCACCACGGCCCCGGCCTTCGTCATCTTCCAGACCGACGGCGCCCCGACCTCCCGGCCGGCCGCCGAAAGGGCGCTCTGCGAAGCCGCCGAACTCCCCATTTTCTGGCAGTTCATCGGCTTCGGCGACCCGGACGCCAAGGGCTTCGACTTCCTCCGCAAGCTCGACGACCTGGCCGTACCGGAAAAGCGCGTCGTCGACAACGCCGGTTTCTTCCACGCCGGACGCGACCCCCGCGCCCTCTCCTCCGACGAGCTCTACCAGCAGCTGATGGTCGAGTTCCCCGAATGGCTCACCGAAGCCCGCACCGCAGGCGTCCTCAAGGACAACTGACACCCGCACATCTGCACCGACCGGCCGCGCCGCCGGGCCCCACCGGGCCTGGCGCCGCGGCCGGTCGGCGTTTCCGTCCCCGTATTCCCCACCCAAATAACCGACCCATGGGCCGGTTATTGAGCTGGATAGGTGACCGCCGTCGGCGCCCGGCTGCTGGACGTCGTCATCCCCGCCATCGGCAGCCCGGCGGGCGTGGCGCTGAACGCCGGCAGCGAGCTGGGCATGCTCTTCCCGCCGCCCCGCCCCACCAG